>NZ_JASOOL010000002.1:0-306525 GCF_030217745.1 Bifidobacterium sp. UMB1197 | reverse complement strand
AAGCAATAGTGAAAGGTGTAGCTGTAACAGGAAACACGATAGTGATGGTAGACAAACTGAAAGAAGTTCCAACACCAACAAAAGTTAAGTTTTCTAAGAAAGCATTAACAGAGAATGGAGAAGATCTTAAGGGCGCAACTATCCAATTGACAAAAGCAGATGGAAGCTTAGTCAAAAAATGGGTAACAGATGGAACGGTAACAGAGTTTGAATTAAAAGACGGGAAGTACACATTCACAGAAACATCTGCACCAGCTAAATATCAAGTAGCGACAGCAATAACATTTGAAGTAAAAAATGGAAAAGCAATAGTGAAAGGTGTAGCTGTAACAGGAAACACGATAGTGATGGTAGACAAACTGAAAGAAGTTCCAACACCACCATCAACATTACCTAAGACTGGTGAATCCAGCTCTCTTGGCGCATTTCTTTCTGCGTTGGGGCTATCTTTAGCTGGTCTTGGAGTACTTTACAAAAAAATGAAGGCTTGTGAATAACGTCTTAGCATAAAAGGTTGGCAAGCCATGAAAAGACTGACAAAATCCTTGACAGACAAACAGACAGACAGCATAACTCTGTCTATTTTCACGTAGAATTTTTTAATTGGCAGAAATATATACCTGATGGATAGGTATGTGTTTCTGCCTATTTTTATGCAATTTTTCAAAACAATAAAAAGAACATTATTAGATTTATAAGGAGGAAAATATGAGAACATTAGTAAAAAAGACACTGGGTCTATTGATGGCAACAGTAGTAGCGTTTGGCGTAGTAGCTGGAACTACGCAGGCATTTGCTGGTGGCGATGCGGTAGCATCTAAGCAAGCCGACAAATATACGGAAATAGACATGCAGGAACCGTATATAAAAGACGCAGAGCTGCATGTTTATTCTGTAAAAGACGATAACGGCTCGCCTGCAGCCGCGATAACTATCACTCACAAAAATTCGGGTGGAGTTGACCCTCAGCTTACAGGCGTAAGGGAGTACACTGCCGCTGCAAAAGAAGGTTGGGTTTTTAAGAATTGGACGTACGAGCAGTTTTTAAAAGACAAGGACTACGGAAATTACAAAGGTGTTTTCTATTCATTTTCAAAAGATCACAACAACAAGAGCATTCCTTATACATCGGGAAATGTGATTTCCGTAAACAGAACGGGGACTATAGGAGAATCAACATTAATTAAGCGAATTTATAAGGTCTATGCAAACCTTAATCCTACTATCACGGCAACTGCCGGTGAAGGCGGATCGATAACTCCTGCCGGAAAGACAGAAGTCACATACGGAGAAAATCAGAAATACAATTTTACAGCCAACAAAGGATACATAATAGCTTCGCTGAAGATAGACGGAGTAGAACAGACCGTCGAACATACAGCTTCGGGTTCATATGAATTCAAGGCTGTAAAATCGCCTCACACTATAGAAGTAAGCTTTGTAAGAGAATACACGATAACTTATACTGATGGCGTTGACAACGAAGCAATTTTTACCGATCAGGTTTACAAAGCTGCTTCGGGTTCCGATACTCCTGCTTTTGAGGGAACCGCTCCAAGCAGAACAGATTATGTTTTTACAGGCTGGACTCCTACCGTTGCGAATAAGGTAACTCGTGACGTAACATACGTCGCTCAGTGGAAGCGGATTCAAAGAACAATTACTTTCAAGGATGGCGATAAGACTCATGCAAAAGTGAAAGTGGAAACTGGTAAGGCTATTAATACTGATGTGTTGACTAATGAGTCCATGCCGAAGGATCCAACGAAGGACGGTTATACCTTCAAGGAGTGGAATACGAAGGAAAATGGTAAGGGTGAGACGTTTACGGGAGAAAGCGTAGTTAATGGTGATATGACTGTGTATGCCATTTACACGAAAGATTCTGCATCGACGCCGACACCGACTCCGACTCCGACTCCGACTCCAACTCCGACACCGACTCCGACACCGACTCCAACTCCGACGCCAACTCCGACGCCAACTCCGACATCGACACCGACACCGGCTCCAACACCGACGACAGCTCCTAAGCCGCAGCCTGAAAAGCGTATTGGCATGATTCCTAAGACGGGTGAATCGGCGTCGTTTGCAGGCTTGCTTGCAGCACTTGGTTTCTCGATTGCCGGACTTGCAATTCTTCGTAAGAAGAAAATGATGGAAGAAAACAATAAGTAAGCACGCTTGTTTTAAGTAACGAGTATTGGTTATTAGAAGATGGCTCTAGCGATATGTTAGAGCCATCTTTTTGTATGCTATTTTTTAAGTGTTATTTGAGATGTAAGCTTTCTTATTCTCAATAATAAATAGTATGATGCTCCAAGCTAAGGTTTCAGAGTTCCAAGGTTAAAGTTTCAGGATTCCTATAAATAGTTTCAGAGTTCAAGGCTAAGGTTTCATTAACATGGCATTCGACCGATAAGTATCGAACCAGAATCTGGCAGTGTAGTCACAAGTTTGAAGAACACTGCGCCACTCCACGCTTAAAAGAAGATGAGATTCAAACGCTGTTTATTAAAGGCGTAAATATGATTGTTAAAGATAAGCAAGAAATAATCGCAACTCATAAAGAGATGGTAAAAACTGTTTTTGATACTTCAAGTCTTGAAAGTGAACAACTGAAACTTGAAGAATAACTCAACATCGTAGCTGACAAGGTCAATAACTGTATCAATGAAAACGCACGAAAATTGCAGGACCAGGATGAGTATGAGAAAAAATATACGAGTCTAGTGAACGGGTTTAATACCGTAGAAGCAAGGCTTAAAGAAGTCAAAACTATTATTGTTGACAAGCAAGCAAGACGTGATGAGGTTGAATATTTTATCGAAACTTTGGAAAAACAAGAGATGCTAGTAGAATTTGATAAAAACGTTTGGATTAGCATGGTTGACTATCTAACTATTTACAACGATGGAAAAATAGAATTTACATTCCTGGACGGGAGTAAAAGTGAAGCAAAACGTTAATTAAAAGAAAGTACACAATCTAACAATGAGAGCACGTCAGTAAACAACTGACGTGTTTCCCTACTGTTAAAACCGGTTTATAAGCCAAAATCTTTTTCTTAAAATAAAAGTAGTTTTTAACACATCACTCTAGAAGCCCATACACAACCCATACCAAAAACAAAACACCCCTTACTTTTGATATACACACCCTTGAATATGTACACCCTTGAATTCAAAAAACACTCATAAAAAAGAAAAAATTTAGCATCAATTCACCGCCAGATTATCGTTTGCATTTTTCTTTTTCTTCAGACCGTCGAGAAGCCTTATTTACAACGTTTTTCTAGGCGACAATGGATAAAGATTGTATACTTTTGGAGTAATACATTTCCTAATAATGTTAAAATTACAAATGTTGTTTTTCCAGAAATAAAAGCTCCTGAAGGTTATAAAATAGTACACTATGGTGAAAGTGAATTTTCTGATAATCGAATTACTAAGTTGAATCCTCTTGTAGAAAAACTCGATGATAGTTGGAAACTTACGGATGGGTCTTATTGTCCTATTTATAGAACTGTAGAAAATATTACATATATAGTTTTTTCAGACGAGATTTTTTCCTGTGCGAAAAGAGTAATAATCTTTGCGAAATCGTTGTGGTTTGGGAGTAAAACCTAAGCCTCAACGATTTTTATTTAAGAGATCCACATGCTAACATGGTAAAAATTTAGTTTTTGGATTAAATTCTGGGGAATAGATACCGTTAGATTAATGTTGACTATATTAGATTTATATAGATATAGTTAGATATAATTAGATATACTTAGATACGTTTAGATATACTTAGATTAGATAGAAAAGTTTAGATAATTCTTTTAAAAGGGGTGATTATAGAAATGAATATTAAAGATTTGTCTTTGCATATTAAAAATCCGTTCACTCCAGGTGCAGGATGCAAACCTCCAGAGCTTGCGGGTAGAGAAGATGATATAAGGATTTTTAAAACTCTAGTTGCAAGAACTGTTTTGCAACGTGTTGATAGAGGAATAATATTTAGCGGTTTAAGAGGCGTTGGCAAAACTGCTTTGCTTGTAACTCTCGATGAGTACGCTTCAAACAATGGCATGTTAACTGCTCGTATAGAATCAAGTGGAATTATTGAAGATGATTATGGAAGACTTTTTAGAGCAATTAGTCTTGCTGTTTCTGAATTCGATATGCATAACACGAATCTTAAGTCTCGTATTTCTGAAGTAATTTCATCTGTTAGCAGTGTGTCAGTTAGTGCCTTGGGTGTTTCTGCAAAATTTGAAAGTAAGAAAGTAGAAGAGCAGGAAAATGATTCTTTAAGACTTGAGCTTCTTATTACAAATTTATCAAGAAAACTCAAAGAGCTTAAATCTGGATTTTTCTTGTTTATAGATGAGTTGCAAGAAATGGACTCAGATTTACTTGGAGTTCTTATTTCCATACAGCATAAGTTAGGTCAATTATCTCTTCCTTTTTACATTATTGGTGCTGGTTTACCTAACCTTCCTGGTGTTTTAAGTAAGTCGAGATCTTATGCAGAAAGATTGTTTGAATACCGTGGAATAGATAAGTTAAATGAGGAATCTACTATTAAAGCTTTTCAGATTCCTGCAGAAAGTGAGGGAGTAACATTTGATTCCAAAGCTTTAAAACGTCTGGTAGCACTTTCTGGCGGCTACCCTTATTTTATACAGTCTTATGGTGAGGCTGCATGGAATGAGTCTGATTCAAATCCTATAACTTTGAATTCTGTTATAGCTGGCCAAGTTAAAGCAAGGCAGAAGCTTGACGATGGTCTTTATGCCGCTAGATGGCAGCGAGCAACTGAATGTGCAAGGAATTATTTGATTGCTATGTCAAATCTTGCTGGAGATGAGCCAGTTCTTACAAGTTCTTTAGCTGAATCAATTGGTAAACCTAGTAAAGAATTATCAGTAATTAGAGAATCTCTTATAAAATTAGGGTTGATTTATTCTTCTAAACGAGGAATGGTTGCGTTTACAGTTCCAGGAATGGGTGATTTTATAGCTCGCACACAGCCTTCTAGTACTCAACCTTATGACTTTAGGTAAGTAGATTAGATAGAAAAGTTTAGATATTATTCAAAAGTAGTTAAACGGATACAAAAAAGAACGGCTTATATACTTTAAGTTTAAGCCGTTCTTTTTTTATTCTTGATTTATTATGAGTGACTTAGTTACTTAAGCAGAGCGCGAATTGCTTCGACTTGCTCGCTATTAACTTGACTTGCAGGCTCGCGAACAAGCATGCTAATTGGCAATCCCTTAAGATTTACGGCAGCTTTAATCGCAGAAATGAACAAGTCGGTAGTGTTGTAAACTGCCATCAAATGGCTGATTCTTTTAGCGCATTCAATAAGATGCGCAAAGTCGCCAGCCTCATACGCCTTATGCAAAGCTGCAAAAGTTTCTGGCTCCACATTTGTAAGTCCACAAATAACGCCATTTCCGCCTGCAATCCTGTTAGGAGTGTAGTACTCGTCAAATCCAGAGAAAACAATAAAATCTGGGTTTACGCGTCTAGTGGCTTCAATCATTGCTCGAGTGTGGCTTATAGTATCTACCGTGTCTTTAATACCAACAATATTCGGGTATTTTTTAGCAAGACTTGCAACTAAACTTGGCGTTAAATCGCTGCCAGTTCTAGCAGGGAAGTTGTAAAGAATAACAGGCAAGTTGGTTGCGTTTGCAATAGGGCCAAAATAGCGTTCTGCGGTTGGGGCAGTTGGTCCAAAGTAGTAAGGGGATACAGCTACAACAGCGTCTGCGCCGCAACTTTCCGCAAACTTAGTAAAGTCAAGCACCTCGTTAAGATTAGTGCTTCCAACACCTATAAGAACAGGAACTCTGTGATTAACATGCTCAATAGCAAATTTAGCTGCTTCCTTTTTTACGCTAAGCGGATATGCATAAAATTCGCCGATGCTGCCAAAAATCAGTATGCCATTAATTCCTGCATCAATAAGATGGTCAAGGTGCTTTGCCCATGAGTCGTAGTCAATGCTTCCATCATCTTTGCTTACTGTTATAGAAGGGCAGAACACGCCTTTAAAAGCATGCAAATCAAGCTTTGCACTGTTAGAAGTAGTCATAAAAATCATCCTTAGTTGTTGTTATTGAATTATGGGGCATAAGACTTTAACTGGCAAAATCTTACACCCCATAAGCAATGATTATTCAAATAGATTATTCAAATAACATAATTAATTACAGTTTAATACCATATGCCTTCTTTGCATTGTTCATAAAGAAATCTTCGTCGTCGCCAAAAAGCTCAACCATTAAGTCAAGATGCTGCTTAAGCGAAGAATTCAACTTAACAACTGGCCAATTAGAGCTAAAGAGTAGGCGATCAGGGCTAAAGGTGTCTTTAACAAACTTAACAATATCTGGATTTACTGGATTATCTCCAGAAATCTTAATATAGCTGTGTGGAAGCTTTGCAAACGCACGCAAAGCAGCGCATGAATCCTCGTCTAATCCTGGAACATTGCCCAAATGGTTTAGAACAACAGTCACTTCTGGAACCTGCTCAAAGGCTTTAGCCATATCGCCAAGCTCTTCGCCACGATTGCAAAGCTCAAAAGGCATACCCTTCTTGGCCATTGCCTTAAGACCGCCAATAAACGAAGGCTCTAAGCAGCGGCCGCGTGGCTCGCTTGGAATGTGAAGTGGCTCGCGAATGCCAGTTGCGTTAATTGGCACGCGCATAAATGGATCCAACGTAACTCTAAGCATTTTAGCAAGAATTTTAGGATTAGGATTTTCTCCAATAAGCCTATCTTCTAACTCGTGGTCTGCAGCATCAACCTCAACGTATACGCCGCCGAGGAAGTCAACACCCAAGTCTGCATACTCTTTTTCGAGCTGCTCTAACGTAAAGGTGTGGTTTAGCTTGTCTAAGCCATCTAGCCAAGGCAAGACTTGCTTTGTTGGATCCCAAATATGGAAGTGGGAATCTAAAATACGAAGTTGAGACATAATAAACTTTCCTTTCTAAAGACTTTCTAAAGACTTTATAGTTCTTTGCAAATCACTTAGCTTCTACAAGACCAATCTTGGAACCCCACAATGCGTACCAAGCTACATACAAGAATCCTGGAACGGTGAGCAGCACTGCAACCTCAATGCCAGCAAAATCTTGTACAAATCCAAGGAATAGTGGGATTATAGCTGCGCCAACAACGCTCATAATCAAGGCGGAAGAGCCAGTCTTTGCTGCAGAGCCATGAATTCCCTTTAAGGTAAGAGAGAACACGGTTGGGAAGCCAATAGACACAAACAGGTAGGAGATAATGTAGGCTACTACAGAAATCTTGCCGAGTCCAAGGAATGCAACAAACATTAGCAATGCGCTCAGAACCATGTAGATTCCAAGAATCTTATCGCTATCAAACTTTGTCATAAGAGGTGTTGTAATAAAGCGACCAAGGGTAAACATTAAGGAAACGATTGCAAGCATAGATGCCGCAATACCAGTTGTTACTCCAGCACCCCAATGCTTAAGAGCAAACGATGAGAACATTGCCATTCCAACAACCTGAAGGCCTACAAATACAAATTCTGCAATAACGCCAAGTGTAAAGTATGGCTTCTTAACAAGATGCAAGAATGAAGAATCTCCCTTGTTTTCTTGATCTGCCTCAACATCTCCTGGAGGTGTAGGAAGCTTAAAGCAGAAGAAGATTGCAATAACCGCAATAAGAACAATGCCAATAACAATGTAAATCATGCGAGTATCGCTAAGGAACTTCGACTTAGCAAATTCAAATCCTGGTTCGCCTTGCTTAACGGTTTTACCAATAATGTTGCCAAGAATAAGCGGGCCAACAATGCTGCCAACGCCGTTAAAGCTTTGTGCCATGTTGATTCTAAAGGATTCGCCCTTTTCGTCGCCAAGCTTTGTAATGTATGGGTTGCAGTTTGTTTCCAAAGTTGCAGCACCAAGAGCAATAATAAACATTGCTATAAGGAACATAACATAGCTTGCTGTAGCGGTTGCAGGAATTACAGCAAATGCGCCGATTGCAAAGAGTGCAAGACCGCTAATTACGCCGCCCTTGTACCCAAAGCGCTTTGCGATTAAACCTGCAGGAATAGCCATTACAAAGTATGCGCCAAAGTATGCAACCTGAAGCAGCGCTGCTTCTGTGTTGTTTAGATTTAAGTAATGTCCAAATGGGGAATTAAGAGCATTGACCAAATTCATGGTCAAACCCCATACGAAGAACAAAGATGTTACCAATACAATGGCAATTATAGTTTTTGAGCTACTTTTGTTATTGTTAACAACCACGTTGTCGTTTTCTTTTGTAGTCATCGTCACTCCCGTGTGAGAATAATTCAAAGAGTTTAAGATTTTAATAGTTCTTAATTAATATTGTGCAATGGTGCGCAAGCACACATTTTGCATTGCGCACCATCGACTAGTTAAATTGCACCGAATCTTAAATTTGCATTTGGAATTTAAGACAAAGCGCGATCAAGATGCACGTATCCGCCATCAACGAACACCCACTGACCAGTGGTGTGCGAAGACCTATCCGAAAGCAGGAATGCGGCTTCGTTTCCAATTTCTTCCGTGGTAGTCATGCGGTTTTCCAGAGGAATCTTGTCGGTAATAACCTTCAAACGAGCCTGCTGAGCTGCTTCGTCACCAAAGGTCTTAATCCAATCGGCATACAGTGGGGTCCAGCATTCGGAGACAACAATCGCGTTTACGCGCACGCGGTCATGAACAAGTGCTGCAGCCCATTCGCGAGTCAAGCCTAAGATTCCACCCTTTGCAGCAGCGTAGGCGCTGGTCTTGCCCTGGCCTGTTAGAGCAGTCTTAGAAGAAATGTTCACAACAGCGCCGTGGCTTTCCTTTAAGTACTTTACAGCAGCGTGAACAGTCTCGTAGTAGTGGGTAAGGTTTCCGTGAATCGACTTCTCGAAGTCGCGCCAAGAAGTGGACTCCAAATCCTTGTTGTCGTTAACGCCAGCGTTGTTTACAATGCCGTCAATATGACCATACTTCTTGTATGTTTCTTCAATAATTGGAGCGATTTCGTCTGTATCGTTTAAGTCGAGAATATAAACGTCGTAGTTCTTTGTGTACTGCTCAATATCCTTGCGGAATGTTTCTTCTGCAGGGTCTGCGCGGTTAATAACTACTGGAATTGCGCCCTCTTGTGCAAGCTGAAGCGTAATGCCCTTACCGATGCCCTTGAATCCACCTGTTACGATGAAAACTTTGCCTTCCAAATGCAAATCCATAATGAACTCCTTTGTTAAATGATGTGGTTTGCTTTTTGATTATTAAATTATGAATCTTGATTGTTTAAAGTGGCTAGCAATTTAAAATAAACAGCTTAATGTAAACTGCTAGCCACAATTGCATAACTATCCGCGATAAAGGTACTTTTCAGCCGTTTCCAGCGTCATTTCAGTGCCATTACCTGGGGCAGTTGGTGCAACATAATTGCCATTCTTGATTTGTGTTGGATGCACAAAGTGCTCGTGCTGATTGTCTACGTATTCAATCATGCGACCTTCCTTTGTGCCAGAAACTGCAACGTAATCAAACATTGCAAAGTGGCACACGGCTTCGCACAATCCAACGCCGCCTGCGTGAGGGCAAACTGGCTTATTAAACTTGCGTGCAAGCAAGTATTCGAGAACAACTTCTTGTGGACCTGCAACTCGAGTTGCGTCGATTTGCATAATTCCAAACGCGTTCGCTTGCAAGTACTGCTTAAACATGATTCGGCTTTGCATCTGCTCGCCAGTTGCCACAGGTATTGGGTTAATTGCGCGAGCAATTGTTGCGTGACCAATAACATCGTCTGGGCTTGTTGGCTCTTCTACCCAAGCTAAGTCGAAGTCGTGGAAGCGGTTAATCCAAGTGATTGCTGTTGGAACATCCCAAACCTGGTTTGCATCTACTGCAAGACGAACGTCTGGGCCAATTGCCTCGCGAGCAAGGGCGAGTCTTCTTAAATCGTCGTCTACATTTTGACCAACCTTAAGCTTAATTTGCTTAAAGCCCTTAACTTGCGATTCTTCCTTAGCAATTGCAACCATTTTCTCGTCGCTGTAACCGAGCCAGCCTGCAGCAGTGGAGTAGCCTGGGTAGCCGTTTACAAGCAGATCTGCAATTCGCTCTTCCTTGCCTTTTTGACCATCTTGCAAGAATTCGATTGCTTCTTCTGGCCTTAAGGCGTCGGTCATGTAGCGGAAGTCAAGCGTGGAGACTAATTCCTTTGGATCCATCTCGGCAAGCAAGCGCCACAATGGCTTTCCAGCTCGCTTTGCTTTAATATCCCACAATGCGCTCAAAATAGCGCCAATTGCCATGTGCTCTACGCCTTTTTCTGGCCCTAACCAGCGAAGCTGAGAGTCGTGAACAAAAAGATCCCATGCAAGACGCATGTTGTCTAGTAACTCTTCTACGTTTCTGCCAATAAGCACTTGAGACATGGAGTCGATTGCTGCGCAAACAACATCGTTTCCACGGCCAATCGTAAATACAAATCCAACGCCTTTAATGCCATCGTCTAGGCTGGTTTTGATTTCTACGTATGCGGAGGAATAATCTGGGTCTTTGTTCATTGCGTCGGATCCAGAAAGTGTCTGCGAAGTAGGGAATCTAAAATCATAGGTTTTTACTGATGTGATTGTACTCATAACGATTCATGCTCCTTTGCTTTTACATCGTTGTGACCTACATTTGTAATTCTATATCAAAACGATAGAAAAATGTTGTAGTATGGCTAGAAATTTTCGCAAATTGATTTTTGCGAATATTTCTGAATGCGCACAATGTGATAAATGTCATATTTTTGATTTTTCCATGATTGAAAAATTGAGCTTTTTAATAAGGAAAATCGCACATTTAGTCCGCGTTTTGCTTGCGACTGATGGCAAATAATTTTATTATTCGGCGTGTCGTAAGAAATTTTCGCGATTTTTGCCTGTTAAAAGCGAAATAGTGTATTATGTAATCTATAACAACCTTGATAAATCAAGCAATAATGCTATTTTTCAGTTTTTCTGGTAACTTGTATTATTGTAGATAATCTTAAAAGTGGCTACGAATTTTTCTTTAAGATTAGGATTTAGCTAAAATGCATTGCGCATAAAGAGGATAAAGAAAGAGGATAAAGAAAGGAGTAAATATGGCGAATAATATGGATGTAAATCGAGCGGAAGAGTCTGAATCTTCAAAGCCTAAGATTGCTGAATTGGCCAAAGAAGCTGGTGTTTCTCCGTCTACAATATCTAAGGTAATCAATGGTAGATCGGGAGTATCGGAAGAAACCAGAAGGCGTGTAGAAGAAGTTTTGTCTAAAAGTGGTCGCGACTATTCTCTTGTTAGCACTAAAATTTCTCCAACGGTGGAGCTGCTGGTGGATTACGTTGCGAATAATGGAACCATTGAGATGATTACTTATGCATCTCGTTGGGCGCAGCGCGAAGGATTGGCGCTTACAGTTGCTCAAACCGATAATGGCAAAAAGCGCGATGAGTGTTTGCGCGGAATCGTAGACAGAAATCCTTTGGGCGTTATATCGCAAATGTCGGATCTTAGCGAAAAAGATAAAGATTTTTTGCGTATGCGTAATATTCCGCTGATTATTATTGACCCAGTTTCTATTGGAAACGGCAGCGATCACACGATTTCTATTGATAATTGGACTGGCTCTTACGAGCTTACTCGTCATTTGATTAGTTTGGGACATAAGCGAATTGGCGTTATTACAGGCCCATTAAACGTTCAGTCTGGTGTTGCTCGCTTTGCTGGATACAGTGCGGCTATGGAACAAGCTGGCTTGAGTGTGGATAAAGACTTAGTAAAAGAAGGAGATTATCTTCCTGAGCTTGGATACAAAATGGCTTGCAACCTTTTGGATTTACCTAAAGACAAGCGCCCAACTGCGATTTTTGCTTGCAACGATATTACTGCTGTAAACGTTTATCGTGCAGCAAGAGAGCGAAAAATAAAATTAGGAACGGAGCTTTCGGTTGCAGGATTTGACGATGTTTATCCTGCGCAATATTTAATGCCGTCTTTAACAACTGTTAATCAGCCTTTTGATATTATGGCAAAAAATGCTGTTAGTATGATTCTTGCGATTAGAGAAGGAAGAAAAATCGAAAATCAAATGGTTCTTCCTGCACATGTTGTTATTAGAGAAAGCACTCAGCCAGTTTCTAATTAGGTGATTGTTTTTAATTAGGTAATTTATTAGCGACTTATGCTTATAACCACTATAAATACCATATAAAATGTGGACGCAACTTAAATCAAGAGGTAAATCAAGATAGGTTGCGTCCACAAATTGTTTGTTCTAAATATTGCGTATTTATTTATTATTTTAGAAGACTACGCATAGACTACATCAAGATAGACTACATCAAGCTTGTGTAAATCTTGCGAATATCTTCCAAAGTGGCCTTGCGTGGGTTTCCTGGAGTGCAAACATCTGCCAAAGCGTCGTGGCTTAAGCCTTCAATATCTGCCTCACTAGCTCCAACTTCGCTAATCTTAGTAGGATTTCCAAGCTTAACCGTTAAGTCGTGAACTGCCTTTACAGCAGCATTACGCACGGTTTCGAGGTCGTCGGTGTATGCGTTTGGAACGTCGAATGCGGCAGCAATATCGCGATACTTTTCGCCACTGTAATCCTTGTTATATTCCATAACAGGAGCAAGCAAAATTCCGTTTGCAACGCCATGAGCAACGCCAAGGCGACCGCCGAGTGGGTGAGCCATGCCGTGAACCAAGCCCAAACCAACGTTGGAGTATGCCATGCCAGTTATGTAGCTTGCGTAAGCCATTTGTTCGCCTGCTGGAACGTCTCCGTCTGCGCTCTTTGCAAGGTTTTGTGCAATCATGCGAATTGTTTGCAAAGACAGGCAATCCGAAAGGCTCCATGCACCTGGAGTAATGAAACCTTCGATTGCGTGGGTGAGTGCGTCCAAACCAGTTGCAACCTTAAGCGAGCGTGGCATGGAATCGGTGAGATCTGGGTCTACGAATGCAACGATTGGAATATCGTGAGGATCTACTGCAACGAACTTGCGAAGCTTTGCGGTATCGGTAACAACATAGTTGATTGTTGTTTCGGAAGCGGTTCCTGCGGTTGTTGGTACGCCAAAGATTGGTACAGAAGGATTCTTTGTATCTGCAACGCCTTCTAGAGAAAGAACATCGCCAAACTCTGGGTTAGCTACAATAATTCCAATGCCCTTGCAGGTATCTTGTGGAGAGCCGCCGCCGAGGCCAATAAGGAAGTCTGCGCCAGATGCCTTGAACTTTTCTACACCGTCTTGAATGCATTCAACAGGTGGATTTGGCTTTACGTTGTCAAATACTTCGTATGGAAGACCAGCGGATTCTAGAACGTCGGTAACTCTTTTAACGGTTCCCGTCTTTACAAGAACTGGATCTGTTACAACGAATGCTTTTTTAAAGCCATGTGCCTTAGCAACGTTTGGAATCTCTTTGATTGCTCCACGACCGAAGTAAGCAGTCTGATTGAAAATCATTCTATACACCATGCGAAAATCTCCTTTGAGTTTCTTGTTGGCTTATGCCATTTTTTGGTAGTCGATTAATATTTTACAATATTGCATGACATTTGGCGAGTGTGTTAAATAAGTGTTTTGTTACTAAAATTAACAAATAAATAATTAAAATGAACATAAACTAACTAAATTTACGTATTTTTATTTATTTTAGATATAAATAAGCACATTTATTAAAAATTGCTCGCATGATTTGCATTGCTTATTTTGAAGGAAAAATATTAATCATATTAAGAAAAATTCTTTAATTAAAGGTGTTGTAGTTGCCAAATTGATTTATTTTGCATTAAATAATCTGTTTGAAACACAAATTTAAGTTTTAATACTGAGTTCTCATACTAAAGTATGACGATTTTATATAAGAGCATTTTTATATCAAAATTTAATAGCAAAATCTTATTATTTCAATGAAAATATCAGCCCTACGCACTATAGAGAATGCGTTTTTAATCACGTAAATTGTAATTGTAAGGTAATCACAGAAGTATGTGAGGTGCAAAATGAATGTTGAAAATAGTGAAGATACGCGTTTTACGCAAATGAATTATTCTGCTAAAGAAGGTTTGATTGGCGAGACTGCGGTTGCAGCTTTGCATGTTGTTAAAGATTTTGGCAAGGGTGCAGGCATTGTTCACGCTCTGCGAGATGTTAGCGTTAGCTTCGAGCGCGGCAAGTTTACGGCGATTATGGGCCCTTCTGGTTCTGGAAAGTCAACTTTAATGCATTCTTTAGCTGGTCTTGACAGCGTTAATTCTGGAAAAGTTTTGGTAGATGGCCTAGATATTACAGGTATGAGCGATAAGCAGCTTACGCTTATGCGCCGAGAAATGGTTGGATTTATTTTCCAAAGTTTTAATCTTCTTCCAATGTTTAGCGCTGAGCAAAATATTCTTATGCCTCTTACTTTGGCAGGTAAAAAGCCAGATAAGCAATGGTTTAATACTTTGGTTAATACTCTTGGCTTGCAAGATCGCTTAAAGCATAGGCCTGCTGAGCTTTCTGGTGGTCAGCGACAACGCGTTGCAATTGCTAGAGCTTTAATCTCTAAGCCTTCCGTAGTTTTTGCAGACGAGCCTACTGGCAATCTCGATTCTGCTTCCAGCTTGGAAGTTTTGCATTTCTTGAAGAAGTCTGTAACGGAACTTGGTCAAACTGTGATTATGGTTACTCACGACGCTGTTGCAGCCTCTTACGCGGATCGAGCAATTGTGTTTGCAGATGGTCAAATCGTTGAAGACGTGCAAAATCCTACTGCGCAAGGCATGAGCAAGATGCTTATGGAACGCAGCGAAGCTGGTATTAATAATCAGTCTGCTCAATTGCAATAAAAGGTGGTGAAGTTAGAATGTGGAAAATCGCACTAAAACTTATGCGCAAAAGCGTACGCATGCTAATCGCCTCTGGAATTGCAATTCTTATAGGCAGCATGTTTATGAGCGCTACTTTGCTTTTTGCAAACAGCGTTGATGACTTGATGGTTCGCAACTCAACAGATGAATTCACTAGCGCAAATTATGCAATATCATTTAAGAATCCTAACAGTTCTCCTAGTAGTGAAATTCATTATAAAGACCTTCATTTAGACGAAATATCGAAGATGCCTGGTGTCAACGGTATTCGTAGTGATGATGCGACTGCGCTTGTAAGAGTAGAAAAAGGTGATAAATCAGTTACGAGTATCGCTTGGTCTAATGGTTTGTATGGAAATCTTCCTGTGTATAAATCAACAGAAGGTAGAGATCCGCAAGAAATAGGCGAAATCACGCTTATTAAAAGTATTGCTAAATCAATACATGCAAATATTGGCGATACTATAACTTTGGTTAAAGTAGATGACACTGGCGGAGATAAAGAAAAATCGTACGATGTTCGTGTGGTTGGTCTTGTAGACGATGGAGAACATTCTCAAATACCATTTTCAAATCGTGGCACATATCTTGGTGGCATAACGAACGATTTTTGTGCAAAACTCGAAAATATTAAGAATTTTGACAATCAAGTTGTGCAAAGCAAAGTGTACATGAGTATTGATGAATCTAAAATAAACGATTTATCTCCTAAGATTAACGCTTTGCTTCCAAAGCAATTTTCTCTTATGTCTAGGCACGAAGTTGGTGTAAGAGCTGTTAGAAATGTGTCTAACGGCACTAATTTTGTGACTATGTTTTTGCTATCTTTTGGTATTCTAGCGTTGCTTATTTCTTCGCTTGTTATAGCAAACACATTCCAAGTGCTGGTTGCTCAACGCAGACGCACTCTTGCGCTTTTGCGTGTAATCGGCGCACAATCGCACCAGCTTTATGCAGCAGTTTTGCTTGAAGCTGCAATACTTGGAGTTATTTCTGCGGCTGTTGGCGTGCTTTGCGCAATCGGATTTATGGGCGCAATTAGTAACGTGAATATTAATTCTGGACCGTTATCTAAGATTCCTTTGATTGTTTCGCTTCCAGCGGTTGTCTGGCCAATAGCAATTGGCACGATTGTAACAGTTCTTGCATCTATGAGTGCTGCTCGATCTGCTACAAAAGTAACGCCTATGGAAGCGCTACGACCAATGGATTTGATTAAAGATAAGCGTGCAAGCATTATTCGCACTGTTTTTGGCGTTGTGTTTATTGTTGTAGGCATTTTAGCTACGGCTTTAAGTGCTACTTCTTTAGCAAGCATGATTGCGAGGAAGTCGCCTACTGCTGGTTCTGATTCTTGGATGACTTTGCTTGGATCAATGTTTGGTTGTGCGCTTGTTTTTATTGGTATTGTTATGACAGCCATATTCTGGATGCCGTTTGCTATGAAGGCAACTGGCGCAATCATGGCGCTTTGTGGGCCCGCATCTAAGGTTGCTAACGCAAACGTGCAACGAAACCCTAGAAGAGTTGCGGCAACTGGAACGGCTTTGCTTATTGGCGTAACGCTTGTTTCAACGGTAGTAACTGGCGCAATATGTGGTAAAGCAACGCTTAAAGGTGTTGTTGATGACCGTTACAGTGTTGACATTATTATTCAAGGCAAGAATGTTGATAAATCTTTAGCTGCCGACATTTCAAAGATTAGTGGAATAAAGCATACTGAGTTGCTTCCTGCAGTTCCTATGACTTTTAAGAACGCTAAGGGCGAAACTGAGTATGCTATGGCAGCTGGAGTTGATAATGTAAATCAACTTAAAAATGTAATGCACACTGACCTTGATGGCGTTAACATAAACAAAGATTCTATACTTTTGCCTAAGTTTAATAACGAAGACGGCGAACCT
Organism: Bifidobacterium sp. UMB1197; assembly: GCF_030217745.1. Lineage (NCBI taxonomy): Bacteria > Bacillati > Actinomycetota > Actinomycetes > Bifidobacteriales > Bifidobacteriaceae > Bifidobacterium > Bifidobacterium sp. UMB1197. Next base: position 289,699 of record NZ_JASOOL010000002.1, on the reverse strand, counting down.
TTTGAGCTTAAAAAAGGAAACCTTAATCTGCAAGCTTACGTAGAAAAGTACAGTTCTGATGAAACAGACAGTAATAATATTACGCCATTTACTGGCATGAATATAGACCCGAGTAATAACGATAAGAGCATTACTGTAAAGCAAGTTCAGTTTAAGAAGTATAGAAATGTTAATATATATTCAAGGAATACTGCTTTTGTTAGCAAATCTTACTTCAATAACTACCTTAAGCCTACAACGCATATTTTGCTCATTTCGGTAGACTCTAGCAAAGCTAATCTTGTAGATATTGTTAAAAATATTAGAAATACTACATCTAGCTATGCGGAGGTTATGGCTGGTGGAAGCGTGTTCCAGCGAGCGCAGTGGGAGAGTGCTATCGACATAATGATGATGTTGCTTGTTGGCTTAATAGCAGTAGCTGTTGTGATTGCTTTAATAGGCGTTGCAAACACATTAAGCTTGTCTGTTATTGAGCGCACTAAAGAATCTGCAACTTTGCGCGCAATAGGCATGACAAGAGGCCAGGTTAGAAGATCTCTTGCGTTGGAAGCAACGTTGATCTCCCTAACAAGCACTGTTTCTGGCCTGATTGTTGGAACAGCGTTTGGATGGATTGGATCCTACATGGTATTTAGCACAATTGGCAAAGTTCCGTTTGTAGTTGATTGGACTATTTACGCGGTTCTTGCTCTAATCGCTTTGCTTGCAGCGCTTCTTTCCAGTGTGCTTCCAGCTCGTAGAGCAGTGAAGTCTTCGCCAGTAGTTGCGCTCGCGGAGGACTAATCGCTAGAAACGCAAAATAAAATGCGGTTGCAATTTTAATCATTCAATCAAGAATTGATTAATTTGCAGCCGCATTATTTTTTATAGAAAAGATTTATTGTTTATAAGAACAGTCGCATTATTTTTTATTTTTATAAAAATGATTAAACAAGACTGTTCTCGTAAGCAAACACAACAGCTTGGACTCTGTCTCTTGCGTTGATTTTTCCCAAAATATGCGCAACATGCGTTTTAACTGTTGGCAAGCTGATAAACAGTTTATTAGCAATCTCTTGGTTAGATAGTCCGTGAGCAATCTCTACAAGAACTTCGCGCTCGCGATCTGTTAAATCATTTAAGCAAGAATCGTACGTGTTTGCGCTTTGCTCGTTTTTAGTCGCAATCTCTTCTTTTGATTTTTCTTCATCGTTAGGCTTAGAGATCATTGACTCAATTAAGCGCTTTGTAGCAGTTGGAGCAATAATTGCGTTTCCTTGATACACAGTCCGTATTGAATTAAGCAATGTTTCTGGCTCTGTATCTTTAAGCAAGAATCCCGATGCGCCCGTATGAATCGCAGCCATAACATATTCGTCTAAATCAAAAGTAGTTAAAATAATAATGCGCGTATTGGCGTTAGCATCTTCTTGCAATATTTTGCGCGTAGCTTCCAAACCGTCCATGTTAGGCATGCGCACGTCCATCAAAATAACGTCTGGATTTTCCTTTGACGCAATTTCTACAATTTCATTGCCATTTGAAGCTTGCGCAACAACTTGCATGTCTTTTTGCGAGTTGATTACCATAGTAAATCCTGCGCGCACAAGCTCCTGATCGTCTGCAATTGCGACTCGAATTACTCCATTGTTTTCCATATTTTCCATATTTTCCATACTATCAATTTATTCGTGTTTGTTTGCAAGCCTGTGTTGAATTTGTTCATCAAGCGAAGGAGCGGGGCGAACCGCAATCTCAGTTACATTTGCACCATTATTTGATGAATTAACACTTGAACCTGTTTCTCGCAAAATTCCAAGTAGTTTTCGCATGTACCTAAGTGCTGAGCGACCTTCATCTCCAATGTTTTTAAAAGCTTTACTAATTGCTTCAATTTGCTCTTGCTCTAGTTCTTGTTCTTGCTTTAGTTTTGTTGACTTTAGGTTTTCTGCATTGCTATTTGATTTTTCGTATTTATTTAGCATATCGATTCCACTGTTTGCAGCATCAATTACTTTATGCAATGTAACTGCAACTTTTTGCTGAATATTTGCGCTAATGCGCTGCCTTTCGGCATTTGCTGCAAGTACTTCTAGCTGTTTTTGCTCTTGCTCGAGTTCTGTTCTGCGTGTTTTTAGAATCAGCAAATTATTATCATCGTTTCTGCGGTAATAAGCAAATGCAATGGCAGTAAAACAAATTATTGCAACTATGAAACCAAAAACTAATCCTACGGACGCCATTTGCATAATGTCATAAAAATTGGTTGTGTACGCATTAGATGCAAAAAATCGTATTGGAGTTTCATTTTGTGGAATATTTTTTGATGCAACACCAATTTTTACAGCAAAAATAGCAGATTCGGCGAGCACTACTGCGCTAACCCATTGCCATGCGTGCTTTTTGCCATAGAGCACAGCCGCATAAACAATGGTTGGTATAAAGAAATTAGCAAATAAAATATTAGGCAAGCATATAAGTTGTATTGCAGAAAATGCTGCTGCAACAATTGCGCATGTTGTTGGAGCTTTTCTACGAAACATAAATGGAATCATAGTAGTAAGCGTAAGTATTCTATAAAGTATTTGTAATGAAAGCGAGCTTGAATACCCAGAAGTCATTCCAGTTCCAACAGTAAAATCGTAAGTTGGTATAAAAAGCATTAGAACAGTCCAAGGTGCTGCATAAATAACATCGCCAATAAGCCAATGTTGTTCAAACCATTGTGATACTTTTTCAATCCTATTTTGTGAATTATTTGCTTCTGGCAAAACTTTTGATGAGGTTTTATCGCTTGTATTTGCTGGTTTTTCTTGCGTTGATAATGGATTATTAGCTTTTACGTTTTTATAAGTAACGTTAGGAATACTATTTAGTGCAGAAGCAGTATTGTTTGATTGATCTGTGCTGTAAGAGTATGGAATAAAAGCAACAACACTAAATGTTCCATTGTTTTGTATTCCATAATCAAGTGTTCCATGAAGATTTTCAATGCGCTCTTTCATGCCAATCAAACCATAACCATTTTTATGTGGCACACCACTATTTTGCTCTTGATTAACTTCAATCTTGTGTACTTCATTTGTGATTTTTAGTGTTAAGCCTTGTTCGTTCCACTGTTCGTGAATGTTTATTTTGATGCCGTTTCCTGCATGCTTCCGAATATTAGTAAGAGATTCTTGAACAACGCGGTATGCAACGGTTTGTGCATCTTTGTTGAGTTTATTAGAAGAATTTATGCCATCAACAGTGTGCCAAAAAATATTTTTAGGAGATGCGATTTTTGCTTGCTCAATAAGCGAAGGTATGTGATTGAAATCCAATTGAGCGGATGGAGCGTCTGTTAAAGCTTCTAGCAGTCGACGCATGTCGTGAACGGCGCGCTCGGCTTCGTTTTTAATAATATGCATTGTTTTTTTAGCAAGAGAAATATCTTGTGTTGCGGCATAACGGCCACCGTCTGCTTGAACAATAATAATAGAAAGCGTGTGAGCAACAATATCGTGCATATCCCTGGCGATTCTTGCACGCTCTGCAGTAACAGCAATATGCTGAGCTTTCTTTCGGTACGCGCGAATAGCGTTATTGTTCTCTTGTAGAAGTTGAATCGTATGCACGTGAGTGCGCTGCCAGTAGCCAATAATAACCGTAATTGTAGTAATAATAATCGCAAAAATTATATTAGGAATTGCAAAATCAAGTATAATTGAAACGCAGTTTTTTATGTTACTACTATTTATATTTTTTACGCTACAAGAATAACTAGCTTTTAAATGATTGATGCCATATATTGGCCCCATTACAATATTCCACGATATTGCTGCGCAAGATAATACTGTTGTTACGTAAGCTGCAATAACAAAAGCTTTTGAATGTTCTGGATTTCCGCGAGCAATAGCATTAACAAGCAGCACAAAACCAAAGAAATCAGCAAAAAGTTGAGCTGGACCAAATATTACTTGCACAATGCATGCAACAATAAAAACAACAGCTGTGTGTTCGGGCCATAGTTTTCGTAATGAAAGTAATGATGCAACAACAATATTTATAAGATAGGTTGTAAGTAGCGAACTTTGCGTCAAGAATCCGTCAACATTGCTTATAGTATAACGATTGCTTGAAAGCATAAAAAGAATAAGCGGAATAATGCCCCACAATATATCGTTTAGCGTAAGCTCAGTGCGTAAGCGTTGTATAGCTCTGTTAAACGTGTGAGATATTTTCATAACTACTAGGCTAGTACACGGCACTTTATAGAACAATCGAACTTTAGTATGATTTATATAAGAGTGCGAGTTTGCGTATGTGATTTGTTGTTGCAATGTAGCATGCGAGTGCAGAAAGGAATGTTTACAATGGCACTGCTAGCAAAGTATTACGTACCAGGATTGTATGTAGAAGAGCGCGCAATCGATGTTCCTTTAGATTGGGAGCAAAACACTCCAGGCGATTCTATTAAAGGTGAGACGATTCGCCTATTTTGCAGGGTTATTAGCGCTCCAGAACATGCGCATGACGATTTGCCTTTGCTTGTATTTTTGCAAGGAGGCCCAGGAGGACAGTGCCCTCGTCCACTTTCGCCGTCTAGCGATGGCTGGATTCAAGAGGCAATTAAGCATTTTCGTGTTGTTCTTCCAGACCAGCGTGGCGTTGGGCGCTCTTCTAGAGTAGATGCTTCTACAGTTAAGCGCATGGCAGACGACGGCGTGAGTGTAGAGCGTCAAGCATGGTACTTAAAGCGATTCTTAGCAGATTCTATTGTTCGCGATTTTGAGCATTTGCGCTTAACTGAGTTTAACGCAAAGCCGTGGGTTTCTTTGGGTCAAAGCTATGGCGGATTCTTAACGCTTACGTATTTGTCTCTTTTCCCACAGGGCTTACTCGCAAGCTTTACAACGGGCGGTATTCCTCACGTTCCAGCTAATGCTCTAGAAGTTTACGAGCACACGTTCCCGCGTATGGCTCGTAAAACTGAGCAATTCTATGAGCGTTATCCGCAGGATGTTGCGCGCGCTGCTGCTATTGCAGATAGGATTTCTCAAGGAGATGTTTTCTTGCCTAATGGCGAAAAGCTAACCGTTGAGCGATTCCAAACTCTTGGGTCTTCTTTTGGCATGAAGCCAAGCTTTGAAAGAGTTCATTGGTTGATTGACTCTGCATTTTCGGATGGAGATGGCTCTCTTAAGGCGTTTAAGCATGGTGGTGGAACGGCAGACGGCTATTTAAGCGACGAGTTTCTTTATGGTGTTATGGACGCAACGTCTTCTAGTCCGCTATATTGGCCGCTTCAAGAGTTCATTTATGCGGATGGTGAATTAGATCATCCAATTCGTTGGGCAGCTCAGCAAGTTCGAGAAACAATGCCAGAGTTTGCTGGCAGCGCGCGTCCGCTTTTGTTTACTGGTGAAGCTGTGTTCCCGTGGATGTTTGATCAGCAAAAGGCATTGCAGCCGTTCTTGCCAGCGGTTGATTGCATGATGAGTGATATGCAATTTGGCAAGATTTACGATTTAGATCAGCTTGCAAATAACGAAGTTCCTTTGCAAGCAGCGGTTTACTTCGACGACTTGTATGTTGATTCTGGTCTTCAGTTAGACACTTTGTCTCACATTTCTAACTCTCATTATTGGACAACTAACGAGTTTGAGCACGATGGTGTTCATGGCGACTTTGTGTTCCGTCATTTGTTAGAAGAGGCAAAGAATCGTGGAGATTTGGAGTCTATTTATAAGTGATATAAGTGATAAGTAATATAAGCGATAAGTAACTTTGATTAAAGTACCTAACAAATGATTAGATATACAAGTTATATGTACAAATGATTAGATACTTAATAAAAAGTTAGTGTTTATTTATTAAGGGGATTTGTTAATGAGTTCTAACTCAATTGGAACCGTTGGATTTATTGGCTTTGGAAACATGGCTCAAGCAATTGCTCAAGGCTTGATTCGCGCTAATGTTTTGCAAGGCAAAGATATGGTTGCAAGCGCTGCGCACTTTGAAAAACTTGTTAGTAATACAAGCAAATTTGGCGTAAAAGCGTTAAAAAGCGTGCGAGAGGTATGCGATTCTAGCAATGTTTTAATTTTGGCTGTAAAACCAAATCAGATTGAAGAAGTTTTGCAACCTATTGCAAAAACTATTGTGGAGCAAAAAATCGCTGTTATTTCTGTTGCAGCAGGCTGGAGTCTTAAGCGTTACCAGAATTTACTTGGCAAAGATGCTAACGTGCAATGCATTATTCCAAACACGCCAATCGCAGTTTGCCAAGGAGTTACTTTAGCCGAAAGCGAAAATACGCTAACAGATAGTCAACTAGAAGCTTTTAACGCTATTTTTAATCCGATTTCTTTAGTTGAGCGAGTAGATAGCGAGCATATGAATATTGCAATGTGCGTTTCTAGTTGCGCTCCGGCTTTTACTGCTATGTACATGGAAGCTTTAGCGGATGCTGGCGTAAAGTATGGTCTAAAGCGAGATTGCGCATATCGTTTGGCTGCAAAGATGATTGAAGGGGTAGGCGCGTTGTATATGGATACGCGTGTTCACCCAGGCGCTATGAAAGACGCAGTATGCTCTCCTGGTGGCACTACGATTCGAGGTGTTGCAAAGCTAGAATCGTGTGGTTTTAGGGGAGATGTTATTAGCGCGGTTGATGCAATTCAACAAAAATAAAACAATACGAGTATAGTGGTGTAGTCACTTCCGCTAGCTGGTCTAAAGTAGGTAATATGTCTTTAACTATTGGAATCGTAGGTTTGCCTAACGTTGGTAAATCAACTATGTTTAATGCGCTAACACGAAACAACGTTTTAGCGGAAAATTATCCATTTGCAACAATCGAGCCAAACACTGGTATTGTGCCTTTGCCAGACAAACGTTTGCCTGTTTTAGCAAAGCTTGTTAACACAGAAAAAATAGTTCCAGCAACAGTTACATTTGTTGATATTGCAGGAATTGTTAAGGGTGCTAGCGAGGGAGAAGGCTTGGGAAACAAGTTCCTTGCTAATATTCGCGAAGCGGATGCCATTTGCGAAGTTGTTCGTGCGTTTAACGATGATGACATTGTGCACGTTAATGGCAAGGTAGATCCTGCAGACGATATTGACACAATCAACACGGAGCTTATTCTTGCAGATTTGCAGACCATTGAGAACGCTTTGCCAAAGTTAGAAAAAGATTTGCGTGGCAAAAAAGTTACTCAAGAATACGTTGGCGCAGTGAACAAAGCTAAAGAAATTCTTGAATCTGGCAAGACAATTGATCAGGCTCATAATGAGAAGTTGATTAATAAAGACGACGTTTACGATTTACACTTGCTTACTGCTAAGCCTTTTATTTATGTGTTTAACGTTGACGATTCGGAGCTTTCGGATGATTCTTTGAAGTCTAAGCTAGCAGCATCTGTGGCTCCTGCAAAGGCGATTTTCCTTAACGCACAATTTGAGTCGGAGCTTACTGAGCTTGATGAGGCGGATGCTAGAGAGATGCTTGCAGATGCTGGTTTAGCAGAATCTGGATTGGATCAGCTTGCGCGAGTGGGCTTTGATATTCTAGGTCTTCAAACCTATTTGACGGCTGGCGTTAAAGAAGTTCGCGCATGGCAGATTCATAAGGGTTGGACGGCTCCGCAAGCTGCAGGCGTTATTCACACGGATTTTGAGCGTGGATTTATTAAAGCCGAAGTTGTTTCTTACAATGATTTTGTTGAAGCTCAAGGCTCTATGGCAAAAATCAAGGAGGAAGGAAAGCTTCGCCTTGAAGGCCGCGATTACGTTATGCAAGATGGAGACATTGTTGAATTTAAATTCAATGTGTGATTAGTTAGACAATAATCATATAAATAATCAAATAACGTGTAATTTGGCGCTGCTCAGGCACTATACTGTAGTATTGAAGTGGCGCCTTTTTATTTTGTTTACTTATGGAGATTTTATGAATATATTTTATGCTTTAAAAAGCGTTTTAAAGTCGCTTATTGCGCGATTTGTGAAATATATTATTAGCTTAAAATCTCCAAAAAATCGCAGAATTTTCTACAAGCGTGCGCTCGCTGTTCTAATTGTTTTAGTCTTCTTTGGTTTTGTTGGATTGCAAGTATCGCATGTTGTTCAAGAAGCAAATAAGCGTATTTTTGTAAATATTAGAAAGCAATATTTTAAGTCAGATAAGCTTGATTCCACTTTAAATGGTGTAAAGAGTGGGAAAAACAATAATGTTGGCGCAAAGTTTAAAGCAAAAAAGACGCCATTAAAGTCTATAGATAAGTCAAAAGATAACTCCAATGCGAAAAATCAGAATGCAAATGCAATTGATTTTTCTAATCTATGGAAGATTTCTACAGGCGGAGCCTACCCACAAATAGCTGGAGTTGATGCAAGCAATTTACGCATAAACGTTGATATTGCAAAGCAACGCGTTTATTTTTACAAAAATAACAATCTTATATACACAATGATTGTTAGCTCTGGAATAAATAATTCCACACCTAAGGGTGATTTTAAAATAAGGCACAGGGGATATCACTTTTACAATAGCAGCGAAGGAATGGGCGGAGACTACTGGGTTGGTTTTATAGGCGCAAAGTACTTGTTCCATTCTGTTCCAACTCGCGTTAATTTTGGCGATTATATTGTAGAAGAGGCGCAAAAACTTGGGGTTCCTGCATCGCACGGGTGCGTTCGACTAAGCGTTCCAGATGCAAATTGGGTTTACTCGAATATTCCAGACGGAACACCAGTACACATTGAATAATAGTGGAGTAATTTTGGAATAATCGTGGAATAATCGGTTAAGCTTTATACAAAATAAAAAACAATAAAAACAATAAAAAATAAGAGGATTCCGCAAATGAGAATCCTCTTATTTGTTTTGATTAGCTAAATTGTTTAGCTTAATCGTTTTGTTAGAAGAACAAAACGCTAGCTGCGCAAGCCAAGGCTGTTAGAACTATAGAAGCCAAGAAGCTTGCTAAGAATGCTGCTTTTCCCTGCTTAAATATAACTCTAAAGTTTACGTTGATTCCAAGAGCAGCCATAGCCATTCCAAGGAACACGTATCCTGCGTCTACAAGTAGAGATGCGTAAGACGAAACAAAAGGCACGTAGGTTCCAATAACAGATGCTGCAATAAAGCCAAGCATAAACCATGGGAAGTTAATCTTGCGCTTTCCGTTATCTTCTACTTGGCTGTGACGTGCATTCCACCAAATTGCAATAAAGATTGATGTAGGAACAAGCATAAGAACTCGAGTAAGCTTCATGATTGTTGCAACGTCAATGCTTCCAAAAGCTCCGCCAGCTGCAACAGCGTGTGCAATTTCGTGGAGAGAGGCTCCAGATGCAATTCCAAGCTGCTGTTTAGTCATTCCAAAATGAGGAAGAATAAAGATTTCTGCCAAAGCGTAGATTGTGCCCATTATTGCAACGGTTGCAACAGCCATAACCTCGTTTTGTTCTTTTTCATCTTCTTCTTGCGGAAGCACTGGCATAGATCCCGAAAGGCCCATAACAGCTGCAGCTCCGCAAATGCTTGTGCCTCCTGCGGTTAGCATTGCAAGTTGTGGGCTAACCTTAAGGAATTTTGCAATGTTGTATGTAATGCATACCATAACGGCAACTAGAACGGCTGCAATAGGTAAGCACTTTAATCCTTGAGTAAATAGAACGTGCAAATTTAGCTTAAAGCCAAGCAAAATAATGCCAAGTCTAAGTAGTTTATTTGCGATTAAGCCAGCAGATGCTTTAACGCCTGCTCGTCTGGAATCATTGTTCAGTTTGTATACGTGTAAAGGCAGCTGCAGAGCCATGCCAATAAGCAACGCAATAATAAGAGCTCCCAAAAGGCTTAGGCCTGGGAACTGCTTGAGCCAGCTGCCAATTAAGGAAGCTAGAAGTGTAAGCACAGCTATAAGAGCCATGTTTGTGGTGCAGATTTTCTTTTTCCATGTATCAAAGAAATTAACCATTTAGCCAATTATTCTCCCATAATCGGACAAAAATTAACAAAAATTCAAAGATATTACACATTTTCTAGCATTTTGTTGCTATGGCAATCGACACACCTATATTAAAAATCACAGAATAAAACATATTTGATAAAAACATATCGTAGTTTTGTATTAGTCCCATTTAGATTGCGCTTAATTAAATCTTGTTGAAAAAAATCATAATTGTGTAATTATTGTATGTAGTTAAAGAGGTAATTATGTGCAATATTAATATTCAAATTAAACGCGTTTATGAATCATTTGATGAACATGATGGCTTTCGAGTATTAGTAGATAGATTGTGGCCTAGAGGCATAAGTAAAGAAAAGGCAAATCTTGATTTGTGGTGTAAAGATATTGCTCCATCAAGTGATCTGCGAAAATGGTTTGGGCATAAGTCTGAGCGTTTCGAAGAATTTGCCAATCGTTATATTGAAGAGTTGGACGAGAATCAAGATTGTGTAAACCAAATCGTAGATATATGTAGAAAAAATAAAAAAGTAACGTTTTTATATGGAGCGAAAGATCCGCGTGTAAATCATGCAATTGTATTAAAAGATTACATTCAAAATGTTTTGCAGAATTAAGATTGTAATAAGCGAATCTAATATATAAGCAAAAGTTTATGTTTATAAACTTTTATGAGTAACGATTAGTGCTGTTTGTTGTGTTTTCGACACACCGATTTTCCTTGATATTTCAATAAAAATAATTTATAAATTTGTTATTTTTAAAATTGTCTCGACACTTTGTGATTAGTACATTAGAATGACCACTTGGCTAGGGGCGGCGGTTGGTATAGCCTCTGCAAAAGCTGCCAAACCTGCGCACAAGTAGTGCTTGTTTTTTTTTTAAGCTGGCGCTCGTTTTGGTGGTTGTTTTTTCAATCACAACATACATATGAACTTGTTTTACACAAGGAGAAAACAATGAAATCGTTGTTTACATGGCAGCTTCATGGCGATGGAAAAACTTTGAAGCCTGGGGAAGTAGTAGAGCCAGACGAGCGTTTAACCTGGACTCGTACTGCTGGTATTGGTGCTCAGCATGTTATTGCTATGTTTGGCGCAACATTCTTAGTGCCAATTCTTACAGGATTTGATCCGTCGACCACTTTAATGTTCACGGCTCTTTCCACAGCATTGTTCTTACTGATTAACGCAAATAAGCTTCCTAGTTATTTAGGAAGCTCTTTTGGTCTTATAGCACCTGTTATGGCTGTAACCGCTGCGCATAAGGGCATTGCTGTAGCAAGCTTTGGCATTATGTGCACAGGTATTCTTCTTGCGCTAATTGGTGTGCTTGTGCATTTTGCTGGAGCAAAGTGGATTGACGTTATTATGCCTCCTGTTGTTAACGGTGCAATCGTTGCAATCATTGGCTTTAACTTGGGTCCAGCTGTTTGGGGCAACTTCCAAAAGGCTCCAGATACCGCTTTGGTTACTTTGATTGCGGTTATGCTTATTGCAGTAGTCTTCCGTGGTCTTCTTGGAAGATTGAACATTTTGCTTGGCGTTCTTGTTGGCTACGCTTATGCATGCTTCCAGGGTCAAGTTGACTTTAGCAAGATTGAGCAGGCAGCTTGGATTGGTTTCCCTAAGTTCCACACTCCGCAAGTTGACTTCTCTGTTTTGCTTATGTTCTTGCCAGTGGTTCTTGTTCTTATTGCAGAAAATGTTGGTCACGTTAAGTCTGTAGCTCAGATGACTGGCCGCGACTACGATTCCAAGATTGGTACGGCTTTGTTTGCAGACGGCTTGGGCACTGCAATCGCTGGCTGCTTTGGTGGTTGCGGTACTACAACCTATGGCGAAAACATTGGCGTTATGGCTGCAACAAAAGTGTATTCTACCGCTGCCTACTGGTGCGCTGCATTCTTTGCATTCGTATTAAGCCTTTGCCCAAAGTTTGGTGCAATTGTAAACTCCATTCCAGCAGGCGTTTTGGGCGGTGTAACCACTTTGCTTTACGGCATGATTGGCATGATTGGCGTGCGCATTTGGGTAGAAAACAAGGTGAACTTCGATAAGCCAGTTAACATTATGATTGCTGCAATCGTTATGATTATTGGTATTGCTAACTTCCAGTTTGCTGTTTCTGGAATTCAGTTCAACGGTATTGCAATCGGCACTGTTGTTGTGTTGGTTGTTTACCACGTAATGAAGGCAATCGGAAAGCTTACTGGAACAATCGCTAAAGACGATCCAGATGTTGCTTAGCTTAAATGCTTTAATCTGATTTAATCTAATCAAATTAGGCGCGTTCGCTACTTTTGCGAGCGCGCTTTTTTGTAATTATTTTTGATTACACAGCAAACACAACAAGTAGATTGGGAATAATTAGTATAGTATTATTAACCTTATGTTGAAAGTCATTATAGAAATACTCATTGGCGTTGCATGGGCGGCTTTTGGCGCTTATATGGCTAAAAAACCTAAAAACACTAAAGTGCATAAGCGTTCCGATTATTCAAGCGATGGAAAGAAAAAGAGCAATCAAAATAATGATTTTGCCGATACTTCTGCAGATGATTCTATTGACCAAGATGTAGTTGTAGAAAGCATTGATGAAGATAATAGCAATGCAAATGTTGTTGCTAAAGATGAGTCTAAAGATGAGTCTAATAGTGAAAACAAAGATAAGACTTCTTCAAAGTTTGCAAAAAAAATAAAAGATTTGGCAGACTATTATAGTGACGATGATGACCTTGGTGACCTCTTTAGCGATATATTAGAAGCTAAGAAAAAACTAGAAAACAAAGACGATTTGCCAAAAAATAGCGATACTAGCAAAGATAGTGAAAGCGATACTAGCAATATCAGTAATAACGCTAAAGGCAATAAAAGCGATAGAAAAAACTCAAATAGTAAGGAGAATAATCACTATATGAGAATAGATTTTGATGTAAATAAATTTGTTGGAAAATCAAGAAAATGGCGTTGGATTTTTGCTGCAATCGTAGTAGCAATAGCTTTTGTATGCGCAATTGTTTTTGGCCTTGCAAAGTTTATAACCGATTGCATGTGGTATGCGCAACTTGGATTCGAAAGCGTAATCTGGATCCAACTAGCCGCTAAAATCGGCGTTTGGGCTTTGTATGCTCTGCTTATGGCTGCGTTTGGCTATTTATCTGCATTTATTGCGATTAAAAAACGCCCTGGAAGCGAAGACGGTGTGTATGTTAAAGAAAGCGGTAATGTTTTAAACACTAAAAAGGGAATAAGCTCTAAGCTCGCAATGCATGTTGCGGGAGTTGTGTCTTTGATTGTAGGCGCTGTGTTTGGAATGCAATTCTACAGTCATTGGGTGCAGATTCTTCTTATGTTTAATTACCAGCCATTTGGTATTAAAGATCCTCAATTTGGATTTGATAACGGCTTCTATGTGTTTGTGTTGCCAGGATTAAGACTTTTTATTAGAGCGTTTATTGTTCTTCTTGCTGTTTCTTTACTGTTTAGCGTTATAACAAATGTTTTGATGGGAGCTGTAAGAATTACGCTACCTATAGGCGGCAAGGGTATTTTTAACATAACAAAAAGCGCAAGGCGTCAAATTTCCGCATGGTTTATGCTCGTTATTATTTTCTGGTCTATTTTGCAAATCTTAGATGTGTTTGCGGTTGTAAACCTAGATGGAAGTAGGATTACAGGCGGATTGTACACAGATATGAATGCAGGTGTTCCTTCTAGCATTGCAATGGCAGTAATCACACTTATAGTTGGTGTAGTTATAACAGCGTGGTTGCTAAAATCTCATGCTCTTAATGGAAGTGTAAAAATTGGCACACGATTTGCTGTAGCTGTTAAAGCTTGGCGCACGCCTGTTATAGCTGTTGCGTCTCTTGTTGTATGCGCAATGGTGTTGTCTTTAGCTTGGCCTGCTCTTTTACAACGCTTTAAGGTGGCGCCTAACGCCCAGGAATTAGAAGCCACTTATATTCAGCGAAATATAGATGCAACTAAGTTTGCGTATGGCTTAAATAATGTTAAAAAAGAATCGTATAACGCTACTTCTAAAGGAAAGTCGGGAGCGCTAGCAAAAGAAGCGGAGTCTACTGCACAAATCAGGCTTTTAGACCCTCAAGTTACTTCTCCAACTTTCCGACAATTGCAGCAATCTAAGCAATACTACACTTTTGCAGATACGCTTTCTGTAGATAAGTACGATATTGACGGCGTGAGCCAAGACACGGTTATTGCTGCAAGAGAGCTTGATTTAGCTGGAAACGATAATCGAAACTGGGTTAACGACCACACTGTTTACACGCACGGATATGGCATTGTTGCGGCCTATGGCAATAAGGTTACTGCAGACGGCCAGCCGCAATTTATGGAGTATGGAATTCCAACTCAAGGAAAGCTTACAAAGTTAAAGAAGTATGAGCCGCGCATCTACTTCTCTCCAAACGCTCCAAAGTATTCGATTGTTGGGTCTAAAGAAGGCACTGCTCCTTGGGAGTTTGATTATCCAACTGGATCAAATGGTGCTTTAACAACGTTTAAGGGAAATGGCGGACCAAGCGTTGGCAACTTCTTCTCTAAGTTGCTACATGCTATTCGTTTTGAATCCGATCAAATCTTATTCTCGGATAGAGTTACCGCAAATTCCCAGATTTTGTATGATCGCGACCCTAAGACTCGCGTTTCTAAAGTGGCTCCATATTTGACTTTAGACGGGCGCGTTTACCCAGCAGTTGTGGACGGACGAGTTAAGTGGATTGTTGACGGATACACAACGTCCGACTCCTACCCGTATTCGCAGATGACTGATTTTGGAAAAGTAACTCAGGATTCTACAACAACAACATCTCATTCGATTAAGGGTTTGACTAATCAGCGTGCAAATTACATTCGTAATTCCGTTAAAGCAACGGTTGATGCTTATGACGGCTCTGTTGATTTGTATGTGTGGGATAAAAAGGACCCTGTGATTAAAGCTTGGAGATCAATATTCCCAGGGCACTATCACGATATTTCTAAGATTTCTGGCGATTTGATGAGTCATATTAGATACCCAGAAAGCTTGTTTAAGGTACAAAGGCATTTGCTTGCAAAGTACCATGTTGATAGTGCAAGTCAGTTCTTCTCGGGAGAAGACTTCTGGCAGACTCCAGTAGATCCTACAGAATCTCAAAGTCTTCAGCGAGAAGACATTTTGCAACCTCCATATTATTTGACTTTGCAAACCCGAGGGGCAAATAAGCCAGTGTTCTCGCTTGTTTCTACATACATTCCTGCTGGAAAGATTACTCGAGAAATCCTAACTGGATTCTTGTCGGTAGATTCCGATGCTGGAAATGTTGCTGGAAAAGTCAGTGAGAATTACGGCAAGCTAATTCTTCAAGAATTGCCTAAGGTCTCCAATGTTCCAGGCCCTGGCCAGGCTCAAAACAACTTTAACGCTAATGCAAATGTTTCTAAAGAGTTGAATTTGCTTGAATCTGGATCAACTAAGGTTAAGCGAGGAAACTTGCTTACATTGCCACTTGGCGGTGGATTAGTTTACGTAGAGCCAGTTTACGTTCAGTCTAGCGGATCTACGAGCTACCCATTACTTAAGAAGGTGCTTGTTGCTTTTGGAGATCAAGTTGGATTTGCAGACACTTTGGATGAAGCATTAAACCAAGTGTTTGGAGGAAACTCTGGCGCAAACGCTGGCGACGCTTCCAATAATTCTGGCGCAAACAGTATTGCTTCTAATCCTAAGCAAAAAGATTCGAGTAAGACTAGCGAAAATGGCAATAAAAATGCTAATGCTAAATCTGATTTTAGTGCAAAAGCAAAAATGGCTCTTAAGCGAGCAGCTCAAGCACTAAAAGATTCGGATGCTGCAATGAAATCTGGAGATTGGCAAGCGTATGGCAAAGCTCAAAAAGAGCTAAGCGATGCGATTAGTGATGCTATTAAAGAAGACTCTGGAAAGTAAAAGCAAAAGTCAAAGAAGCACCTAAAGGCAGCTTTGGATTAATAAACATAATGCCGAGCATAGTTTAGATTATGTTCGGCATTATGTTATGTGTTGGCTTTATGCGTTTTTACATTTGATTATCTGGGTCTTCGTCGTCTTCTACAGGGCCTAGCAATAATCGCTCGCTTATATTAACTACGCCCATCAATATTGCTGTAAACGCAATAATTACGAATGTTGCAGAAAAAATAAGCGGAGTGCGGAAAGAATTATATGCAGCTTGCAGCCAAATACCTAATCCTTGACGTGATCCAAGATATTCTGCAGTAGTAGCTGCGCCAAAAACGTAGGCTGTGCTAATGCGAATTCCACCAAAAATTTGTCGAGCTGCAATCCTTAATTTTACGTGCCAAAGCGTCCAAACTCGTCCCGCTCCGCATGTGAGAGCTACATCGCTATAAAAACTTGGAACTGCATCAAGACCTCTAATTGTTTGAACAGCAATAGGGAACATGCTAAAAATAGCTACGATAACAATTTTTCCAGACATTTCGAAACCGAACCATATAAGAAATAGCGGGGCAATCGAAATAAGTGGTAACGTTTGTGCAGCACAAAGAAGTGGGAACAAAGCTGCGTGAACCAGCTTGCATACGTGAAAAAGTACGCCCAGTAAAATGCCGCTCACAATGGCAAGACTAAAACCAATAACTGTTTCTTCAATAGTTGCAAGGGTTGCAGGCCATAATTGTGGCCATACATCATAAGTTGCTTTAGCAATATCTGTAGGAGTTGGAATGGAATTTTCTGGAATTTTATAGAATTCGCAAGAAAGCTGCCAAAAAATTAGTAATGTAATAGTAGAAATTATTGTTGGCAGATAATTGTGCAGTAGTGTTTTCCAACGCGCGCGCGTCATGGAATATCGTTCCTTTCAGTATACAAGCCATAATGCTTGTTGTATCTGCTTGACTGCTGCCCCAATCAAACAATGTAAAATTTTACAAACTTTCTTGTATGAAAATATCACATAGCTAGTATGTAGTTAGCAAGCGTGTATTTTATGCGTATTTGTCTTTCGATTAGTGCATAATTTAGTCGTTTCGTGAGTCAATGTGTGGCAAACCAAAAGTTCTAATTTTTGGGGGCATTGAACGGCGCGGGCTAGGCCCTTGATACCGTTTTCTGCCAAGTTCGTGTTACATTCCCAGAAAGCGGTTATTTATTAAGAAAGCTAGGGAACTTATGATATGCGAATTATGGCGTAATGTGCGAGCTTTTTGTTTGAAATTTAATAAAAATATTATGCGTGCAATAGCAGTTTTTATAAGCTCATGCTGCATTCTGTCTTTGTGTGCGTGCGGATCAAACAATAGTAAGCAGAATAGTAAATCTGGTCTTCAAAACGTTTCGTTTATGCTTTCGTGGATACCGGATACTAATCATATTGGCATATACGTGGCAAAGCATATGGGATGGTTTAAGCAAGCTGGTTTACACGTGAATATTTTGGCTGTGTCTCAAACTGGTGCAGAGCATGCTGTTGACTCTGGTGCTGCGGATTTTGCTTTAAGTAATATTACTAGTCTTGCAGATTTCAGTACAAAAGGCACTAAATTGAAGGAAGTTTTGCAAGTTCAGCAAAAGCCTAGCGCAATTTGGTGCTCTCTTTATAAAAATACTAAAATTCATTCGCCTAAAGACTTTGATGGTAAAACTTTTGCAACCTTTGGATCTGCAGAAGGTGATGCTGTGATTCGTAGAATGATTCAGCACGATGGTGGCAAAGGTAAGTTCGATAAGGTTACTGTTGGTACTTCTACGTTCCGTACGCTTGAATCCGGAAAAGCTGATTTTGGTGGTTTTTATGGCACTTGGGAAGGTGTGCAGGCGGAAATGTATGGTCCAAAGTTGCGTTGCTTTAAGACAGCAGATTATGGAGTTCCTGGTCAGCCAGATACGATTGGTGTTATTACTAACGCAAACACAGTTAAGCGCAATCCGAAGCTTGTTCGCGCTTTTGTTAAAGCCGTTAAGCGCGGTTATGAATACGCTTACAATCATCCAGATGAAGCTGCAAACATTTTAGTAAAAGAAGCTCCTGAAGCTAATCTTGATGTGAAATTCGTTAAGCGAAGCATGAAGATGATTGTTGACGGGCAATATTGGGGTAATCGTGCAGACATAAAAAGCGGCAAGTTTGTGTTCGGCACAAGTGATGTTAAGGGCGCTCAAGAATACTTCGACTTCCTAAGTAAGGAAGGTGCGTATACGGATTCTAAAGGCAAAGTAACATATAAAACTCCTCAAGCAAAAGAATTAACTACGGACGAATTTTTGAAGTAGTTTACGCAATGACTTGAGTCTTGCTAAAATAAAGTACAGTATATGAGGGCGTATCGGGTAGTTGTATAATCCAACTTCAATCGGTACGCCCGTTTTGTTGTTGAGTTATAAGATTGGGTGTGAATTATGGCTTCGGATTTTTGGCTTATTGCTGGCCTTGGCAATCCTGGATCTAAGTACGAAGGTACTCGTCATAACATGGGGTTTATGGTTGCGGATTGTCTTGCTGAGCGTTGGTCGGTACAGTTTTCGGATCATAAAGGCCTATCTAAACTTGGCAAGGGTGTTATGAATTTAGACGGTAAGTCGGCAAAGTTTTTCCTTGCAAAACCACTTACTTTTATGAACGATTCTGGAGCTGCAGTATCTTCTATAAGTGCGTATTATCAGATTGAGCCAGATCATATTGTTGTTATTCACGACGATATGGACTTGGATTTTGGGCGCATTAAAGTAAAAGCTGGAGGTTCTGCTGGAGGCCATAACGGTATTCGCTCCATTGATCGCAGCCTTGGAACTCCTAATTATGCGCGAGTAAGAATGGGTGTTGGTCATGCTCAGCGTGGTGCTCATTCTCACGATAATACTGTTAATTGGGTTTTGGGCGGATTTGCTGGTGCACAAAAATCTGATCTTCCTAACTTTTTGGCAGATGGCGCAGATGCCGTAGAAAGTGTGATTTTCCGCGGTCTTAGTGCCACTCAGGAGCATTTTAATGGCAGATAAAGCTGATTCTGTTACGCAAAAGTCGCCAGTTTTAAAAGATTCATTAGAACAAAGTTCTTGCTCGCCTAAGTTGTGTCTTGAAAATATACTTCAAGATATTTGTAATAAAAACGATTCGTTTAAGTCTTTAGCTTTGCTCGAAGAAGATTTTTCTAATCCTCTTAACGTATACTGCCCAAATGGTGCTAGGGCGGCCGTTGCTGCACAAATGGCGGTTAAAAATACAGTTGTTTTAATAGTTCCGTCTAGTAGAGATGCTTTAGAATCACTTGAATCCATACGAGATTTTTACAATGGGAATCCTCAAGATATTGCTCAGCTAGAGGCTTGGGAAACTCTTCCGCATGAGCGTCTTTCTCCTAGAGCAGATACTGTAGCAAGTAGAATGGCGGTTTTTAGGCGATTAAAGCATGCGCAAAGTAGTAAAAATGGCAAAGATGGCGAAGATAACATGTTTGGTCCAATTCGCGTTCTTGTTATGCCTGTTCGTTCCATTATTCAGCCAGTTGTTAAAGATCTTTGTAATGTAGAGCCACTTGTTTTTGAATGTGGTAAAGAAATTCCTATTGATGTTGCTATAAAGCGTCTTGTAGAAAATTCTTATAATCGCGTAGAACTTGTTATGAACCGCGCGGAGTTTGCAGTTAGGGGCGGAATCATAGACGTTTTTCCTCCAACAATGGATCACCCTGTGCGTATTGAGTTCTTTGGAGATGAGATTGATACAATTAAGCAATTCCACGCTTTAGACCAGCGCACGTACGGAAAGAACATTAGTAGAGTATGGGCTACAGCTTGCCGAGAATTGCAGCTTACGGAGGGTATTCAAAAGAGAGCAAAGTCTTTGATTGGTAAGATTCCAAATGCGCAAGACATGTTGGAATCAATCGCAAATGCAATACCTGTAGAGGGTATGGAATCTTTGCTTCCTGCGTTGGTTGACAATATGGAGCCAGTAGAAAATCTTATTGAAAAAAACGCAATAATTTTGGTTTCGGATTTAGAAAAATGCAGACGAGCAGCTAACGATTTAGTTAAAACGGCAAACGAGTTTTTGGCTGCAAGCTGGCATGTTGCTGCATCGGGCAAAGGCGCAGGCGCTCCAATAACCTTTGATAAGGCGAGTTTTCTTGATTTTGACAGTGTTTTAGAAAATCTTGAAAACAACAATCATCAGGTAATTAACTTAAACAGTTTTGCGGCAGATAAGTCGTTAGAAACCGTTGAGGCTAAGGGAGAAATCGAAAGTAAATTCGTAAAAAATAGTTATTTAGACTTGGGTATTAAATCTCCTCAAGAATTTAGAGGAGACAACGAAAAGATTTCTGGCGGAATATCAAGTCTTATTTCTAACGGATATAAAGTGTATATTAGTGCGGCCGCTAGCGGAACATTAGCGAGATTAGTGCGAGCTGTACATGCAACTGGAATATTTGATTTTTCGCAGATTAGTTCTCGTATAGTTGATGGTTTTATAGATACGCAAAGTAAAATTGCAATTCTTAGCGAAAGAGATTTAACGGGAAAGTCTTCTTCTGCAAATGGGATTAAAACGCCAAAGCGCAGAAAAAAAGAGATTGATCTTCTAGACCTTAAGCCAGGAGATTTTGTTGTTCACGAACAGCATGGAATCGGTAAATTTATAGGCATGAGGCAGCGAATTGTAAAAACTTCAAATGGGGAAGCTACTCGCGAATATTTGGAAATTGAGTATGCTCCTAGTAAACGCAATGCTCCTGCAGATAAGCTTTTTATTCCAACAGATCAGCTTGATTTGGTTAGCAAATATATTGGTGCAGAGATTCCAAAGCTAAATAAGCTTGGAGGCGCGGACTGGGCTGCTACAAAAGAAAAAGCGCGAAAAGCTGTTCAAGAAGTTGCGCAAGACTTGATTAAACTTTATTCTGCAAGGGCGTCTAGCAGCGGATTTGCTTTTAGTGCAGACACTCCATGGCAAAAAGATCTTGAAGACGATTTTCCATATCAAGAAACTCCAGATCAGCTTACGACTATTGACGAAGTTAAACAAGATATGCAAAAGCCAATACCAATGGATAGGCTGATTTGCGGAGACGTTGGTTTTGGCAAAACTGAGATTGCTGTTCGTGCAGCATTTAAAGCGGTTCAAGACGGCAAGCAGGTGGTTGTTTTAGCGCCAACCACTCTTTTAGTTCAGCAGCATTACGAGACTTTTACTAATCGTTTTTCTGGCTTCCCTGTAACGGTTGCTGCAATGAGCCGATTCCAGAGCGCAAAAGAAATTAACGAGGCTATACAAGGCCTTGAATTAGGCAAAGTTGATGTTGTTATTGGTACGCATAAGCTTTTAAATCCAAACATAAAATTCAAGGATTTAGGTTTGGTGATTATAGACGAAGAGCAGCGTTTTGGCGTTGAGCACAAGGAGACTTTAAAGGCTTTGCGCACAAACGTAGATGTTCTTAGTCTTTCGGCAACGCCAATTCCTAGAACGCTAGAAATGGCTGTTACAGGTATTCGCGAAATGTCAACTCTTGCTACGCCTCCAGAAGACCGTTTGCCAGTCTTAACTTATGTTGGAGCTTACGAAGACGCGCAAGTGGCGGCTTGTATTAAACGCGAGTTGCTTAGAGGCGGCCAAGTGTTTTATGTGCACAATCGAGTGGAAGACATTAGCAAAGTTGCGTCTAATATTCAAAAACTTGTGCCAGAGGCTAGAGTTGCGATTGCGCACGGAAAAATGGGCGAAAAGCAGCTCGACACTATTATTCGCGATTTTTGGCACAGAGATATTGATGTTCTTGTTTGCACTACGATTATTGAAACGGGATTAGATATTTCTAACGCCAATACGCTTATTGTTGACCGTGCAGATAGGTTTGGTTTAAGTCAGCTTCACCAATTGCGCGGGCGAGTTGGCAGAGGTCGTGAGCGTGCATATGCATATTTTTTGTACGATTCAACTAAGCCAATGACTCAGCAGGCGCACGATAGACTTGCAACAATTGCACAATATACAGCTCTTGGATCTGGATTCGATGTTGCTATGAAAGATTTGGAGCTTAGAGGCACTGGAAACTTACTTGGCAATGCTCAAAGTGGCCATATTGAAGGCGTTGGATTTGATCTTTATGTTCGCATGGTTTGTGAAGCTGTTGAAAAATATAAAGAGCCAGAGCATAAGGAAACTGTTTCTACGTCTATTGACTTGCCTATAGAAGCTTCGATTCCAATAAACTATATTGATTCCGACAAATTGCGATTAGAAGCTTATAGAAAGATTGCACAGGCTCAAAATGACGATGATTTGAAGGATATTTTTGACGAGCTAAACGATAGATATGGAAATCCGCCTAAATCTTTGCAAACACTGTTTGATGTTGCTCGACTTAGATTTAAAGCCAGCAAAATGGGAATTAGTCAAATAAGTTTGCAAGGAAAATCCGTACGAGTTATAGGTTTTGACCCTGCACAATCTGTTTGGATGCGTTTGAGTAGGATTTATAAAGGTGCTCAGTTTAAGCCTGTTACGCATACAATGATTTTTCCTTCTCCTTTTGCGTCTGTTTTAGGAGATTCTTCTTCTGCCAAAGAACAAGATGTTATTGAGTTTACTAAGCAGCTTTTAGAAGATATTGATTGGTAAAATCTTTGTTTGTGCTAGTTTAAGAATTGCATATAAGTGTAAAATGCGGTGCAAATATAAGTGTAAATATTGGCTTTAAAGCTGGGCGACTTACTATGTTAAATAACGTCCATAAAACGCATTAATCTTAAATATGTTACACAACCAACAGATATAAATAAGGAGTAGTTGTGGCAGCTATTGAAAGCGTATACGCACGCGAAATTTTGGATTCTCGTGGAAATCCTACTGTTCAGGTTTATTTGGAGACCGAAGATGGCGCTCAGGGCATTGGTTTAGTGCCTTCTGGTGCTTCAACTGGTGAGGCAGAAGCTTGGGAGCGTCGCGATGGCGACAAGTCCCGCTACCAGGGCAAGGGTACTTTGGAAGCAGTTAAGGCTGTTAACGAAGTAATCGCGCCAAAGGTTATTGGCATGGATGCCAGCGATCAGCGTGCTCTTGATGAAACAATGATTGAGCTTGACGGCACTCCAAACAAGGGCAAGCTTGGCGCAAATGCTATTCTTGGTGTTTCCCTTGCTGCTCTTTATGCAGCTGCTGAGTCTGCTGAGCTTCCTTTGTACCGCTACATTGGCGGCACCAATGGCCACATTCTTCCAGTTCCAAACATGAACATTATGAACGGTGGCGCTCACGCTGATTTTGCAACCGATATTCAGGAATACATGATTTCTCCATACGGTTTTGCAACTTATAGCGATGCTTTGCGCGCTGGTGTTGAGGTTTATCACACCTTAAAGAACGTTTTGAAGAAGGAAGGCTTGGCTACTGGTCTTGGCGACGAAGGTGGCTTCGCTCCAAAGATGAAGTCCAATGAGGATTCCTTAAAGTACATTATGGATGCAATCGAAGCAGCAGGCTACGAGCCAGGCAAGCAGATTGGTATTTCCCTCGACGTTGCTTCCTCCGAGTTCTACAACAAGGAAACTGGCAAGTATCGTTTCGATGGTGAAGAGCGCGAATCTGCTTACATGCTTGATTACTACGAGAAGCTCATCAACGAATACCCAATCGTTTCCATCGAAGATCCATTCCAGGAAGAAGGCTGGGATGATTGGGCAGCAATCACCAAGCGTCTTGGTGATCGTTTGCAGTTTGTTGGCGATGATTTGCTCGTTACTAATCCAAAGCGTTTGGCTAAGGGCATTGAGCTTGGAGCAGCTAACTCCTTGCTTGTAAAGTTGAACCAGATTGGTTCCGTTACCGAGACCCTCGACGCTATTGAACTTGCAACCAAGAATGGCTTCACTTCTATGGTTTCTCACCGTTCTGGCGAGACTCCAGATACCACCATTTCTGATCTTGCTGTTGCTAAGAACACTGGCCAGATTAAGACTGGTGCTCCTGCTCGTGGTGAGCGTATTGCTAAGTACAACCGCTTGCTTGAGATTGAAGAAGAGCTTGGCTCTACTGCTCAGTACGCTGGTTACAGCGCATTCAAGGCTTGCAAGAAGTATATGAAGTAACTATACTGAGGCTTTTATAGATTCTATGTGAGTTTATTTAAGCTTTAAATCTTAGCCTATATTCGGCCAGTCGCATTTGATTGCGATTGGCCGTTTTTCGTATATTTTTGCGATTTTTTTAAAAAAATATATAAATTTTTCTAAAATTACTTTTATTCTCATCAAAATAGTGCTATTTTTTATGGAAAACTAAAAACGGAAGGAGATGTTTCATATGAGAAAAGTCGCAGTTATAGGCATGGGAAACGTTGGTGCAGCAGTAGCGCATCAACTTGTTGTTGGCGGTCATGCAGACGATTTGTATCTTTATGATACAAACGAGGCAAAGGTGAATGCTGACGCATTGGATTTTGAAGATTCAATGGATAATGTGCCATTTAACGTTAATATTACGGTTAATGATTATGAAGCATTAAAAGACGTAGATGTAATCGTAAGTGCTTTAGGAAATATCAAGCTTTTGGATGTTCCTAATCCTGATCGTTTTGCAGAGCTTAATAATAATCGCGTTCAAGTTAAAGAAGTTGGTGCCAAGATTAAGGCTTCTGGATTCCATGGTGTTTTGATTGACGTCACTAATCCTTGCGACGCCATTTGCCAGCTTTACAAAGAGTCAACTGGTCTTGATTACAAGCAGGTTATTGGAACTGGCACATTGCTTGATTCTGCGCGCTTGCATCGAGCTGTTGGCAAGTTCTTTGGCGTGCATCCAAAGGCTGTTAAGGGCTATAGCTTGGGAGAGCATGGTGATTCTCAGTTTGTTGCCTGGTCTACTGTTAAAGTCTTTGAGCAGCCTATAACAGAGCTTATTAAAGAAAAGAACATGGATTTAGACGCAATTGACGAGGAAACTCGCGAAGGCGGATTTACAGTGTTCTACGGCAAAAAGTACACAAACTACGGTATTGCTGCTGCTGCAGTTCGTCTGGTAGATGCAGTTCTTTCGGATTCTAAAGAGCAAATGCCTGTTTCTAACTATCGTGAAGAGTACCATTCTTATCTTTCTTACCCAGCAATTGTTGGTAGAGAAGGAATTGTTAAGCAATGCCAGCTTGATTTGACGCAAGAGGAGTTGCAAAAATTGCAACACTCGGCAGATACTATTTTGAGCAAAGCTCAAATGGATTAGTCTAAAGTATAAAGCTTAATAATAAATTTAAAAGTAATTGCGGTTGGCGGCTTATGCTGCTGGCCGCAATTTTATAAACGCGTGTGCGTCACGTCGAATATTTAAAGTAATTTAGAAGTATGATTTTAAGAAATCGCCGCATGACTTCAAATACAGTTGACGAATCAAATCAGTCAAAGAAAAAGAGGCTGTTTTCTGGTTCAGTTGTATTTGTTTCCATGATAGTTGTTGTATTTCTTTGCTGTATTGGTCTTATATCTACAATTCGTAATTATGCTTTAAGTTTGGCAGAATTGCATGCTTTACAAAGAGATGAAGCTGCTTTAAAAGATAAAAAACAGGCGCTTAATAACGATGTGGAACGCTGGAAAGATAAGGCGTATGTTGCGGCTCAGGCTAGGGAGAGATTGGGATTTATATTTCCAGGAGAGCAGGCCGTTAGAGTAGAACATCCAGAGGCGATTACAGGCTATGTTCCAGAATCGTTTAACAAAGATGATTCTTTGTATGAAGATAGAAAAGCATTGCCGTGGTATAGTGATTTATTCTATGCGCTTCACAAGGCAGATAAGCCAGAAGACATGAGCTTTAAGGCTAAAGAAAATGGCACTAATGGCACTAATGGCACTAGTAATAATGCGAATAGGTCTAATAAATCTAAAACTAATCATGCAAAATCTACAAATAAAAAACCCAATAATAAAAGTAGATAGAATTAAAAGTAGATAGAATTAAAAAAGAATAAAAGTTGTACGTAGAACTTAAGATTATGCAATGCATATGGAGTTGAAAATGGGTTTAAACACAAAGTTGTTGGTGGATCATTTACTAGAAAATCCTGCATCAAAAGCAGATAAAGATATTGTAAAGCGTCAATTGGGAAGATTCCCAAGAGGCATGGTTGCAGTTGGAGCTAGATGTGTTTGTGGCAGGCCTCTTGCTGTTATTACGCGTCCATGCTTAGAAGACGGAACGCCTTTCCCTACAACATGCTATTTAACAAGCCCAGAAGCTGTTAAGGCCGCTTCGCATTTAGAGGCTCAAGGTTTTATGAAGGAATGCAACGATTTGTTAAACAACAACGAGGACGTTGCTAAAAAATATGAGCAGGCTCATAAAACGTATTTGGAATTTCGTAAAGAGTTGGCTAATCGATTAAACGATAGCGAAGAGCATATTAAAAATATGAGCGCGGGAGGAATGCCAGTTCGCGTTAAATGCTTGCATGCTTTGCTGGCTCAAAGTCTTGTAATGGGTAAAGGTGTTAATCCTATTGGAGATATGGTTTTAAACAAAATATCAAGCGAGTTTAGTCCAGATATTTGTAAGTGCACTACGCCTTGGGGTGATGACGACTATTCGCAAGTTGAAAACGAAAAATATTGCAATCCTGGCCTTAAAAATGACGATTTAAAAGTGCCGTCTGGAAAGTCTGTATGCGTTGCAGCAATTGATTGCGGAACTAATTCAATTCGCTTAAAGATTGCTAAAGTTGATGCAAACGGTATGAAAGATGTTGTTCCTCGAATGCTTAGAGTTGTGCGATTAGGGCAGGGGATTGACGAAACGCATATGTTTGCAAGTGATGCTCTAGAGCGCGTAAAAGACGCTGCTAAAGAGTTTGCTAAAGTTCTTAGTGAGCACAAAGTGGACGCTATTCGTTTTGTTGCAACTTCTGCCACAAGAGATGCCTTAAACAGAGACGTGTTTGAGCAAATGATGTTTGAAGAGCTTGGCGTGCATCCAGAGGTTATTAGTGGAACCGAAGAGGCGGCTTTGAGTTTTTTGGGCGCAACAAGTGTGGTTTCTAGAAAAGATTTGCAAGCTCCGTATCTTGTTATTGATTTAGGCGGAGGCTCTACAGAGCTTGTTCTAGGCGGAGATGGCGTGAATCTTGCTGAAGATAAGGTTGATTCGGCCTATTCTATGAATATTGGTTCTGTGCGCATGACTGAACGTCATTTGCATACGGATCCGCCTACAGAAGAAGAAATATCTTGTGCAATTAAAGATATTGATAAGAATATAGACGAAGCGTTAAAACATGTTAATGCTGGCAAAGCGCGTACGATTATTGGCGTTTCGGGTACTGTTACAACTATGGCGGCTCTTGCAATTGGCTTAAAGCATTATGATCATAAGGCTGTTGATGGAGTAAAAATTGCTTTGGATCAAGCTTACACGGTTAACGATCGATTCTTGCATATGACGCGAGAGCGTAGACGCACATACGCTACGATTCACCCAGGAAGGGTTGATGTTGTTGGCGGCGGAGCTGTTGTGTTAAGTCGCGTTCTTGAGCGTCTTGCTAAGGCGGCTTATCAAGATCATGGCGGAGTGCTTGAAACTTTTGTTGCGAGTGAGCATGGATTATTAGACGGAATCACTTTAGATTTAGGCCGAAGAACACTCGCCACGCGCTGAGTTGTTTTTATTTGATTTATATGGCATAATTAGTGTCTGTTGCCTCCGTGGCGGAATTGGCATACGCATCAGACTTAAAATCTGACGCCCTTACGGGCTTGTGGGTTCGAGTCCCACCAGAGGCACAAATCTTACGCTGCGAAATTATTTTTTCCATAATTTGTGTTAATTCTTTGTTGCAAATCGTAAATCTTTTGGCTAAATGCTTATTTTTCAACAAAAAATATTTGTATACGGGCTTGCGTTAATTGAGAATCGTACTAATCTATACCATTAATTGCAATAAAAGCAATCAAAAAAAGTACAAGTAATTGCAAATAGGAAAAGAGACATAATGGCCGATTTAGAAGTCGCTCCAGAGTTTAAGGATGCCTACGATTCTTACGATCATAGTGATCCTGCTCTGTTAAACAAATTAGCTGGCAACTTTACCGTTTTGCCTAATGATAATCCAGTTTCTAGCGCTAAGCGAGCTGAGCTTATTGATAAGCCAGCATTTGGCCAAATTTTCTCCGACAATATGGTTCATATGTCTTGGACCAAGGGAGAAGGTTGGTCCGATAGGCGTGTTGAGCCTTACGGCCCGTTAAAAATGGATCCAGGCGCATCCGTTCTTCATTACGCGCAAGAATGCTTTGAAGGCTTAAAGGCATATAAGCGCGCCGATGGTTCTGTTTGGCTTTTCCGCCCAGATATTAACGCTGCACGATTCCAAAATTCTGCTAAGCGCTTGTACTTGCCAGATCTTTCTATTGACGATTTTATTGGTTCTGTTGCTGCTTTAGTTAAGCGCGATAAAGAGTGGGTGCCAAGCAGGCGTGAGTACACTCTTTACATGCGTCCATTTATGTTTGCTTCCGAGCCGTTCCTTGGAGTTCGCGAGGCGCACGAGGTTGAGTATTGCGTAATTGCTTCTCCTTCTGGCCCATACTTTAAGGGAGGCTTAAAGCCAGTTAGCATTTGGGTAGAAGATCAGTGGTTCCGTACTGGCCCTGGTGGTACTGGTTTTGCTAAGTGTGGCGGAAACTATGCTGCATCATTGCTTGGCGAATACAAGGGTATTGAGCACGGATGCGAGCAAGTTTGCTTTGTGGATGCTGCAACTAAGACTTATTTGGAAGAGCTTGGCGGCATGAATATGTTTGCTCTGCACAAAGACGGTCATTTGGAAACTCCATCTTTAACTGGCAGCATTCTTCCAGGCGTTACTCGTCGTTCTATTATTCAGCTTGCAAAAGAAAAGGGTCATGATGTTGTTGAAACTATGATTCCGCTTCAAGGCTTGCTTGACGATATTCGCTCTGGCGAAGTTACCGAAGTTCTTGCTTGCGGAACTGCTGCAATCATTACGCCAATTGGCAGATTTAAGTCGGAAGACTTTGATCTTAAAGTTGCAGACGGCGGCGTTGGCTCTCTTACTCAAGAGCTTCGTGATGAGCTTCTTGGAATTCAGCTTGGAGATGTTGAAGACACTCACAACTGGATGTGGAAGGTATGCGACTAGTCGAAAGTGGCTTAAATTAAGCTAACTAAGGTTTAGTTAATTAGCGCGTCACGTTTTGTGTTTAAGTGTGTTTAATCATGCTTAAACATATTGTGTGGCGCGCTAATTGTATGCTTATTAGTTGTATATGGCTATAAACAGTTATAGATTAGACAGTTGTAAATTGCCGCTCAAATGTGTTTAGGCGATTTTGTAGCTTTGGAAAGGAAATATTGTGGAAGGGGCATTAGGAGACAACATTTTCTTCCTTGTTGTTGAATACATAGCTATGGGCTGCTGTGGAATGGTTGGCGGAATGTGGGCTATTCGCAAGAACTACGATATTTTTGCAATAATCACAACGTCTTGGCTTACAGCATTGGGTGGCGGAATTGTTAGAGACGTTTTGCTTGGTGCTTTGCCGCCTGTAGGAATTGCGGATAGGGGATTTGTTTTTACGGGGCTTGCTTCGGGTGTTATTGTTGCTTTTGCTCATCTAGAAATCGATGAGTGGAAGTGGTTTATGCTAACGTTGGACGCTTTGGCGTTGGGACTTTTTGCTGTAAATGGCACTGCCAAAGGTTTGGATTTTCACATGTCTGGAATGGCGTCTGTGTTTTTGGGCATGGCTACAGCTCTTGGTGGCGGTTTAATTCGAGATATGGTTTTAAATCAAGTTCCTGTAATTGTTCGAGATAAGCATTGGTATGCGTTTCCTGCGGGCGTTGGGTGTGTTTTAACGGTGTTTGTTGTAAAAGCGCAGCGTGCAGGCTATTTTGACGTTATTACAGAGATGATTTTAGACACGCTTATTGTTGTGCTTGTAGTCACAATGCGATTGATGTCTGTTAAGTTTGATTTAACGCTTTTTGGTGCGGCAAATCGCAAATCGCCATTAAAAATAAGTAAATATCGCAGACATAATGCATATAGCCGTAAAATTTCCGATAAATCTATAAAAAATGCAGAAAAAAATAATCAAAATAACTAGAAAATATGTCCTAATCTGAATAAATATCGATTAGTGTTTAGACTTTGTCTTTGCCTATCTTAATAATAAAACACATCGACCAGAGGTCGCGCTCAACAAGAGTAGCAATCATTAGCCAGAAAGAGGCGTTAAGTGATTGCAAAAGGGGAGAGCGCCGAAGTTTGTAGGTTATTCTTTCTAGCTTACAAGCTGGGACTTGGCTTAATAGGCCAAGGACTGTCGCAGCAATTTTGGCAATTTGCTGCGGAGTGCTATCGACATGCATACTGTTGCTTGTTTGCCTCTGTTTGAATATTGTCAAAAGGAGGAAACAATGAGTAACAACAGTTCATCAACTACTGAATCTCAAACCGTGCATCGCGGTTTAAAAACACGCCACATTTCCATGATTGCTTTGGGTGGAAGCATTGGAACAGGCTTATTTGTAGCTAGCGGCGCAACAATCCACATGGCAGGCCCAGGCGGTGCACTTTTAGCGTATGCTGCAATCGGCATTATGGTGTATTTTCTTATGACATCTCTAGGCGAGATGGCAACTTATATGCCAATTAGCGGATCTTTTGCATCTTATTCTGGAAAGTTTATTGACCCAGCTTTAGGATTTGCAATGGGTTGGAATTATTGGTTTAACTGGGCGATCACGGTTGCCGTAGATATAAGCACGGCAGCAATTGTTTTGCAATATTGGCTTCCTAATGTGCCAATCTGGATATTTTCTCTAACAGTTCTTGTTATTATTCTTTTGATTAACATTCTTACTGTTAAGTGCTTTGGAGAAACCGAGTATTGGCTTTCGATTATTAAAGTTGTAACCGTTATTATATTCCTGGCTATTGGTTTGCTTACGATTGTTGGAATTTTAGGCGGAAAAGCACCATTGCTAAGCAACTTTACGCATAAGAATGCTCCATTTGCTGGCGGAATTCCTGCTGTTTTAGGCGCATTTGCTATTGCAGGCTTCTCGTTCCAGGGAACAGAGCTTATTGGCATTACAGCAGGCGAATCAGCAACACCAGATAAGAGCATTCCAAAGGCTGTAAAGCAAGTGTTCTGGCGCATTGTTTTGTTCTACATTCTTGCAATCTTTGTAATCGCATGCATTATTCCATACACAAGCCCAAGCTTGCTTGGATCGGAAGCTAGCGATATTTCTATAAGCCCATTCACTCTTGTGTTCCAGCGCGCAGGACTGGCAGTTGCAGCAACAATTATGAATGCTGTTGTGCTTACATCTGTTATTTCGGCAGCCAACTCTGGAATGTACGCATCTACTAGAATGCTTTACGCTCTTGCAAAAGATAATCACGCTCCAAAGGTGTTTGGAAACGTAGATAGAAGAGGCGTTCCAGTGCAATCTTTGGTTGCAACGTTTGTTGTAGCTCTTTTAACATTCTTAATGAGTATTTTTGGAACGCAAATTTACATGTTCTTAGTGGCTGCAAGTGGTTTGACTGGATTCATTGCCTGGGCAGGAATCGCAGCTGCACACTACAGGTTCCGCAAGGCGTATATTGCGCAAGGAAAGTCTTTGGATGATCTTGTTTATAAAGCTAAGTGGTATCCGTTTGGTCCGATTGTGGCTCTTGTGTTGTGCATTTTGGTTAT
Organism: Bifidobacterium sp. UMB1197; assembly: GCF_030217745.1. Lineage (NCBI taxonomy): Bacteria > Bacillati > Actinomycetota > Actinomycetes > Bifidobacteriales > Bifidobacteriaceae > Bifidobacterium > Bifidobacterium sp. UMB1197. The sequence goes on along the minus strand of NZ_JASOOL010000002.1, from coordinate 258,027 downwards.
TGTTGGCCAAGATCTTGAATCGTTCCACACACTTAATTGGCAGGCAATTGGCATAACCTATATGTCTGTACCGCTGTTCATTGTGCTTTATGTGGGATACAAGATTAAGTACCACACCAAGGTTATTCCGTTAGATCAAGTTGATTTAACAAAGTGATTAGAATATAAAAAATGCGCTCAGTGATTTGCTGAGCGCATTTTTTATATTGAATTAGCAGAGGTATTAATTAGATCCATTGCCGCTAGGTGGGTTACCGTTAGGTGGGTTGCCGCTAGGTGGGTTACCGTTAGGTGGGTTACCGTTAGGTGGGTTACCGCTAGGTGGGTTACCGTTAGGTGGGTTACCGTTAGGTGGGTTACCGTTAGGTGGGTTACCGTTAGGTGGGTTACCGCTAGGTGGCTGATTCTGGTTTTGTTGGTTTTGTTGGTTCTGTTGGTTCTGCTTCTTTTCTTCTTCTGCTTTCTTCTTTGCAGCTTTCTCTAACTCTTCCAGAATCTCTTTCTTGAGCTTTTCTTTTGCTTCCTCGTCTGCTTTCTTCTTCTTTGCAGCAGCTTCCTCGTCTGCTTTCTTCTTAGCAGCAGCGTCCTCTTGAGCCTTCTTCTTTGCTTTTTCTACATCGTCAGGAGGAATGTTAGGAATATTAAGCTTTGGCCTACGGTTTATTCTAGGAGCCTTACGAATAACAGGAGCAGTAATTTTTTGCAGCTGCTTTTGAGCTTCTTCGTCTTTCTTCTTTGCTTCTTGAGAAGCTTCATCGCTTGCAGCTTTGTCTATCATAATAGATGTTATGCTGCGAATGCGTTGAGCGTTATCGGAATACCATTGCGTAGCAGCAATAGCCTGAGCGCTTTGCGAGCCTAAAGCTTCTGGAGAATTTGCATTGCAAACAACTGTTTCTGGTATGCGCAGCTTCATAAGCTTGCTCAACAACTTGCCGTTTTCGGAATCTTCTTTAGCAAAAGATACAAGCAGAGAATTTTTAATAAGCTTTTTCCAAGACTGGTTTGCTTTAGTTACTTGTGCAACCTGAACTTCGCACTGCTTGCGAGCCTCTTTTACGCGTGCATTATGCTGAATATTCCAACATACAGCGCCTACGCAAAGAACCAGCGCAAGAACTACAACGCCAGTTATAAGAATTATCATCTTCTTTTTGTTGCCATGGTTAATGGCTTTGGAGATGTTTTCTAACATATTCATCCTCTGTTTTTCAATATTTGCCAAGATTTGCTTTGTGCAAACGACACTTATAGTCTACGCCAAACTAAGTACGTAATGCCTTGGAACTTATAGGTTTTTGAGCGTTTGAGTTAGCTTTAACGCAAAACTTTTGTAAAACAAAAAACCACCAGGATTACTGGTGGTTTATCTTGCTCCTGCGGCTGGGCTTGAACCAGCGACCATTCGATTAACAGTCGAACGCTCTGCCAACTGAGCTACGCAGGAATATTTTCCATGCTTGGCTTTGTGCCGTGCACAAGACATTTATATTACACGGAATTTGTGGATATGCAAATATGAGTCGATTTGGGCGTGTCGAAAATCGCTAACGCTGAAATATTGGGAAATATTGGGGAAATATCAGGGATTTATAGCCTTTAACCACATTGTTAAAAAAATCTTTACTAAAAAAGAATCGTGTGAAACACTTTTAAAAAAATAATAAATGGAAAGTAAATAAAATCAATAAAACCCTTAAAATACGCCATTTTTATTAACTATAAACAAAAAGGAGAGCAGTAATGTGGAAAATATTTAACATAAAAGTTATTAATAAAAAACACGCAAAAATCAGAAAACAAATTAAAAAAATAAAAACATATGTTTTTAAGCATAAAATACTTTTTGCGTACGCACTAGCGTTTTTTGCGTTGATTGCATTTGTTTCATTAATCCAGGTTTTAGAAGATTCAAATGTGAGTAAAAAGCTTGAATACGAATATGTTCAATCAAATAAGCCAGATTCTTATAAGCAGTCCGCAAATATCTGCACGAATAATAATAAAACGCTTATTTTAGCTGCAAGCAAAATCGAAGAGATAAAAGAGCTAGAGTATTGCAAATCTAGGATGATATATCCAGTAAAAGAAGCGAATATTATTAAAGATTTTGATAAAGATTTTGACGGTCCTACTAAGCCTTGGATTGCAGGACACAGAGGTGTTGATTTACAAGCTTTAGAAGGCACAGAGCTCCGCGCTCCAGCAGATGGGATAATCGCCTTTGCGGGGCTGGTTGCTGGAAAATCTGTTGTAACAATAAGCCATGGTGTTTTAACATCTACTTTTGAGCCAGCGTATACGGATTTACCTGTTGGGTCAGTTGTTAAAAAAGGGCAGAATTTTGCCTACGTAACAGTTGGATCGGATCATTGCGATAATCTTTGCGTTCAATGGGGATTAAAACGAAGAAACAAAACATACGCAAACCCTAGAAAGATGGTTCAAAAACAAAAAATAGTTTTAAAACCAAAAGAAGATTTAAACGTAAAGTAGTAAAATGCGTATCGTATAGTGTATGTAGATTCTTGAATAAACACTAAGAGTCATTAATTAAACGAGTATACGCACTTTAAGGAGCAACTATGCAAAAGTATTCTCGCAGTCTTAATGAGAAGATTGATTACGATGCAAATATTTTTTCGCTTCTTGAAAACCGCGTAGAGCGTAATCCTAATGGCTCTTTAATTGAGTATGCATCTAGCAACGGAAAATGGGGCTCCTACAGCGCTAAAGAGTTTAGAGACTTAGTTATATCGGTTGCAAAAGGGTTTATAGCGCATGGAGTTATGCCAGGGGATTCAATATCTATAATTGCTCATACTTCTTGGCAGTGGACTTTACTAGACATGGCAATAATGTCTATTGGGGCTTTAACTGTTCCAATCTACGAAACAAGCTCGCTAAGCCAAATAGAAAACATTATTAACGATTCCAACGTAAGCATGATTTTTGTTGAAGACCAGGCGATGAAAGAAAATGCTCAGACTGCAAAAAAATCGTGCAAAAGCCTTGAAGAGATTTTTGTATTAAATGCAGACGCAATCGAAGCGTTTATTGAATACGGAAAAACCGTTACAGATGCAGAATTCTACGAAAGAGAAAAAGCCGTTAGAGGCAAAGATTTGGCAACAATTGTTTATACTTCTGGATCTACTGGAGAGCCAAAGGGTATTGAGCTTTCGCACGGTAATTTTGTTTTTATAGCAAAATCTGGAATACTTTCTATGCCAGACATAGCATTAAGAAGCAAGAGTGGAACTCCAAAACTATTGTTATTCCTTCCGCTAGCGCATGTTTTTGCGCGATACATGCAATTTTTCTGCTTTGCTGGAAACGTTACACTTGGATTATCGAGTAATCTTAAAACAATACTAAGTGATTTTGCTAGCTTTAAACCAACATTTGTGCTTGGCGTTCCTAGAATATTTGAAAAGATTTACAATGCGGCAAGTCAAAAGGCTGGTAGAGGGTTAAAAGGCGTTATGTTTGCTTTAAGCGTAAAAGTTGCTAAGCAATGGTCAAAAGCGCAGCAAAGTGGTGCAATGGTTTCGCCAATGATTGCAATAAGCCATGAATTCTTTAAAAAAACCGTATACAAGTCGATTCTGCAAGTTTTTGGAGGAAATGTTGATTACGGCGTTTCGGGCGGAGCGCCTTTAGACACATCAATATCTCACTTCTTTAATGGAATTGGGCTTCCAATCCTCGAAGGCTACGGAATGACGGAAACATGCGCTCCATCAATGGTAAACCCTACAAAAGGGTACAGAATTGGAACAGTGGGGCTTCCTGTTAAAGGTGTGTCTGTTGCAATAGACAACGAGGGAGAACTTTGTATTAAAAGTCCTGCAGTATGCGTTGGATACCATAATCACCCAGAAATAACAGAAAAGCAAATAGTAAACGGCTGGCTTCACACGGGAGATTTTGCATTACTAGAGCCAGATGGATTTGTTAGGATTACAGGCCGAAAGAAAGATTTAATAATAACAGCAGGCGGTAAAAACGTTTCTCCAGGTATTCTAGAAGCGTGTGTTATGACATGCCCAATTGTTTCTCAATGTGTTGTTTTAGGAGATAGAAAGCCGTTTATCTCGGCAATTATTGCACTTGATTTTGCAGAAGTAAACTCTTGGCTTATATCTAGGGGAGCAGGGCCTGTGCGCTCTCTGGATGAAGCTAGAAAGAATTCAATTGTTAAGTCCGAGATTGAACAAAGTGTTGTAAAAGCAAATTCCAAGGTTTCTAGAGCTCAGTCGATTAGAAAGTTTGAGATTGTTCCAGATGCCTTTACTCAAGAAAACGGATTGGTTACCCCAAGTCTTAAAGCAAAGAGAAGCGTTGTTTTAGAGCGTTACAAAGATCTTATTGAAAATAAGATTTATGCTCCAAAATCTAAAAGATAATCGCATTAATCTCTAGCTATAAGGCGTTAGATTAAGGTGCAAAAGTAATGTGCTGGCCTAAGGCGATTAAAGCCCTGCGTCTGCAAGAGTAACGTAGCCTGGGTCTATTAAAAGCGCCTTAAGATTTGTTGCACTAACTGCAAGAATAGTTTCAGTTGCCACTGGCACATCTTTTTGAGGCCCATTATTATTTACAAAAATGGTTACATCTTCTAGCTGTGTAATCTTTCCAGAAGTGTTTAACGAATTGCATTGTTCTGCAACATCTACAGAAATCTTTTGAATGTTTTCTATAGAAGTCATCCATTGTTTTCCGTTTACAAGATTAGGCAAGGCATCTTTATATGCTCCGTAGCCAGTAATAATAGGCCATTTTGAATCGTTTACAACAGAGATTGCAGATTCGCTTTGACTATTCTGGCTGTTATCTTTGTTGCTATCTTGATTATCTTTATTGTTTTTATTATTTTTACCGCTTTTGCCTGTTTTTTGGTTTGAAGAATTGTTATTTTTTGAATTAGAAGGAGCTGGAACTTTCTTTTTGCTTAAATTACGCTTTCCAATAAAGTTTCCAATAATGTCTGGAAGGGTAAACGAAGGATTAATATCTGCAGAACTTCCTTTGTAACCAAGCTCTTCTAAAGCATTTTCTGCTTGCATAACAACTTGATCTTCTAGAGCAATAATGCCATCTACGTGTTTTGTTGAAGTTGCTTGATTGCTATTTTTTTCAATAAGTCTAAATTCAAGTTCTGCTTTAACAGAATCAGAATTATCCGCATCTATAGCAACGTTTTTCCAATCGTTTTCGGTGGAATTTTTGTTAAGCTTTCCAGAAGGAGAAAACATTAGTCCAGATTCATAATATGGTTTTAAAACCTTCCAGATTCCTTCGAAGGCAAGTCTGGAAAATTCGTCATCAAAATCTGGAGTTTTGTACGAAGAATCTTCTGAATTTATTCCTCGTTTATTTATTCCAATGTGAAAATGAACATTTTGCTTTTGATTATGGCAAGGCAAAAGCACTTCTACACTTTTTGGATTATCTTTAGATGCTTGATTTAGAGCCAATTTTTGTACAAGAGTGTGGGCTTGAATCTCTCCGATTCTTTGAGCCGAAGAAAGGTTAAATAGAATATCTGGCTTAAATCCATTGCTTAATCTAGAAAGCATAATAACGTGCATTCCAGCTTTTTTGGCAAGTTCTAAAGCGTTTGAAAGTCTATTTTCTGCTTCTTCTTGATTCTTTAAATCATCGTTCGATTGATTGGTGTTTGAATCTGGCTGTGTTACATAATCGCCATAATTATTATGTCCGTTTTTATTGCTCCAAGGTGCAACAACAATCGTTGTTTTTGAAAGTTGTTTTTTTACGCTATTTTGAAGGTTTTTAACGTTCGTTTTTGCGTTTTTACTTTTGAGCGATTTAGCAGAGTTATTGGAGTTTAGTGAAGTAATAGTGTTTACAACATAGTCTTGAATATCTTGGCTTTGATTGTACAAGCTGTTAGAAGACTTGGTTGTGATTGCGTTGCTAGAAAATCCTCGCTTTTTTAGCGATTTTACTATTTCTGGAACAAGATTATCCCATGTGCTTAATGGCGTTTTTCTACTTAAATTTAGCCCGTCGGAAGGTGTGAAAATTATAACGTTTCCGCGATTTACTTCAGACTTTGCGCTAGGCGACGCGTTTTGTACGCTAGATCCGCATGCGCAAATTGCAAAAAGCATTGTACTTGCTGCCAGAGCAGCAATAACTTTGCGCAAAATATGCTTATGCGTGCGAATCATAGTTAAAGCCTTTCGTAAATTTAGTTTCGTTTTTGCTTATTTGTTAAAAAGTATTTACTAAAAAGTATTTGTTAAATTATCTAATACAAATTCAGCGATTAAGCAAATCTAAGCACATGTCTCTATACTCGCTAACGTAGCCTCCACCAAAGAAAACACAATGGCCAGCAATAGGGTAGAGTTGCCAAATTGTCATGCGATTTTCAAAACCAGATTTTAGTGGATGAACAGACTGGTAGCCGTCTAGAATCTGCTTAAAATAGCTGATTCCAAATAGGTGAAGCATTGATAAATCTTCCTCGCGGTGACCGCCGTGAGCTGCAGGGTCAATTAAAACAGCTTCTGTGTGTTCGCCATCTTCGCTTTTAGTCCAAAGTACGTTCCCGCTCCATAAGTCTCCGTGAACGCGCGCTGGTTTATCTTCAGCGGCTTTTCCAAGCAAATTTGGTAGAGCATCAATAACTTTATTTGTAAGATCTAAATCGCTTTTTGTAAGGCTTCCCCTAGAAATACCAAGGTTTACCATTGGTAAAAGTCTGCCTTCTGCCAAATAGTCAATAACGTTGTTCCAATCGCCGCAATCCATTTTTACTGGGTCACTTAGGGGGCCAAAATAGCATGTTCCATCATAGTCTGCTGGTGGTTCGCCAAAATATTTAGCGCCAAAATCGTGCATATGAGCCAAAGATGCTCCAAATTCAAACGCTGCTAGAGGAGTAGGGCTTGTAGTTTCAATGCGCTCAATGTTTAAATAGTCTTTTCCCCAGTCAAAGACCTTAGCAACTTTAGGCCCGCCGCAAGTATAAGCTTCACTAAGCCAATTAAGACCACGCCCCTCGCATTCAAAGAAGCGGTCTGGCGCATATGACCTGCTTTTTTTGTACACGTTATTACTCATAGCAACCTCTGTGCTTGTATTTATACCAATCACATTATTTTACTTAAGACTTTGCACAATAATCATTTTTGTGTCTGATTTTTTTATTTTTTATTTTTAACTGTGCAAAGATTTTTAACAAACTGATATCCAAAAAGTAATCCTGCTAATGCTAGTGCGGAGCCTAATCCAGTATAAAACACTGCAATAAAGCGTTCTGGAGCAAGATTTGTTGCGCGAATAGTAATACCAAAAGTAATCATAAAAGCCATGATTATAAAAGATTTAACGTCAAAGAATTTAAGGAAAAATTGCTTGTTTTCTTTGTATGAGTTAATTCTGGCGGTATGTTTTTTTACGAGTTTTCCAAAAATAAACACTTGAAATATTGCAAAAACAACTAATGATAAAACAAAATTAATAGCAGATAAAAAGTTTGAGTATGCAATAATGCCAATGCGAAGAATATTGAATCCAGCGAATCCCCATACAAGGCATGCAATTAGCAAAAGCGTGTTTTTTGATACTTTCATAACTCAACCTCTTTAAATCGTTATTTTTTAATCAATTCTTGTGTTGAATGCGTAAAATAATTCTACTAATCATTTTTAAGCAAAACGCTAAATAAGAGTATTTTGTGAATTATGCATTAAAACTTTCAGAAAATCTTTAAAATATATAAAAAAAGTTGTAAAAAGTGTTGCAAATTGACGATATGAGTCGCTATAGTGCTTGTTTATGGAAGACAACGATCAACAATATTCAACAGCTGACAACAACGCTACAATCGCTGCGCCAGCTTTTCGTTACGATGCGCAACTCGCACAAGATATTGAGCAGCGCTGGCAAAAAACCTGGGATGAGCAAGGCACGTTCTGGGCGGCAAATGTTAAGGGCAATTTAAAGGATGGAGAAGGTAGGCTTGCGAATGGCCGCCCTTCTTTCTTTGCAATGGACATGTTCCCGTATCCTTCTGGAAAAGGTTTGCATGTTGGGCATCCTCTTGGATATTTGGCAACAGATGTTGTAAGCCGTTATCACCGCATGAAGGGCGAGAATGTTCTGCATGCTATGGGCTACGACGCTTTTGGACTTCCAGCAGAACAGTACGCTGTGCAAACTGGCCAGCATCCACGCATTACTACCGAGGCGAATATTGCAAATATGCGTAGGCAGTTGCATCGCATGGGCTTGAGTTTTGATGATCGTAGGTCTTTTGCAACTATTGATACAAATTACGTTCGTTGGACACAATGGATTTTCTCAAAGCTTTACGACGCTTGGTACAACCCTAATTTTGTGCGTAAAGATGGCGGCAAAGGTTCTGCTCGACCAATCTGCGAGCTGGTTGATGAGTTTAAGAGCGGCAAACGCGAAATCCCAGGTTTTGCAGGTAAAAAGTGGGAAGATCTTAACAAGGTAGAGCAAGCGGATGTATTAAACGATTTCCGTATTGCATATATTTCTAAGTCTCCTGTAAATTGGTGCCCAGGATTGGGAACTGTGCTTGCAAACGAGGAAGTTACTGCAGAAGGCAAGTCTGAGCGTGGAAACTTCCCAGTATTCCAGCGCAATCTTCGCCAGTGGTCAATGCGAATCACCGCTTACGGTCACCGATTGGTTGAAGATTTAAATACTATTGATTGGCCAGAAAAAGTTAAGCTTATGCAGCGAAACTGGATTGGCGAATCTCACGGTGCTTCTGTTCATTTTGATGTGCCATGTGCAGATGGTAAAACGCGTGATTTGGAAGTATACACAACTCGTCCAGATACGCTTTTTGGCGCTACTTTTGCGGTTGTTTCCGTTGATCACCCAATTCTTGAGCATGTTCCAGAAGCCTGGAGTGCAAGCGTTCCAGAAAGTTGGAAGGGTGGCTACGCAAGTCTTAAAGAAGGCTTAGCTAAGTATCAAGCTCAAGCTAGAGCAAAGACTGCAAAAGATCGCACAGAAGACGCGGGAGCAAAAACTGGTTTGTTTACTGGTCTTTATGCAATTAACCCTGTAACTGGAGCGAAGCTTCCTCTGTTTACTGCAGACTATGTGCTTATGGATTACGGCACGGGCGCAATCATGGCAGTTCCAGGCGGCGACCAGCGCGATTATGATTTTGCTAAGGCCTTTGGTTTGCCTGTAATCTACACGGTTGAACCACTTGCTGAGTCTGGCGAAAAGTTGGCAGATTACGAAGGTAATGCTCCGTTTGTTTCGCATGACGGAATTGTTATTAACTCTTCTGTAGAAAAGACTTATAAGGGCGGAGATGCCTTATCTATCAACGGTTTGCGCGTAGATGAAGCTATTAAAAAAGTTACAACTTGGCTTGAAGCAGCTGGTGTAGGCAAAGGTAGAGTTTCTTACAGACTTCGCGACTGGCTGTTTTCTAGGCAGCGCTACTGGGGAGAGCCTTTCCCAATTGTTTACGATGAGGATGGTGTTGCTCACTTAGTTCCAGATAGTGAGCTTCCGATTGCTTTGCCAGATGTTCCAGACTACCAGCCAAAGACTTATGCTCCAGATGACGCAAATTCCGAGCCAGAAGCGCCTTTGAGTAGAAATGAGGATTGGGTTAAAGTTCAGCTTGATCTTGGAGATGGCGTAAAAACCTACTATCGAGATACAAACACTATGCCAAACTGGGCTGGATCTTGCTGGTACTACATGCGCTACTTGGATCCAAACGACGCTGAGCATATGGTTGACAGCGACGAATATGACTACTGGATGGGTACTAACCGTCCAGGTAAAGAGCATGTTTCTGGCGGTGTTGACCTTTATGTTGGTGGTGTAGAGCATGCAGTTTTGCATTTGCTTTATTCTAGATTCTGGCACAAAGCGCTTTATGACTTGGGTTACGTGGATTCTGCTGAGCCATTCCATCGCCTATTTAACCAGGGCATGATTCAGGCTTATGCGTACACGGACGAGCGTGGACAGTATGTTCCAGCAGACGAAGTTGAAGAAGGCGCTAATAGCGGCGCTGGCGAGCCAACATTTACTTGGCATGGCGAGCCTGTTAATCGCGAGTTTGGCAAGATGGGCAAGAGCCTAAAGAATATTGTGACTCCAGACTACATGTACGAAAACTACGGTGCAGATACATTCCGCCTGTACGAAATGAGCATGGGTCCGCTTTCTGAATCTCGCCCTTGGAATACGCGTAATGTTGTTGGCGGCATGCGATTCTTGCAGCGCTTGTGGCGTAACGTTGTTAACGAGGAAACTGGAGCTTGTGTAGTAACAGAAGATGCGTTGGACGAGAAGACGTTAAAGCTTCTTAACAATACAATTGCAGAAGTGACTGTAGAGATGGAAGCAATGCGACCAAACACTGCAATCGCTAAGCTGATTGTGTTAAACAACCACTTGACTTCTCTGCCACATGTACCTCGAGCTGCAGTTGAGCCGCTGGTTCTTATGCTTTCTCCTATTGCTCCGCATATTTGCGAAGAGATGTGGAGCAAGCTTGGGCATACTAAGTCGATTGCTCATGCAGATTGGCCAGTTGCAGATTCTCGCTACGTTGGCGCAGATACTGTTACGGCTGTTGTGCAGATTAAGGGCAAAGTTCGCGCAAAGCTTGAGGTTGATCCAAATATTGAGGCTAGCGAGCTAGAAAAACTCGCGTTGGAAGCTGTAGCTGATCGCTTGGGTGGTAAAGCTCCGCGCAAGGTGATTGTTAAGGCTCCAAAGATTGTGTCTATTGTGCCAGACGAAAGCTGAAATCTAATGTTTTCTAGGCAAAATAGCCTTTAACCACATTGGTTAATTTTACTTGAAAGATGCTTATCTTCATTTAATAGTGGAGGTAAGCATCTTTTTTATTAATGATTATTTAAACAATAAAAGGGGGTGATTAAAGATGCATAAAACTAGTCGTAGCGTTCTAAGCAGGTTTGAGGCGATTGATGGATTGAGTCATAAAATTAACCAAGAAATTAAAGAGAATACGTTGGTTAAAGAGAATGCGTTGGATTTTAATAATCTTGCCACTAATGCCAATAAATCTTCACTAGATTTTAATGATTTTAATAAACGAAACGAAGCGAGAATAAAAAATAGCATAAGACTGGCTATAAAACCTGTTCATATTCTTGCAATAATGCTGATTTTAGTTGTTTGCTTAGCTTGTAGTTTAACAATGCTAATAGGTCAATATGCAACGTATAGCAAGTTTTATGCTTATAACGCTAGTAAAGTCGCAAGCAAAACTGGCAGCAAATCTGTTAGGAAAACCGACGATAAAGTCGAAAATAAATCCTCCAAAATTCAATCTTCTAGCAAGAATTTTAAAGAGAGCAGTGTGAATGGCAAAAATAGCTCTAATGCGATTATTAAAGATAATGAGGGCAATGATTATAAAAAGCGCGATTCTAAAAGTGCTAATTCTAACAAAGATTATGCAGCGAACAGCGAGAACAAAGATTTTGCTAATAATGCTTTAAATAAAAAAACTTGCATAAACATAAACACGGCTGGGATAGAAGAATTACAAGAAATAAAAGGCGTGGGGCCAAAAATGGCTCAAAGAATATTAGATATGCGTAAAAAAGTTCGTGTTTTTAAGCGCGTTGAAGATTTGTTGCAAGTTAATGGGATTGGCCCTAAAACCTTTGCAAAAATTAAACCAATGACTTGTGTTGGCTAAAAATCGCCTATTTATAGGTTTGTTTTATAACTTTGTTCTTTAAGGTTTAAGATGGAAGAATTTTATTGGAATTGTGAAACTGGTAACAAGGATTTTAGACTTGTTCCAATTGCTTTTGCAGTGTGGTTTGGCTGCTTATATGCAAGATTTGTATGCGAAGTAAATCATATTTTAGTGCATACAATAATTGCCACTTTTGCTTTTGCTTTTATATGTTTTTGCTGCGTATTTGCTAATGGCATGTTTAAAGTTAAATGTTTAGAACGATTGAAAATAATCAAATATAAACAAACTTTTTACGCGATTGTATGTGCGTTTTTAGCTTCCTTTATTATTTGCTCAATTACGCAATGTTTAGAAGGGATGGATCCTGTTTTTTCTGTTATTAAAAGCAATGGCGTTAAAAATGAGCAAAATTATAATGTAAATAATGGCGCTAAAAATGCCGCTAAAAATGGCGATTTTAAAAACGTTAAAGTGGTTATGAAAATAACATCTCCTTTAAGAACGTCTCCTTCTTTTAGAGGAGATTGTGTATCGAGTGTTAGAGTTAAAAGTGTTGAGGCAAAAGATAAAAACAATGCTGTGCAAAAATATGCGAGTTTTGTAGATGCAAAACTTTACGCTTTTAATCCAGTTTGCAAAGCAATAAATTATGGGTATACGATTAGCAGTTTTGCGAGGATTGGTATTTCTAAATTCGGCGCAAATGCTGTAGAGATTCAAATCCCTAAAGTTGGTAAAGAAGATAAATCAAGCAAAAATAAAGTCAATTCCTTAAAAGTGATTGAAAAAGCTGGGTTTTTAGCAAGTGCTTTAAACAATCTTTATAAAGAATTTTACAATGTTACAAACAATTTGAGCGAGCAAGGTAAAATGCTAGTTCCTGGTCTTACTGTAGGACTTTTAGGTCAAGAGCGTTTAAGTGATGATAGTGAAAATAAAAGTAGTCAAATTGACAGCACGTACGCAAATACAATGAAGCAAAGATTTAAGATTTCGGGAATAATGCATTTAATGGCAGTATCTGGAGGCCACTTTTTGCTTATTGCTGCAATGATTCGTAAAGTTTGCTTATATTTTCTTGCTCCAAAATGGCTATGTGTTGTTCTTGAAACAGTTGGAAATATTTCTTTAGCGCTTATTGTTTACCCGTCGGCGTCTGTTTTGAGAGCGCTTATAATGGGCATTATTTGCTCAATTGCGTTTTTGCTTTCTAGAGCATATCAGTCTGCTAGTGCATTGAGTTTAACTGTTATAGGCGTTCTTTTTGTTTGCCCAAAATACGCATGGGATTATGCTTTTGCTCTTTCGGTTTGTGCAACTTTTGGAATAATCGTTTGCGCAATGCCGTTGAAAAGAATCTTTTTAAGATACATGCCATCTTGTATTGCGAGCGCATTAAGTATTACATTGTGTGCGCAATGTTTTACGCTTCCTGTTCAAATATTAATGCAACCTCAAGTGTCTTTTATATCTATTTTAACTAATTTGATTGTTACTCCTTTTGTTGACTTTGCAACGATTTTTGGACTTTTGTCTCTTGTTTTTGCGTGTTGGAATTATTCGATTTCGTTGTTTTTTGCTAGTTTTTCTTCGATTGGAACAAACATTATGGCATTTTGCGCTTGGAACCTTGGAGACTTGCAAATTGGCGTTTTTCCTTGGATTGCGGGGCCATTAGGTGCTTGGTTGGCGTGCATTGCTGAATTTAGTGTATTTTTCGCTATTCTTTTTGCAAATAAGTATCTTAAAAATAAAGAGTTTTACAACACGTTTAAGATTTATGCTCAAGCAAAGTCAAATCGTTTTAAGCATCTTATAGACGATTCAGTTAAGCTTTTTGAATAATTTGTCTAATTTTTTATCTAGGAATGTTTTAAGTTTTGCATAGTTTGTACAATTAATAAGGTGTTAAAAAGCTAAAATTAATCCTATTAATAGTAAATTCGATTGGTTAAGTTACAAAACATTGGCATTAAGGGGTACGCATGCAAACGTTAAAAAACTTTGCGCCAGTTACGATTGTGGTTGGCGGGGATGCGTATTTAAATGATTTAAACGCTCGCGATTTAAAAGCGCGCATAATAAGCGCGTATCCAGATGCGGATGTTGTAAATTTAGATGCTTTGATTGCCGATAAATACGCTTTTATAACAGCTACAGGCCCGTCTTTGTTCTCTAGCGGAACGATTGTTGTTATTAGCAATCTTGAGCAGGCAGATGAAGACTTTGTGCAAGCGCTAGTTGATTTTTGTGCTAATAATTCCAAGTCTAATGGCACTGATTGCTGGGTTATTGCCCGCCACGAAGGTGGTGTTAAAGGAAAATCAATAGTTACCAAGCTTGAAAAAGCTGGAGCAAACAAAATAACTGTTCCAGATCTTAAAAAAGACGATGCAAGGCTGAATTTTGTTATAAGTCTTTTTGAAAGACAAAATCGCAGCATAGAGCCTATGGCAGCTGGGCGTATTGTAGAAGTCTTAGGTGGAAAGACCGATCAGTTGGCGGCACTGTGCTCTCAGCTGTGTTTTGATTTTGACAATAATCCAATCACTTTAAAAATAGTTGACCAATATTTAACATCGGATCCTCAAGTTACTGGATTTTTTGTGGCAGATAAAGCTGCACAAGGAAATGCGCCTCAAGCTATTCTTGCGGCAAGAACTGCGATTTTGCAAGGCGTTGATCCTATAGCATTAATTGGCGCACTGGCTGTAAAAATGCGCATAATTACAAAAGCTATAGCAGTTAAAAACGGTCAGATTTCCACTCCTCAAGCAAAAGTGAACCCTTGGGCGCTAAAAATGGCTATGAGAGATTTAGGTGGATGGAATGAAAATGGAATTCGTAGGTGTTTTAAGTGTTTAGCATGGGCAGACGAACAGTGTAAAGGTGGAGCAAGCAACGCTGATTATGCTTTAGGAAAATGTATTAGCATGATTGCTTGCCGTGGACGTTATTAAATTAAGACGAAAGTGTGTGATTTTGGAAAATCAGAATAGCAAAAAGCTTGTAATTCCAACGGATTTGTGCATGCAGGAGCTTGGAAAATCCATTGCAAAAATAGTGCGTGAAACAGACGTTATTTTGCTTTCTGGCCCTCTTGGTGCTGGAAAAACAACGTTTGCAAAAGGATTTGGGCAAGGTCTAGGAATAAAAGAGCCGATTGTTTCCCCAACCTTTACTATTGCAAGAGAACTTAAAGGCACGTTTTCTAACGGAAAAGCGGCAAATCTAATTCACGTAGACGCATACAGGCTTGGTGGAAAAGATTACGCTCCAGGCCAAGATACGGTTTCTAGGCTTCTAGACGAGCTTGAATCGCTTGGATTAGATGAGGCTTTGGAAGAACCAGGTGATGGAACTGTTGTGCTTATGGAGTGGGGAGAGCAGATGGCGGGCGTTCTTGCGGATGTTCGTCTTGAAGTTCATATTGATAGGCCGATTGAACAGTCTGGCAAAGATTCTAATTCAAACCAGCTAACAAGCGAAGGGAATCGCGTTGTAACACTTGTTCCAGTTGGAGGAGATTGGTGCGATCGACTAAAAATTCTTGATTAAGAGTAAGCTAAGTTGGTTGGTTAATTTAAGGAACAAAAATGAGCAATACGCTGATTATAGATACGTCATACGGTTCAACAGTTGGAGTTGTAGGCTATAAGCCAATAGTGGAAACGGATTCGCGTACGCATGTTGAAAAGCTGCAAGTAAACATTGATTCTGCAGTAAAAAATGCTGGTCTAGAGCTTAATCAAATAGACGAAATCGTAGTTGGAGTAGGCCCTGCTCCTTTTACAGGTTTACGAGCTGGATTAGTGGCAGCTAAGGCGATTGCTTTTGCAAATAACGCTAAGATTTTAGGTTGCAACAGTTTGATTGCGCAAAGCCTAATGATTCGTTCTGGAGCTTTTGAAGAATGGCTTGAAAATGGCGTTATTTCTAAAGATTTAATAGTCGAAAATAATGAATCCTGCAATACTGAACGCAAATATGTTCTTTCGCTTAATGACGCTAGAAGACGCCAAGTTTATATGAGTTTATACGACGATAGTGGTTGCGAAGTAATAAAAATGGATATTGATTATCCTGCAAATATTGTTGAAAGAGTTAACCAATATTTTGAATCAAATAAAATTTGCGACTACTGTGTTTGTGTTGCGGGTCATGGCGCTAAAAAATATGTTGAAGATTGGAAGAAAATCAAAAGCATACGCTTAATTGCCGAAGTGAGCGCTCTTGATTTAGGCGTAAAAGGATTGGAAATATTTAAGCTTTGCGCAAGTCAAAAAGATGTTATTGAACCGCTTTATTTAAGAAGACCAGATGTATCGGTTCCAAATCCGTTGAAGCACGTTTTGGGTTCTGGGGCTGCTACAAAAGTGGCGGAAAAATAGGATTCAAGTAAAGTACGCATATGATTGTAGACATAACTTGCTCAAAATATCCAGCTTGTGCATCAAATAGTAAAAGCTGCGCTATAGAGAAAATTGATTATTCAAAATGCGAAGCAATAGTTTCTCAAATTGCAAAAATCGAAGCAGACTTGTTTGGACCAGGCTGTTGGAACAAGAACATGATTTTGCAGGAATTGCAAGCGCCAATGCGTGCATATTATGCAGATATTGATTTAAACACAAATACGGTAGCAGGGTATGCAGGATTTTGGTTTGATGGCGATGATGCGCAAATAATGACAATAGGCGTTGCAAAAGAATATCAAAAGCAAGGAATTGCAAGCAATCTTCTAAAGACAATGATTGAAAATGCAAAATCAATAGGCGCAAAACGAATGCTTTTAGAAGTTAGGGTAAACAACAATCCAGCACTAAAACTGTATGAAAAATTCGGTTTTATAAAAATGGGATTACGAAAAAGATACTACATGCCAGAAGGAATAGACGCATATACAATGTGCGCGCAAATAGAAGACTTAGAAAATTTAGAAAGCTCAAAAAACTTAGAAGAATCTAGCGAAGCTTATAACAGTAACAGTGCTAAAAGTGAGGATAACAATGAGTGAAACAATGAATAAAACAAGCGAGCCAATAGTTTTAGGCATTGAATCAACTTGCGACGAAACAGCAGCAGCAATCGTTAAGGGAAGAACATTAGTTTCTAACGTTGTAGCATCCTCAATGCAAGAACACGCGCGCTACGGTGGCGTTATACCAGAAATCGCCTCGCGCGCACACGCAGAAGCATTCGTGCCAGTGGTTTCAAAAGCGTTATCAGATGCAAATATGGATTTAAGCGATATTGACGCTATAGCAGTGAGCGCAGGTCCAGGCTTAGCAGGATGCCTAGCTGTTGGCGTATCTGGCGCTAAAGCACTAGCAAGTGCTGCAAAAAAGCCGATTTATGGAATAAATCACGTTATTGGCCACATTGCTGTAACGCAATTGCAATTTGGCGATGTGCCTAAAGACGTTCTTGCTTTAATTGTTTCTGGCGGACATACTTCGCTTCTTCACGTGAACGATATTGCGCGCAGCATAGACGTTGTTGGAACAACATTAGACGATGCTGCTGGCGAATGCTTTGACAAAGTAGCTAGATTGCTGGGATTCCCTTACCCAGGAGGCCCTCATATTGATAGGCATGGGCGCCTTGGAGATCCAAATACGTTGAAAGTTCCACAAGGACTTACGCAAGGCAGATCTGGCAAAGAGCACCCTTACGACTTTAGTTTTTCGGGAGTAAAAACAGCTGTTGCGCGTTGGGTAGAAGCTCGCCAAGCACAAGGCTTAGAAATACCAGTTGACGACGTTTGCGCATCTTTAGCAAACTCTGTTGCAGATGTTCTTTCTAAAAAAGCCATGATGGGATGCGAACAGTATGGTTCTAAAACGCTGCTGATTGGTGGCGGATTCTCCGCAAACTCGCAACTTAGAGAGCATCTTTTAGAGCAAGGCAAAGAGCATGGAATCGAAGTTCGTTTGCCGGAATTGAAGCTTTGCACAGATAATGGAGCAATGGTGGCAATGCTTGGTGTGAATTTGGTGGAAGCAGGCGTTCGTCCATCTGCTCCAGATTTTGCAATCGATTCAGCAATGCCACTTACAACCGTTAGCTTATAATATAAAAGTCATATTAAAAACAAGCGAGGTGTTTTGTGTACGAAAGCTATACGCGTAGAGGAGCTTTGCAAGTTGGTGAAAAAATCCAATTCACCGATAGAAAAGGCAAGCGAATCACAGCGCAGCTTACTAAAGGCGGAGTTACACAAACTGAGCATGGCATTATTTTGCACGATGATGTTATTGGCAAAACTCAAGGCATTGTAGTAACAACAGTTAGCACAAAACGAGATTTTGAGCAGAGCAATAAGCCAGTTGATGCATCTAAAGAATCAAACAAGCCATGGATGGCAGCGCGCGCAATAGGCGGATGGGATTATGTAGTTATGCGTCCGCGATTGACGGATTACGTTTTATCCATGCCAAGAGGCGCTCAAATCATGTATCCAAAAGATATTGCACAAGTGATTTCTTTAGGAGATATTCGCTCTGGAATGCGCGTTTTAGAGTCGGGAGCAGGCTCTGGGGCAATGAGCTTAAGTCTTTTAGATGCGGTTGGGCAAAGTGGTGAGCTTACAACAATAGAGCTTAGGCCTGATTTTGCTAGAATTGCGCAGCTAAACGCAACGATTTACTATGGTGAAAAACCAAAATGGTGGAATCTTTTAACTGGAGATTTTGATTCAGTGGCAAAATCTCTTCCAGAAGGCTATTTTGACCGCATTATGTTAGATATGCTTGATCCTTGGAACAGGCTTGAACAAGCTTATAGAGTTATTGCTCCAGGTGGCGTATTGGTTGCGTACGTAACAACTACAACGCAAATGTCTAGAATGGCACAAAGTTTGCGTGCTTCGGGAGTTTGGACGGAGCCAGAGATTCAAGAAACGTTAGAAAGAACTTGGAAAGCTCAAGATTTAGCAGTTAGACCAGATCATGCAATGATAGGTCATACTGGTTTTTTGGTTATTTCGCGCGCAATGGCACAAGGATTTAATGCGCTAAAAAAGCGCGAGCGTGCTACAAAAGATACTGTTAGCGATATTGATGCTTTAACACCCGAAGAGCGCGCAGAACAGTTAGAAGACTTATCTCTTAGAGATATATCCGATAGAAAACTTAGAAAAGTTTTAAAAGATTTAGACTCGCAAATAGCACAGTTACCTAACCAAAATCCAAAGTCCAACAAGGCTTAACCGAAGACTGTAGGAGATTAAAATGGCGGCGTCAATCAAGAAAATTGCTAAAAAAGTAAAGCACGCAAAATATGTGTTGTTACTAATGCGCCACGCAAAAGCACATCCGCCAACAATGGGAGACGATTGGGGAAGAGACCTTAGCGATAAAGGCTTAAAACAAGCAAAAATAATGGCAAAAGGCTTGCAATCTTTAAAGCTTGTTCCAGATTATATTGTTTGTTCAAGCGCGAATCGCAGCGAACAAACAATGCAAAAAATGCTTAAAAAATTTGGAGATTCGCCAATAGTTGCATCAAGAAAAAGCTTATATGATGGCGGAATGCAATCCGTAATGGATGAGCTTAGTGCTATTAGGAGTGAATCTAGAATAACAATGATTATAGGCCATGAGCCAACAATGTCGATGGCTGCACAATGGCTTTCTTCCGCCGATTCAGACCCAGATGTTTTAGGAACAATGCGACTTGGACTTTCCAATGCTTCGATTGTTGTTCTAGTATCTGAAACGCCTTTTACAACCTGCGGACTTCGAGGAGCAAAAGCCCTGGGCGTTATAAGTCCAAAAGATTTTGAGTAAAATACGCGGAAATCTGTATAAAATCTGCATAAAATACGCATAAAATACGCATAAAATCCGCATAAAATACGCATATAAATTCAGGTTATAACGACACCCCCAAATAGTTGATGACCCCATTAGGCCAAATGTTTGCTAGGCTGAATCAGGTTATTGATTTTTTTTGGAGGATATATGCATACCGTTCTAACGTCCGTACAGGGTTTCCCAAGGATTGGCGCCAATCGCGAGCTTAAAAAAGTTATTGAACGCTATTGGAAAAAAGACGCAACGCTAGAAGAAGTAAGACAAGTTGCAAAAGACTTGCGCAAAAAGCATTGGAAGATTCAGGCAGAAGCTGGAATAGAACTCATACCAAGCAATGATTTTAGCTACTACGATCAGATGCTAGACACGGCAATCCTGCTTGGCGCAGTGCCAGAAAGATACAAAAAGCTAGAGTTTGAAAATGCAGAAGATACACTGTTTGCAATAGCGCGCGGGTATCAAGGGAGCTTTGGAGACGTTACGGCTCTTCCAATGAAGAAGTGGTTTACAACCAACTATCACTACATTGTTCCAGAAGTTGAAAATCCACAAGATTTGCGTTTAGTTGGTACAAAGCCATTTGACGAGTTTAATGAAGCAAAAGATCTTGGAATTGAAACAAAGCCAGTGTTGATTGGCCCATACACCTTCTTAAAGCTTGCTCGCAATCCACAGGCTCAGGAATTAGGGCCAAATAAAGAAACGATTGAAGCATTAGCAGAAGCATATTGCAATATTGTAAAACGATTTGCAAGTCTTGGAGCAAAGTGGTTGCAATTTGACGAACCATACTTGTGCTTAGATAAAGAAGATGGCGATTTAAAGATTTTTAGCGATTTATATAAGCCGATTCTTGAAAGCAGGCTTGAAAACGCTGAAAACGCAAGCAGCGTTAAGATTTTGCTTAATACATACTTTGGCAATATTTTAGACTCCTATAAAACTGTAAACGATTTAGCGTTTGACGCAATTGGCTTGGATTTTGTAGAAGGTAAAGAGGAAAACCTTGAAGCTTTGCAAGAATATGGAGTGAACGAGAAAACCACTATTTTTGCAGGAATTGTTAATGGTAGAAACATTTGGAAAAATGATTACGCACAAAGTCTTGGCTTATTAGACGCTTTGCAAAAAAATGTTACTAATCGCATAGCTGTTTCTACTGCATGCTCTCTTTTGCACGTTCCATTTAGCACGAATGGAGAAGAGCTTGGTGAAGACGTATTAAAGCATTTTGCGTTTGCTGTAGAAAAATTGAAGGAAGTAAGCGAAATTGCTAAACTTTGCGTTTTGAATGATGATGAGCTTAAAAATAGCGAGGAATTAGCGCAAAATCAAGCATTATTCGACGGATCTAGAGTAAAGACAGACGAAAGTGTTAAAGCGCGAATCTCAAGCCTTAAGCCAGAAGATTTTGAGCGAAAGCCAGCTCGCGCTGAGCGTCAAAAATTGCAAAAAGAAGCATTGGGATTGCCTGATTTGCCTACAACAACTATCGGATCCTTCCCTCAAACAAAAGAGATAAGGTCGATTCGAGCGCTTTTTAGAAAAGGCGAAATTAGTAAAGAAGAATACAACGCATTTATTGGCAAGCAAATAGACGAGTGCATAGAACACCAGGAGAGCATTGGCCTAGACGTTCTTGTGCATGGCGAATTTGAGCGAAACGACATGGTGGAATACTTTGGCCAGCATTTGCACGGATTTAAGTTTACCAAGAATGCTTGGGTGCAGTCTTATGGAACTCGCTGCGTAAAGCCTCCAATTGTTTGGAGTGATGTTTCTAGAGCACAGCCAATCACGGTAGAGTGGAGCGCGTATGCCCAAAGCCGCACAAATCATGTTATGAAAGGCATGCTAACGGGGCCTGTAACAATTCTTAACTGGTCTTGGCCTCGCGAAGATATTACCCACGAGCAGCAAACGCAGCAGCTGGCTCTTGCTATACGAGATGAAGTTTTAGACTTAGAGCGTGCTGGAATTCGCGTAATTCAAATCGATGAGGCTGCTTTGCGTGAAAAGTTGCCGCTTAGGCGTTCGGATTGGCATAAGAAGTATTTGGACTGGGCTATTGCGGCTTTCCGTCTTGTACATTCTGCTGTGGCTGCTACTACGCAGATTCACACACATATGTGCTATTCGGAGTTTAACGACATTATTCAAGACATTGACGCAATGGACGCAGACGTAATATCGTTTGAGGCTTCGCGTGGAGATTTAGTTGTTTTGGACGCTATTCATGACGCAAACTTTGAAACAGAAGCTGGCCCTGGTGTTTACGACATTCACTCTCCTCGTGTTCCTAGCGAAGAGGAGATTGTTAACAGAATTCACGAGATTTTGCGCAAAATGCCAGCTAATAAACTGTGGATTAACCCAGATTGCGGCTTGAAAACACGAGGCAATGCAGAAACGTGGGTTAGCTTGCAAAATCTTGTTTCTGCAGCCAAAAAGGTTAGAAGCGAATTGGGTGGCGGTTTGAAATGACCTATAAACCAAAGTTTTCGCTAGAAGTGTTTCCACCTAAAAGAACATCTCCAATAGGTACGATTTACGACACTTTAGATGGCTTAAGGGGATTGGATCCAGATTTTATATCTGTAACTTATGGAACTGGAAAATCTTCGGATCGAACTGCTACTGCTAGAATTGCCAACACAATTCAATCGGAATACGGTATTAAAGCTGTTGCACATTTAACAGCAAGATACCTAAATTATGATGATGTTGACGAAGCATTAGAGTTGTTCGACAAGGCAGGTGTTAGTGGCATTTTGGCTTTGCGTGGAGACGTTATTGAAGGTCAGGATGCTGCTGGTGTGTTTAACCATGCCAGCGATTTAGTTGCTTATATTCGCACGCAGCGCCCTGATTTGCCTATTTTTGGCGCATGCTACCCCGAAAAGCACCCCGAATCTGCTACTTTGCAAGAAGACATCGATAATCTAAAGAAAAAAGTTGATGCAGGAGTCACTCATTTGATTTCGCAACTTTTTTACAATAACGATGACTTCTTGCGATTTAGGGATTTAGCTAGAAAATCTGGAATTAACGTTCCGATTGAAGCTGGAGTAATGCCTGTTGTAAACGCAAATCAGGTTAAGAGAATGACAAAAATGTGTTCTTCTGCAATAACCGAGCCTGTTTTAGCAATGATGGAACGCTGGGGAAGCAACCCAGAAGTTTTGCAAGACGCTGGAAGCATATTTGCGTCTCAGCAGATTAACGATTTAGTTGCGCAAGGAGTAGACGGAATACACTTGTATACAATGAATCGTCCTGGTGTTACTAGAAGCATCTGGTCAAACGTTAAGCCGCTTTTTACCAAAATTGTGTAATTTGTGCGTGTGGTGCTGTGCAAAATCTTATTGGACGGCACCACAATGTACAGTGGCGTTATGAGCAATCAAACGGGCAATAGTGGCGCTGTGAGTGGAAACTTGATTGGTAGGTTTTCTGGCGCTTTAGCTGGCGATTCTACACAAAGTGAAAATCAAGATTCTAGTGACGATAAAAACTGCGATTTATCGTATAGAAGCTTAGTTAAAGCTGGATTTGCGCGCCCAGAATCTGCTCGTAAAACTATAGAAGATGTTTGCAAAAATTGTGAAGACGACTCGCTAAATGCTCTAAAAATTTTAGAAAGCATAAAAAGAGTAGAAGATCCAGATTATGCAATTTTAGCTTTTAAAGACATTTGCCAAGACCAGCAAAAAGTTGTTCAAAAAATTGCTCAAAGCTCTAATAATTCGCTAATAACAAGCCCGCTTGCGTCTTTAATGCAGGTTATTGGAGCGTCTAAAGCATTTGCAATGCTAATGCGAACGCATCCTTGCTTAATAAACGCGGCAGCAAACGATCCAAATCATCTATTGCACATGACTTTAGAAGAGCGTGTTTTAGATTTGTTAGAGGCTATTCAAGCTTATAGGGCAACTGTTGTTAGTGCTAAAGATGCCGATATTAAAGTAGCTGAATCTAAGGGGAATGATACAGCTAATGAGAAGGCTACAGCTAATGAGGAAGATGCTGTAGAAAATGCTGATAAAAGCGGTGGCTCGTGCAGTGTTCCTATAAGCTCAATGGGATTTGCGCAGGCAGTTTGTGCTCTTAGAGAAAGATATCGTCAGCATGTTGCTGCGATTATGGCATACGATTTAGCGAGCGCAGATCCTGTAGAATTGCAGCCAGATATAAGTCGCAAGCTGTCCGATGCGGCTGATGCTGCTTTAGAGGCAGCGCTTGCTATTGCGCGCGGGCAGGTTTCGGGATCGTGCTGCTGCAGATTTGCAATAATCGCAATGGGAAAATTGGGAGCGCAAGAAATAAACTACGTTTCCGATATTGATCTAATTTACGTTGCTGAGCCATCTAAAGGTGTTAGCCAAGATGAGGCGATTAGAACAGCCTGCTCGATTGCAATGGTTCTACAAAAAGTTTGCCAATCTATTGTTATTGGTTGCACGGAGCCGCCATTGTGGCAGATTGATACTGCACTTAGGCCAGAAGGCAAAGATGGCCCGCTTGTTAGGCGGTTAGAATCTCATAGAGAATACTACGAAAAGTGGGCAAGTAGCTGGGAGTTTCAGGCACTTTTAAAATCAAGACCAGCGGCTGGAGATGTGCAACTTGGAAACGAATACAGAAAAATGGCGGATTCTTTTATTTGGAAGGCGTCTGGCCGCGAACATTTTGTTGCAGATTGCCAGCATATGCGTCAGCGTGTAGAATCCTTGATTCCAGCATCGCAGCGAGACCTGGATATGAAGCTTGGGCGAGGTGGCTTGCGCGATGTTGAATTTACTGTGCAAATGCTGCAACTTGTGCATGGAAGTGAAGACCAGTCTCTTCGAGTTAAAGATACGCTTAGTGCGCTTAACGCTTTGTCTGCTGGAGGATACGTTTCTAGATCGCAAGCTGCAATTTTGGCAGAACATTACCGTTTTGAGCGTGTACTAGAACACCGCCAGCAAATGTGGAATATGCAGCGAACACATTTATTCCCCGATTTAGGCGCTCATGGCAATGGTGGTTTAGACCGCGCAAGAAGTATTAGTGCAGAAGAACTTAACGATAATAGTCAAATAAGGCGTCTTGCTAGAGCCGTTAGGCTTACGCCAGAAGAGCTTGTTGCGCGATTTGATAAAGCACGTAGGGAAATTAGGCACTTGCATAAAGATATTTACTACCGTCCAATGCTGCCTATTAATGCACAAACAGATGCGGATCCTATTGTTCTTTCTGCAAATGCTGCTAGAGCGCGTTTTGCGTCAATCGGTTTTGCAGACTCAAAGGCTGCACAAATGCATGTTGAGGCACTTACCGAAGGGCTTTCGCGTGCGGCTAAAATTCACAGGATTCTTCTTCCAGCAGTCTTAAAATGGCTTGGAGAGGGCCAAAACCCAGATATGGGTTTGCTTGCTTTTAGGCGACTTTCCGAACGTTTTGGTGGAAAAAACACGTATTTGGGATTTTTACGTGATTCTCCTAGTGCAGCTCGTAGGCTTTGCCACGTTTTGTCTGATTCGCGTTATTTAGGCGACGCAATGATGCAATCAATGCAGTCGATTACGTGGCTTGGAGACGATTCTGCGCTTTCTGCACGAGATAGAGAAAGCTTAGATATGCAAACGCACGCAATGGTTGCAAGATATTCAAGCAGTATTGCGGATTTTGCTCAGTCTCTGCGCGCTTTAAGACGGCAAGAAATCGAGCGAGTAGCTCTTGCTTGGATGTGTGGGCTTATTGATGATGATACTTCGATGCAAGCAATGAGTGATGTGTTTGATGCCGTGCTCGATGCTGCTTTGCAGTGGTCTATGAAGGATTCTGCTTATAAAATGGGCTTAGATAGCAGTAAAGCTTCGATTGCAATTATTGCTTTGGGTCGTTACGGGGGCAGAGAAGTTAACTTCTGTTCGGACGCAGACATGATGGTTGTTTATAAGCCTACAGAAGATGATTGCAGTAGCGAAGTCGCCTCTGATTCTAGTTCTGATTTGTCTCATCGTTTTGCGCAGACAACCGTTGATGTATTGCGAAATATTTTGCAAGGTCCTCTTACTTTAGAGCCAAAAATCATGGTTGATTTAGATTTGCGCCCAGAAGGCAAAGATGGTCCTCTTGTGCGCTCGCTAGAATCTTGCGAGCATTATTACAAAAAGTGGGCTAGTACGTGGGAGAATCAAGCGCTTTTACGTGCGCGTTTTGCTGCAGGATCCAAAGAGTTGGCGGATTCTTTGCTAAGTGGAGTGGTAAACGATTTGCGTTATTCGGCAGAGCCGCTTAGTGAATCGCAAGTGGCGGAAATTCGTAAGCTTAAAGCTCGTATGGAAGCAGAGCGTTTGCCAAGAGGTGTTAGTAGAGATAGGCATTTAAAGCTTGGCCGCGGCGGTTTAAGCGATGTTGAGTGGACTGTTCAGCTTTTGCAATTGCAATACGCTGGAAAATACGAGTCTTTGCGTACAGTTGGCACAATGCAAGCGTTGAAAGCGCTTAAAGAATCACATTTGATTGATTTAGAAGATGCTGATGTGTTGGAACGCTGCTGGCATATGTGTTCTGCAGTGCGAAATGCAAACTTCTTGTGGTCTGGCTCCCTTGAGCGCGCCGATGTTATTCCAACAGACTCGTATTCTTTGGGTGGAATCGCAACTTATCTTGGATATGATCCAAACCAGGGTAGGGTATTTGAAAACGATTTAATGGCGGTTATGCGTCAATGCCGAGATGTAATGTCTCGTATTTTCTATGGCCGATGAATAAAATGCTTTTTAATTTGATTTACTAATTTTTTGTTCAATTTTTGCATTTAATTGTTGCATTTTGTGGTGATAAATATACGCCACTCCGAATCGCATATTCGTCAATGATAATCAGTAAAATCGTGGAGGTCGCGCACAATCGCGGCCGTTTGCCAACTAGCGAAAGGTAAGCGGTTCTATTATGACGAACGCATTTTCTGATTCTTCCAATCAAGTTTTTTCTCGTTGCGCAATTGCTCAATCGTTAGCAGGCAAAAGCGTGGTTACTTTAGATGATATTTCCACGGCACAGATACGAATGCTTTTAGATAAAGCGCGATACATTGATTCGCACAGAAAAGAAGTGGCCCACACTTGCGATGGCAGAGTGTTGGCCACTCTTTTTTATGAGCCGAGTACGCGCACACGATTAAGCTTTGAAACAGCAATGCTTCGCTTAGGTGGCAAGGTGATTGGTTTTGCAGGCGCTCAGCTTTCTAGCGCAAGCAAGGGAGAAACAGTTAGCGACACGTTAAGAGTGGTGTCAAACTATGTAGACGTTGTAGCAATGCGTCACCCTAAGGAAGGCGCCGCTTTTGTAGCAACGCAAGCTGTGAGCACGCCAGTAATTAATGCTGGAGACGGCGGCCACATGCATCCTACACAAACCCTTGCAGATTTGGCAACTATTCTTGCGCGATTTGGCAGGCTTAACAATTTAACAGTTGGCCTTTGCGGAGACTTAACGTACGGACGCACGGTACACTCACTTATTGAAACTTTATGCCGCTTTGGAAACGTTCATTTTGTGCTGATTAGTCCAGATGAGCTTAAAACTCCGCAATATGTTATTGATCGCATAAATGCAACCGAATCGTGCTCTTACGAAGAAACTCGCGACTTAATGGAAGTGATTGGCAGCTTGGACGTGCTTTACATGACTCGCGTGCAAGAAGAGCGTTTTACCGACAGGGACCAATACTTACGACTTAGAGATACTTACATTTTGACGGAAGAAAAATTGCAAAAAGCAAAGCCTAATACGGCTGTTCTTCACCCACTTCCTAGAATTAATGAGATTGCGGTTGACGTTGACGCGGATCCTCGTGCGGCATACTTTGAGCAGGTTAAAAATGGTATGCTTATGCGAATGGCGTTAGAAAGCTCGGTTCTTGGAGATGAGCTTTTGGGCTATGAGCCAACAGATTTTGTGAACGTTCCTAAAGACGAATCGCAAGCTTACGATGCCAGTGGAATTTCGCTGGCTAATCCTCGTGTTCATAAAGAAGATAAGAATGCGCCTAAAGATCTTAAATGCCCTAATATTCGTTGCATAACAAATAGCGAATTAACATTAGTCAAAAAGTTCTATAAGGATGATTCTGGCTCAAATGTGTATCGCTGCTTGTATTGTGACGAAGCGGCATAAGCTGATTAGAATTTGGCATAAAATAATCTAAAATAATTTAAAATAACTTAAAACCTTGAGCGAACTAGGAGTAACATGAATAACTCTCGAACCTTAACTTTGCAAAATATTGCAGTTTGGGATACTAGCGAGCGCATCGATTTAATCGTAGATGGTGTGCGTCAAGATGCTTTAATAGAGCCAAATGCGCGGATTGATGGCGAAATTGATGCAAGCGATTGGATTGTTGCTCCTGGTTTTGCCGATCCACACGTGCATTTTAGGGATCCTGGGCAAACAGATAAGGAGACGATGACAACTGGCGGCAATGCGGCTGCTGCAGGTGGCTACACGCAGGTTTTGATTATGCCAAATACGATTCCTGCAGTTGACGGCGAGCCTTGGAATGATGCTCCTTTTGATGTAGAAAATGTGATTGATTACTTGCAAAGATACGGTTGTATCTACGGCGTAAAACTGCCAGTTCGCTACGATTTAAGCGTTTGCGCATCTGTTGGCAGAAGTGGACTTGAGCCTAGCAACGTTAATCTGTGGAAAAAGTATGTTCCTGGAGTCGAAGATAGTCAAAAAACGTCTCCAATGAAGAAGCATCCTGTAACTGCTATTAGCGACGATGGTGCTGCGGTTCCAGAGCCGATTTTGCAAGACGTTCTAAAAATCGCAAAGCAAACGGGCTTGCCTTTTGTTGAACATTGCGAGCATCATGATTCTGGTTCTGTAAACGAAGGGCCAGTGGCTAAAATTTTAGGCGTTGGCGGAATTCCTGCTTCTACGGAACTTGCGATTGTTAAGCGAGATATTGATGCTGCAAGAGTTAGCGGCGTTCATGTTCACTTCCAGCATGTGAGTACTGCGGCTGCGTTTGAGGCAATTCGCAAAGCAAAGAAGGAAGGTTTGCCCATTACTTGCGAAACAGCTCCGCACTATGTTGCTCTTTGTGATGAAGATGTTTTAAAGTATGGCGCTAATGCAAAAATGAATCCTCCGCTTAGATCTAAAGCAGATAGGCAGGCGACTCTTGCTGCAATCGCAGATGGAACTATAGACATGATTGCAACGGATCATGCTCCGCACACAACTGCAGATAAGGCTGGCGATTTTGCGAGCGCACCTAATGGCATTATTGGCCTAGAATGTGCTTATGCGGTTTGTAGAAAAGTTCTTGTGGATGCAGGTTATACAGACGATAAGCATTTAATTGAACTCATGTCTGTTAATCCTAGACAATTAATGAGTAGGCGTTCTACAGATATTTCGGCTTTGCTAAATGTTTCTTCCAAATGTGCAATTAGGCGCACGTTGCGATTAAGCAACACGGAGCACCCAGAAAACGTTGACTTAGTGCTGATTAACATGAGTGAAAAGTGGAGTGTAGATTCGAACTTGTTCCATTCGAAAGCTAGAAATACGCCATTTGACGGCTGGCAATTAAAGGGCAGGCCAGTGGCAACTATTATTGGATCGCAAATTGCGTTTTCTAGAATGTAGTTGCGCATTTAATCAAGCATATTCGTAAGTTGTAGTTGTAAAAATATAGAAAATGGGAGCAAAATGGACGAGTTAGTAGAAGCGATTGCAGCCAAGCAAAATCCTACGGTTGTTGGCTTAGACCCAAAGCCTGGTATTTTGCCTGCACAAATTTTAAGCGGCTTAGCGGATGAAGTTTTGCAAGAGGTGGAAAGTGAAGAGGCTTTGCCAACTTTGCTTGCTGCCGCCTATTTTGAGTTTAATCGTGCAATTATTGATGCGATTTGCGATATTGTTCCAGCTGTTAAGCCACAAATTGCAATGTACGAGGCGCTTGGCCCTGCTGGAATCGACACATACACAATGACTTGCGATTACGCTAAATCCAAAGGTTTAATCGTTATTGGAGATGCAAAGCGTGGAGATATTGGCTCTACTGCAGGCCAATACGCAGCACATTTGCGAGGTTTTGCTAATCTTGATTCGTATTTTAAAGATGATTCTTATAATTTTGACGAGTCTTTGGTTAATCTTCTAAAAACCGCTAGCGCCAAGGATTTTTGGCATGAGGATTCGCTTACCGTAAATCCATATATGGGTTCGGATGGCGTTGAGCCTTTTATAAACGAAGCAATTGCGCGCAATAAAAGCATTTTTGTGCTTTTGCGCACATCTAATCCTTCTAGCAAAGAGTTGCAAGAGCTTGTTGTGGAAGACAATAGGCCACTTTACGAGCATGTTGCTGAGTTGATTGAAAACTGGGGTGCTTCAAACGTTGGAAATCACGGATATTCTAGAGTTGGAGCAGTGGTCGGAGCAACGCATCCGCAAGAAGGCCAGCATTTGCGCGAAATTATGCCACATACTTTCTTTTTGGTCCCAGGCTACGGAGCGCAAGGCGGAACAGCTCAAGATGTTGCTGGAATGTTTGATAAAGATGGAAGTGGTGCTATAGTAAACTCTTCTCGCGGGATTATTGGCTCTTGGAAGAATTGCGAATCGTATAAAAAGCATGAATCTTCGATTTCTTTAGATGACATTCTAGATATTGTTGCAGATTCTTCTGCTCGCGCGGCTATTAATATGCGAGATGATTTACGTCAGGCGGTTTATAGGTGAATATAGCTAAATAAATGTGAATATAATCTATAAATAATAACAAGTTACAAATTACAAGCGAAAATACATAAATAAAGCTAAACAAATAAAGTTACACACTAAACAAGATAGGGCAAATACATGAGAGATGGCATGTTTATTCAAACTCAAAAATCTTCCAGAAGTGTTACAACTACGCTGAGTGAAAGCTCTTTTGACTATTCGAATGCGGAGTCCAGCAAGCCCAAATATAGCCGTCTTTTAGGAAGGCGCCCAATAGAAGTGCTTGATAATCAAAAGCTTGACGAAGGTGTGTACCGCTTAGTTTTACGCGATGATGCTATTGCTAAAACGGCAACTCCTGCGCAATTTGTTAACTTGTATTCCCCAGATTCTACAACTATGCTTCCTCGGCCATTTGGCGTTGCAAGCGTTGATGGAGATACATTTACTCTTATTTTTGCTGTGATTGGTAAGGGGACTGCCGAGTTTGCGCAGCTTAAAGCAGGAGATACTGTAGACGCTTTAGGACCATTAGGATTGGGCTTTGATATTTCTAAGCCGGCTCACTATGTTCTTGTAAGCGGAGGATTAGGTGTTCCTCCTTTGATTTGTGCGGCGCAGGCTATTTCAAAGAATAAGAATTGCAAGGTTACGGCAGTTCTTGGATACAGAGATAATCATTTTGCTGACTCATTTATGAAGGAATACGTTGATAACGTTTATAGCATTAGCAATACGCAAGGTACGGTTATTACTTTGCTTAATGAGCTAGAGCAAGAAAATCATTTTGATTTTAATGGCGATTTGCCTACTGTTATTCTTTCTTGCGGGCCAATGCCAATGATGAAAGCTGTAGCTCATTGGGCACATGAGCGTAATGTTAAATGTCAGCTAAGCTTAGAAGCCAGAATGGGTTGCGGATATGGCACTTGTGTTGCTTGTGTTGTAGACACATTAGAAGGAAGACTTAAGGTTTGCAACGAAGGCCCAGTATTTGACTCACAGAGATTGGGATGGGAATAAAGGAAAGAATATGAGCAACGAAACAAATAACGCTTTAGAAAACGCGAAAAATAATGCGCAAAATCTTGGATTTGACACAAGCCACGTTTGGAAGCATTCAACTAAAGTTGCAGGCGTTGAGTGGAAAAACATGGTTGGAACAGCTTCTGGAACGTTCCAGCTTGCAGCTTGCGCGCACTTTTACGATGTAAGCCAGCTTGGAGCAATTTGCACTAAGGGAGTTTCTCCAGTTCCGTGGCAAGGAAATCCTGCTCCGCGTACTGCGGAATCGCCTTCTGGAATGGTAAATGCTGTTGGCTTGCAAAATCCTGGAGTTGACCACTATTTGGTAGACGAGTTGCCGAAGTTAAAAAAGCTTGGAGCGCTTGTGATTACTAACGTTGCTGGCCACAGTGACGATGATTATGCTCAAGTTGTTGAAAAGCTTGCGGATTCTAGTGCAGACATGCTGGAGATTAACGTTAGCTGCCCGAATGTAACTCATGGTGGCATGAGTGTGGGAACAGACCCTGTGGCTCTTCATCGCTTAATTAAGCGACTTCGCGCAATGACAAACAAGCCAATGATTGTAAAAATGACGCCAAATGTTACAGATATTGTATCGATTTGCAAGGCTGCTGTTGACGCTGGAGCGGATGCTTTAAGTATGATTAATACGCTGGTTGGTTTGCGTATTGATATTAAAACGGGCGAGCCGATTATTGCAAACCGAACGGGCGGTGTTTCTGGCCCTGCAATCTTCCCAATTGGGCTTGGATTTGTTTGGCGAGTTCGTCAAGCTATGCCAGATATTCCAATCATTGGTATTGGAGGCATTGATTCTGGAGAGAAAGCTTTGGAATACTTGTATGCTGGCGCTAATGCTGTAGAAGTAGGGGCTGCGGCTCTTGTGGATCCTACTGCTCCAATTCGCATTGCGCGCGAGCTGGATGATTTGCTTGATTCTAGGCCAAAGCTTGCGTCTTTGCTTAAAGAAGGCAAAACTTGGCGCTAATAACTTGGCGCTAATAAGTAAAAATAAGTAAATAGGATTTGCTAATAAGGTTTTACTAAATTTAATAAGGAGAATATTATGGCACAATTACATGAACGTTTTACAAAGTTTTTGCTTGATTCAGGCGCACTTAAATTTGGTGATTTTACGCTTAAATCTGGTCGCCAATCGCCTTACTTTATTAACGCTGGAGCTTTTGATGACGGCAGTAAAATCGCTTCTCTTGGCGATTATTACGCTCAAAGAATTGTTGCTGCAATCAAAGATGGTGTTCTTTCTAGCAATATCGACACAGTGTTTGGCCCTGCATATAAAGGCATTCCTTTGGCTGTTTCTACGTCTATTGCTTTAACTAATAATTACAATATGCCAGTTGGTTTTACTTTTGACAGAAAAGAAAGAAAAGACCATGGCGATGGCGGAATGATGGTTGGAAAGCCGCTAAAAGACGGTATGAAAGTGCTGCTAGTTGACGACGTTATGACTGCTGGAACCGCAGTTCGAGAAGTCTTGCCAAAGCTTAAAGCAGAAGCAGATGTGGAAGTTGTTGGCTTGATTTTGGCAGTGGATAGAATGGAGCGCACTAAAGACAGTGAGCTTTCTGCAGTAAAAGCTGTAGAGCAAGAGTTTGGATTCCCAGTGCTTCCGATTGCAAACGTTCGTGAGATTTTTGATGCTGCTAAGAGCATTAAAAATTCAAACGGCGAGGCTGTAATGAATCAGCAGTTGGCAGATCGCGCTGCTAAATATCTTCTTCAATATGGCGCTTAATAAAAAATATTAAAGTTTTCCGCAAAATGTTGCAAAATACGATGTGTAATACAACATTTTGCGGAAAATTATTGCAAATGTTTTAGTTTTTCTTTAAAACAAAGGTTGCAATTCCAGCAATTGCAACAACAAATACAGCTAATGCACCAATCATTAGTACATTCGTATTCTTATTTGAAGAAGCTGGTTTTGCACTAGAGCTGTTATTTTTTAGTGCGCTCTTCTTTTTGTTTACGCTTTTGCTTGAATCTTCATCTTTAGAATTGTCTTCCTTAGAATTGTCTTCCTTAGAATTGTCTTCCTTAGAATCATTTTCTTTAGAATCATTGCTTTGCAAATCTTTGGAATCAGCCTTATTGCTGCTTGAGTTGCTGCTTGGCTCGGTCTGCTTCTTATTTTCTGCAGTTTTATTGGCGATTTCTGCTTTGTAAGAAGTATCCTGATTTTCTTGTTGCGATTGAGCTGATTCTACAGTCTTAGTTTCCACAGTTTTAGCTTCTGCAACCTTAGATGGTTGTGTAGTATATGTTTTTGCAGCAGCACTAGCTTGATAATAACTGCTATAACTGTAGTCATTTTGATTGAACGCAGCTAATAGCCTATATAACTTTAGCAAACTATAATCAGAATTAGAATCCGAATTAGATTTAGAATCCGAATTAGAATCCAAATCAGAATCTAAAGATTCATCTGCACTAGGCTCAACAACGTTTGAATTTTCCGTTTGAGTACTTTGAGTTTTAACAGTTGTTTTAACAGTCAAATTAAAATCTTTAGTTAAATCAAGATCTTTTAAATTTGAGTTAAAAGCAGATTCACCATTGTTCCAAGCTGTAACTATTTCATCTTGTAAGCCAAGTAGTGTAGCTAATTTTTTGTTTGCATTTTCTTTATCTAGATTTCGGAAATCAACTATTTTGCTGTCTTTATCTTGGCAATTAACAATTGCATCAACAAAATTATTCTTTCCATTTGTATTAACCAAGCAACTAATACTAGCATCGCCGTGCTTTATTGCAGCCATAAAGTATCCGCGCAAGAATCTTCTAGGGGCCTTATTCTCGCTTGGTTTTGCGATATCTTCTATTGATGAGAATCCATCTTTTTTAATACGAAGATTGCCATCTTGTGCGCTTGCTTCTTTCCAAATATCAGTAAGTGCCGAAAGATTTGTTTGCTTAAGATCCACTCCAGATGGAATAGTAATATCATCGATTTTGCTGCCGCCAAACATGTTCCTAACGCCGTTATTTGATGAACCAGTTTGACCATTAAGAGCCTGCGTTAAATCCCAATTAGAAATATCTAGCGAAGTTACCGAAGAGTTTGCAAACATATCGTTCATATCTGTTGCACCAGAAGTGTTCCAATTTTCGATTCCTGGTATTTGCGTTAGATTAGTAGTATTTGAAAATGCTTTTCCCATATTCCAAACATTTTTTGTATCCCAATTTTCTAAGCCAGTTATCTTTTTAACGCCACTGTTTTCAAAAAGGCCAATAATGTTTCCAACATAAGAAGTTTTCCATTTTCCAAGATTAGCTTCTTTAAGTGAGGTTGTTCCAGTAAACATTCTGCCAATGTCGTTAGTGTTGCTAATATCCCAATTTTCAAGCGCTTTAATGTCTTCTAGCTTGTTGGCGTTCATAAACATTCTTCCCATTGAAGCAAGATGGTCGTTTGTAAACACTTCTAGGCCTTCGGTAGTTGTTAATCCGCTTTCTGCAAACATTCCAGTTGCTTCATCGCAGTAGGTGTTGTCCCAAGTAATTCCCTTAACGTTTGAAAGATTCTTTGCTTGGTAGAACATGTTGCTCATATGATGAACATTGCGAGTTTTAAAGTTTCTAATGCCGTCTGCAGATTCAATTGCGCCGCCTTCAAACATGCTAGTCATGTCTGTAGCGTTGCTAGTGTTCCACTTTTCGTCTAATCCGTGAACTGTGCGCAAATTTTTTGTGTTTCTAAACATTAGCTGCATGTTTTCAACGTGGCTAACATCCCAGTTAGATATTGGATTTATGCTGCTTATTCCGCTATCTTCAAACAGGCTGCTCATATCTGTTACGCGGCTTGTATCCCAGTCTTTAGTGCCATTAATGTTTTTTAACTTAGGTGTTGAAGAAAACATTCCAGACATATCTTCTACATTAGAAGTGTCAAATAAATCCAAATTGTTTATTGTTTCTAGATTTGCAAAGTTTGAAAACAGCTTGCTAGCACCGTTTCCTAGTTGGATTTTTCCAGCATTTTCAGTTTGATCGCCTGATTGAACAATATTTATGACTTTGACTTTAGATGTATCAAGATTTACGCCATCTGGATTGTTATTATTAGACGAAATAATCTTTTCAATTGAGCCAGATGCAAAATCTGTTCCGTTAATTTTTGATATTTCAAGAGTATTAGTGGATTCGTCAAACTTCCACTTTAGCCCAGTAGGAGTTGGGTCAAAGAATCCCTGATATTTTGCTTCATGCCAAGTATTTAGTGTGTTTTCTTTGTTTTCTTTATTTTCTGGATTAGTCGCAACAGATTCCTTTTGCTGCGTTGACCCCGTGTTTAATTCTTCGCTAGCAATAGCTTGCTGAGCTGGTATTAATGAGCAAATCATTGCTGCACATGCGCAAGATGCGAATATATGTTTCTTCATGGTTTTCCTCTGGGTTAATCATGTGTATGTTCGTTCTTGTTCGAACGTGTTCAGCATATCAACGCATATGAACAAAGAAAAGAAGTTATGTTAATTTATGTTCTTTTTTTGTAAATATAATTATAAATTGATGTTTTGTAATTATGCTTTTATATGTAACTAAAAAATATCAAAAGTTTGTAATAATCTTCATAATATGGAAGACAATGATGATAGATATCAAACGACTAGCGATTTGGATTCTTTTAGCAATCCTACGCAATACGAGCAAGAAAATATTTTTGGATCGTCTGACAATGATTTAAATAGCTCGTTGCTAAGTGATAAAAAAGCTATTGTTGCTATTATCTGCGCATCTCTTATATCAATTGGGGTTATTGTTGGATTATGGTTCTTTTTATTTGCAAACAACGCTAAACCTAAGCTGAGCATAAGTGAGCCATCTAAAAATTGTGTGCAATTGCGCAAAAAAGTAATCTCCGCCAAAGAAAGTCTTAAAAAAGTTATATCTAGCCAAATTGTTAAAAACGCTTCCAACATAAAATCTTCCGACTTTGACGACGATTTTGACATTGCCAAAGATGCGGTAGACGATTTTGAGTCTTCGCTAAATTACGCAAATGACGACTTAAATGAAGATATTCCACAATGCCCAGTTGGTGCGGATTCTTACGATTCTCCAACTGTTGAAAATAAGCTTTCAGACAAATTGGATTCCTTGCGTAAAGATTCTAAATCTGTTAAGCAATCTGCCGAACATTTGATAAAAACTAGTAGAACTGTTTTTAGTGATCAATTGTTAAATCTTGTTAAAAAAGCTAGAGAGCTTGTAGAGAAAGCTAAAAAGTCGCCTATTTTAGCTGTTGCTTCTCAAAGTCTAGAAAATGCTATTAATGATGCTGGTAATGCTCTTGCTAAAAGCAGCAATAATTATAAAGAGTTAAAGCAGTCTTATCAAAAAATAAAAGCTGTTATAGGCCAGTGCGAAGAAAAAATTAAGAAAATAGCTGATAGTCTTTTAAATAGAGATGCAAATAAGAACGAGAATATAGATACAAGTAGAGATGGCAATGGATACCCATTAGATGCGCCTCATAATCAAGATGAAGATGGTGGATATGAGCCTATGGGCAGGGGAGAAAATCCAGAGTCTTCGCAACAAAACAATCAACAGTAATTGACTAATTGCATTAAATAAGCATCTATATTTTAATTAGTTGACGCTTTGTGGCATAATAGGCAAGGTTTATTTCTTAGCTGCATTGCAGCTTTAATTAGCGAAAGAAACGGATAACTCGTGGCACAGACTACCAATGATATTAAGAATGGATCGGTTTTGAACCTTGAAGGTCAGCTTTGGACCGTTGTTAAGTTCCAGCACGTAAAGCCAGGCAAGGGTCCTGCTTTCGTTCGTACCACCATTAAAAACGTGCTCTCGGGCAAGATTGTCGACAAGACTTTTAACGCCGGCATGAAGATGGAGTTCGAGACCGTTGATAACCGCACTTTGCAGTATTCCTACGAAGACGGCGATAACTTCGTGTTTATGGATATGACCACCTACGATCAGGTGTATATTCCTAAGGTTTTGGTTGGCGAACAGAGCAAGTATCTTCTTGAAGGAACTGACTGCATTGTTAGCTTCCATGATGGCACTCCTTTGAGCGTAGAACTTCCAGCTTCCGTAATTTTGACCATTACTCACACTGAGCCAGGCTTGCAGGGCAACCGCTCTAATGCTGGTACTAAGCCTGCAACAGTTGAAACTGGTGCTGAAATTCAGGTTCCACTCTTTGTTGGCGAAGGCGAAAAAGTTAAGGTCGATACTCGTGACGGCTCTTACCTTGGTCGCGAAAACTAATAGAAACTTATAAAAAGAAGGACGTTACTATGGCACGCTCCACTGCTCGAAAGAGGGCATTGAACACCCTTTATGAGGCAGACGAGAAAAGTCAGAATATTCTTTCTTTACTCGACGAACGTTTGAAAGAGCCAGGCGCGCAAACTCCTCTTCCAGATTATGCAGTTGACATTATTCGCGGAGTAGGTGAGCGTAGAAACAGAATTGATAAAACCTTAAATCGCTATTCAACTGGTTGGAAAGTTGGAAGAATGGCGGTTATTGATCGCAATATTTTGCGCATTGCTGTTTGGGAGATTCTTCTAAACGATGAAGTGCCAGATAAAGTTGCGATTGATGAGGCGCTTGCTCTTTCTAAAACATATAGTGACGATGAAGCAATCACTTTTATTCATGGTCTTTTGAGCGCAATTGTTTTAGACAAAGACGCTTGCTTGGCTAAGTTTAATGGTGAATCTGGGGAATCTGACGATTCTAGTGATTCTAGTGAATCGCAAGAAAGTGATTCTTCTAGTTCTAACTAAAACTTAGATTTGGCTTCTAGTTCTACAAAGTAGTCGTAAAATACGTTAATCCGCTTGCTTAAAAAGTAGGCGGATTTTTGTTTTGCAATCTATCGGCGCGTCGCCGTCCGACAATCTGAGTAGACTTGCCACGAATAACCTAAAGCCATAAGGGGGTTAAGGTGGGCTATAACGACACCTTCGCCGGATTCGGCACTGATGATGCAGTATTAGTATTGGAAGACGGGCAGGTTTACGTTGGTAAACCATTTGGCGCAAAAGGTTCTACACGCGCTGAAATCGTGTTTTCTACTGGAATGACTGGTTACCAAGAAACACTTACCGATCCAAGCTATGATC
Organism: Bifidobacterium sp. UMB1197; assembly: GCF_030217745.1. Classification (NCBI taxonomy): domain Bacteria; kingdom Bacillati; phylum Actinomycetota; class Actinomycetes; order Bifidobacteriales; family Bifidobacteriaceae; genus Bifidobacterium; species Bifidobacterium sp. UMB1197. Next base: position 219,577 of record NZ_JASOOL010000002.1, on the reverse strand, counting down.
AACAAATAGTGGTTCAAACGTTCCCACACATAGGAAACACGGGAATAAACAACGAAGACCCAGAATCTTCAAAAATATGGGTTGCGGGGTACGTGGTAAAAGCTCCAAGCCCTAATGTTAGCAATTGGAGAGCCACTGGTTCATTAGAAGATGATTTAGAAAAACAAGGTATTGTAGGAATCAGTGGTATTGATACAAGAATGCTGGTACGACATTTACGCTCAGTTGGCGTTATGCGTGCTGGCATTTTTTCTAATGATGCACTTATAGATAAAACCACCGGCGCAATTCGTACGGTTGCATCTTTTGTAAATGAGATTAAACAGACTCCTCAAATGCAAGGCTTGCGACTAACCGACGAAGTTAGCACAAAAGAGACGTATACAATTGAGCCTTGTGGAGATTATGAAGGCAAAGAGCCGCTTTACACCGTTGTAGCAGTGGACTTTGGTATAAAAGCAATGACTCCTCATCGCTTGGCTCAGCGTGGCTGCCGAGTACACGTTGTAAGCTCCTCAATAAGCTTTGAGTCACTTCAAGCGCTTAACGCAGATGGCGTGTTCTTCTCGAATGGCCCTGGAGACCCTGCTCAGGCAAATCGCGAAGTGGAATTATTGCGTAATGTGCTAGACGCGGGCTACCCGTTCTTTGGAATATGCTTTGGAAACCAGTTGCTTGGCCGAGCGCTTGGATTTGGAACGTACAAGCTTAAGTTTGGCCACCGTGGCGTAAATCAGCCTGTAAAAGACGTGACCACTGGAAAAGTGGAAGTTACGGCTCACAATCATGGTTTTGCTGTAGATGCTCCTATCGGCGAGACTGTTGAATCGCCCTACGAAAATGGCCATTTTGGTCGCGTAATAGTGTCTCACGTAGATCTTAATGACAATGTTGTAGAAGGTTTGCAATGCCTTGATATTCCAGCTTTCTCTGTGCAATATCACCCAGAAGCAGCCGCAGGACCTCACGATGCATCGTACTTGTTTGACCGCTTTGTAGAACTTATGCAAAATCACAAGAATAAGAGCGAAAAATAGTAGGTATAAAGGGATAAAAGGAATTTATAATGCCAAAACGTGCTGATATTAAGTCTGTAATGGTGATTGGTTCTGGCCCAATTGTAATTGGTCAGGCTGCAGAATTCGATTATTCGGGAACGCAGGCTTGCCGAGTGCTTCACGAAGAGGGAATCCGCGTAATCCTTGTAAACTCTAATCCAGCTACGATTATGACGGATCCAGAACTTGCGGATGCAACATACATTGAGCCAATAGACACAGCAATCTTAGAGCGCATTATTGCTAAAGAGAAGCCAGATGCGCTTCTTCCAACATTGGGCGGCCAGACGGCATTAAATGCTGCAATGGATTTAGGCAAAGCGGGAATACTAAAAAAGTACAATGTGGAGCTTATTGGCGCATCTCTTGAAGCAATTGACCGTGGCGAAGATCGCGAGCTTTTTAAGAAAGTCGTAGAAAAAGCTGGAGCAGAAAGCGCAAAATCTTTTATTGCTCACTCAATCGAAGAAGTAGATAAAATCGTTGAATCGCTTGGATACCCAGTAGTAGTACGCCCAAGCTTTACAATGGGCGGCCTCGGCTCTGGAATTGCGCATAATCAAGAAGAATTGCACCGCATTGCGGGAGCTGGAATCCATTATTCTCCAACAGACGAAGTGCTTATTGAAGAAGGCATTGAAGGCTGGAAGGAATTTGAGCTGGAGCTTATGCGAGACTCCAAAGACAACGTTGTTGTTGTTTGCCCAATCGAAAATGTTGACCCTGTAGGCGTTCACACGGGCGACTCGATTACGGTTGCTCCATGCTTTACGCTAACAGATCGCGAGTATCAAAAGATGCGCGATATTGGTATTGCGATTATTCGAGGCGTAGGCGTTGATACAGGCGGATGCAATATTCAGTTTGCAATCAACCCTAAGACTGGTCGCATAATCGTAATCGAAATGAATCCTAGAGTTTCGCGCTCTTCGGCTCTGGCATCTAAAGCAACTGGATTCCCGATTGCAAAAATCGCTACAAAACTTGCGCTCGGCTACACTTTGGACGAAATTCAAAACGATATTACGCGTTCAACTCCTGCAAGTTTTGAGCCAACAATCGACTACGTTGTAACTAAGATTCCACGTTTTGCATTTGAAAAATTCCCTGGAGCAGATACTACGCTTACAACGTCTATGAAGTCAGTTGGCGAAGCTATGGCTTTGGCTGGAAACTTCCAGGAGTCTCTTGGAAAAGCAATGCGCTCAATCGACAAGCGCCACGCGTGCTTTAACTGGGATGGCGAGCGCCCGAGCAAAGAAGAAGTTAATAGACTTCTTGAAGAAATGCATACGCCAACAGAGCATCGCTACTTGCAAATTCAGCGAGCTCTTTGGGGTGGAGCAACTCCAGAGCAGATTTTTGCGGCAACAAAGATTGACCCGTGGTTTGTTGAGCAGCTTTCGTTAATTAACAAAACGGCATTAGAGGTTCGTGAAGCAGAAAATTTGACACCAAAAGTCTTGAAGAGCGCTAAGCTTGCAGGCCTTTCGGATGTTCAGATTGCGCATTTGCGTAACCTTGGCGACGAAGGCGAGAACATGATTCGCGAGCTTCGTTGGGCGTATGGATTGCATCCTGTTTACAAAACGGTTGACACTTGCGCTGCAGAGTTCGATGCCGTAACGCCTTACTACTATTCTTGCTACGCTCAAGAAAGTGAACTTAAGCCGCGCAATCGCGAAGCTGTGATTATTCTTGGATCTGGTCCAAACAGAATTGGCCAGGGTATTGAGTTTGACTACACGTGCGTTCATGCTGTGCAAGAGCTGGGTAAGGATTACGACACCATTATGGTTAATTGCAATCCTGAAACGGTTTCTACAGACTACGATATGTCGGATCGTCTTTACTTTGAGCCTCTTACTTTCGAAGACGTGCTTGAGATTTATCAAGCAGAAAAGAAGCTTGGCCCAGTTAAAGGTGTGATTGTGCAGCTTGGTGGTCAAACTCCACTTTCGCTTGCGGCTCGTCTTAAGGCTGCAGGAGTTCCAATTTTGGGTACTACGCCTGAGGCCATTGATTTGGCGGAAAATCGTGAGCTTTTTGGCGAGGTTCTTCGCCAAGAAGGCATGAACGCTCCGCGATACGGCACGGCTTTAAGCCTTGAAGAAGCTAAAGATGCTGCTCACGCAATCGGTTACCCTGTTCTTGTGCGACCAAGCTACGTGCTTGGTGGGCGAGGAATGGAAATCGTGTATGACGATGCTCAGCTTGCAAAATACGTGGATCGCGCTTTGCAAGAAGCTCGAGCAGATACCGTTGTGTCTGGCCGCTTGCCTTCGCCTCTTTTAATTGATAAGTTCCTGCAAGACGCTATTGAGATTGACGTTGATGCTCTTTACGACGGCAATGAGCTTTATATTGGCGGCATTATGGAGCATGTTGAAGAGGCTGGTGTGCACTCTGGCGATGCTGCTTGCACGCTTCCTCCAAGCACGCTTTCCGACGATCAAATTCGCCGTCTTAGGGAGGGCACGCTTTCGATTGCTCAAGGCTGCTCGGTTCGCGGTCTTATTAACGTGCAATACGCTTTTATGGCAAACACTTTGTATGTAATTGAGGCAAATCCTAGAGCGTCTAGAACTGTTCCGTTTGCTTCTAAAGCTACAGGTGTTGCTCTTGCTAAAGCTGCTGCTCGAATTATGGCTGGAGAGACAATTGCACAGCAGCGAAAGCGCGGGCTGCTTCTTCCAAAGGGAGATGGTGGAGATATTCACCCAGGCCAGCAAGTTGCGATTAAGGCTTCTGTACTTCCATTTAAGCGTTTCCGCACGCCTGTTGGTCGCACAGTTGACATTTTGCTTGGCCCAGAAATGCGCTCTACTGGAGAAGTTATGGGCTTTGACCGTGACTTCCCGCATGCTTTTGCCAAGAGTCAGCTTGCTGCATACAAGGGCGGTTTGCCTACAAGCGGCAACGTGTTTGTGTCGGTAAGCGATGCGGATAAAAGGCAATTGCCTCTTCTTGCAGTGCGTCTTGTGGAGCTTGGATTTACAATTTGGGCTACAGAAGGTACAGCATCTGTGCTTCGCCGCTACGGCATTGATTCCGTGATTGTTGACAAGCTTTCAAGCCAAGGCGACACGGCGAAGGATGTACGAAATGCTGAGACTACTCATGAAAGAATCGGCAAAAACGTGGTTGAGCTGATTGAAAATGGTAAGATTGACATGGTGTTAAACACGCCGAATTCCAGAGGGTCGCGTACGGATGGTTATGCTATTCGTGCAGCTGCTGTTGCAGCAGACCTTCCGCAGTTCACTACGATTACGGAGTTTGCACCAGTTCTTATGGCTATAGAAGCCGTTAAGAACAACGATTACCAGGTGATGAGCATTCAGGAGCATGCCAAGCAACTGTTTGCAATCGAAAAGGCAGAAAACGAAGAAAGTCGGGCTTAATACATGACCGAAAGCATACGAGAGCAGGAACTGCAGGCGCAAAGATCTGATTTTGGATTGCGTCTAAAAAACGCTATGGCAAAGTATGGGCCATTATGCGTTGGCATAGATCCACACCGCAAAATGCTGCTTAATTGGGGATACAATATGGACGCTCAAGGCGCAGAATTGTTCTCCATGCGTATGCTTCAAGCCATGAACGGCAGGGCTGCTGCCGTAAAATTCCAATCAAGCATGTTCGAGCGCTACGGGTCTAAGGGATTTGCGGCGCTCGAGCGAGTGCTTTATGCTGCAAGGCAAATGGACGTAATCACTATTGTTGATTGCGGTCACGGCGGGTTGTCTACAACAATTTCTGCTCTAGCAGACGCTTATTTTAAGCCTGGAGCACCTCTTCTTACAGATGCAATTACACTTCTTCCGTATTACGGCGCTAGGTCTATGGGCGGGCTTATTAATGAAGCTCTTAATAATGGCAAGGGCGTATTTATTGCTTCTTTAACGTCTAATCGAGAAGGCGCAAGCTTGCAAACAGCAATTCGCCAAACGGGTTCCTATCGAGGCACAACTGTTGCTCACGGTATTGCTCAAACTGCGCAAACTTTTAACAACAATACAAAAGGCATGGGTTCTGTTGGATTGATTGTTGGAGCAACTATTGGCGATTGGATGAATGGCGGTGGAATAGACTTAACAAGTTTTACTGGCCCTATTCTTTCGCCAGGCTACGGCTGGCAAGGTGCGGAGGCTAACGACTTAAAAACCGTTTTTGCAGGCACTCACGGAAACGTTTTGGTAACAGTTTCTAGGTCCATTGCTTCGCATGGGCCAGATATTGGAGCATTATCTGCTGCAACCGAACGAATTGCGTGGGATATTCGTCAAGCTTTGATGGATTCTTAAAGTGTTAAAACTGTTTATGGGTATCTTATAATGCTTTTATAAAGTTTTTTCGATGTTAAAGTATTGTTAGAGCTTTAATAAAAATTGTAAGAACGATTTAAGTGAGTCAGATATGATTAGTACAGACGAGAATCAGGGTGTAACCGCCAAAAAAAGGCGATTAATTGTTCTTACCGGCCCTACTGCTGCTGGAAAAGGAACAGTCGAGGGGTTTTTGCGCGAAAAACACCCTAATATCTGGCTTTCTGTTTCTGCAACTACTCGTAAGCCTCGCTATGACGAGTTTAATGGCATTCATTATTGGTTTATTGACGAAGAAGAGTTTGCTAGAAGGCAAAAGAACGGTGAATTCTTAGAGACGGCTCTTGTTCATGGAATGGCTCATTATGGCACTCTTCTTAAGCCTGTTTTAGATCACCTTGCGCAGAATGTTCCAACTCTTCTAGAGATTGATCTTCAGGGAGCTAGACGAGTAAAGCAGGAATCTTCTAGACTCGGACTAGAAGTGGTATATGTATTTATTGCGCCTCCTAGCTTCGAGGAGCTTAAGCGCCGTCTTATTGGCAGGGGAACAGAAACACCACAGCAGCAAGCTAAGCGATTGCAAACCGCAAAAGTAGAAATGGCTGCTGCAAGTGAGTTTGATTTTGTTATTGTTAATGATGATGCTCAAAGAGCAGCGGATGAACTTTGGAAGATAATCGCTAAAGAATACGATTTAGATTAATTTAGATTAATTTCGGTTAATTTAGATTTGCGTTTTAAATATCCGCGCAATGGCTTATAATAGGCTTTTTGGAAACTATTGTGGCACCATAGAATATGGAGAACATTATGGCATTGGGCACTAAGCCAACACCTACTGGACTTGCAAATCCGCCTATTGATGATTTAATGCAGCATGCGGATTCCAAGTATGCGCTTGCCTTGTTTGCCGCAAAACGAGCACGGCAGATTAATTCTTATTTCACACAGCTTAACGAGGGATTGTTGCAAAACGTTGGTCCTCTTGTTGAGTACAGAAACCAAGAAAAGCCTCTTTCTATTGCATTCCGTGAGATTAACAAAGGTTTGTTGGTAGAAAATCTTGGTGAAGATGATGTGAACGAAGGAAACTAAGTTTTCTTTCTGTTTGATTGCAGCCGTATTATCCGTGCGCTTACGATTGCGTGTTGGGTATGCGGCTGCGATTGTTTTAATGCACTTGATTTATTAAAGGGGAATTATGGAAGAGTCTAAACTTATTTCTGCAGAATCAGTTACGGAAGGTCATCCAGATAAGCTTTGCGATCAGATTGCAGATGCAATTTTAGACGATATGCTTCGTCAAGATTCTCATGCACATGTTGCGGTGGAAGTATGTGCCTGCGTAGGTCAATTTGTTGTTTTTGGTGAGGTTAGGGGAGAAGTCTACACAGATATTCCTGGAATCGTAAGAAAAGTTGTGCGCGAAGTTGGTTACAACAGTTCTTCGGTTGGCCTAGATGCTGATTCTTGCGGTGTAATGGTTTCGCTAACTGAGCAAAGCGCAGAGATAAATCAGGGTGTTTCTAGATTAGATTTAGAATCCGAAAGCTTAGCGTCTAAAGAAGAACGCTATAAGAGCCAAGGAGCAGGCGACCAAGGCGTTATGTTTGGCTACGCTAGCGACGAGACAGACACTTATATGCCTCTTCCAATCTATCTTGCTCATCAGCTTGCTCAGCGATTGGCGTATGTTAGAAAATCTGGGATTGTGCCAAATCTTAGGCCAGATGGTAAAACGCAGGTAACAATCGAATATAACGAAAATCTAGAGCCTACTCGATTAGATACTGTTTTGATTTCCACTCAGCACAATCCAAGCGTAAGCGTTGATTGGCTTAGAGAACAGCTTGTTAAAAATGTTGTAGAGCCTGTTCTTAGTAAGGTCTTAGAAAATCGCGTTGATTATAGCGATTATAGAATGCTTGTAAATCCTACCGGGTCGTTTGTTTTAGGTGGGCCTGCTGCAGATTCTGGTTTAACTGGCAGAAAGATTATTGTAGACACTTATGGCGGAGCTGCTCATCATGGCGGTGGAGCGTTTTCTGGAAAAGACCCAAGCAAGGTAGATAGATCTGCAGCATACGCTGCGCGCTGGGTTGCTAAAAATCTTGTCGCTGCAGGTTTGGCTCATAAAGTAGAAGTGCAGGTCGCATACGCGATTGGAATGGCGGATCCTGTTAGCATAAACGTAGAAACATTTGGAACCGAAGCCAATGGAATCACACGTTCGGATATTTCTAAAATCGTTCGCAAAGTCTTTGATTTGCGCCCAGCTGCAATTATAGACGAGCTTGATTTGCTTCGCCCAATCTACTCAAAAACTTCTGCATATGGTCATTTTGGTAGAACCGATGTTGAGTTTCCTTGGGAAGAGTTGAATCGCGTTGAACAGATTAAAAATGAGGTAAAATCGTTAAAAAACTGATTGAAAAGGTGTGTTAATGCTTGATCAGCCAACACTTCAGCCATCTTTAGATGGATTAGCGCAAAAGCCGCGTAGAAAAAAGAAAGCTGGCATAACGCCAACTCCAGCGGATAATTGTGCTATTGCGCATGTTGTGTTAGATGTTCAAGCATTGCATCTAGGTAAAACATTCGACTACATTGTTAGCCAATCGCAAGACGAAGATGCAAAGCCTGGTGTTATGGTTCGCGTAAAGTTTGGGGCAAGACGCGTTAATGGAATCATTTGGAGTAGAAGCGATTCAAGCGAAACACCAAAATCTTCTCTAAAGTTTATTGAAAAGATTATATCGGGCGAAAAAGTTGCGTCTAAATCTTTTATGCAAGATATTTCATCAATTGCAGAAGCTTATGGCGGAACTAGGGCAAATATTATTCGTCTGGCATTGCCAAAAAGAATTGCTGGCGTAGATAAAGAGAATTTTTTAGACGATATTCACATGTCTAAAAGGCAAAAATGGACTAACGATTTTTGTAAAAGCCTAAAATCTACAGATGACTACAAAGCTACGCAATATAGCGGATCGGAAAATCTTACAAAAACAACCGATGACCGTATGCTTGCGTCTTACAAAAACGCGGATTTATTAAAGCAAGCGCTAGAAAACGTTCAAAAACCTTATTATTTACATTCTAAAGATGATTTTACGCTAAATACAACGAATAATTGCAAAGCTTTTCTTGTAGATGCTTTACCAGGCGCGTTTCGCTGGGCTCAAGATTTAGCGTGGATTATTGCAACCGCTATAAGCGCAGGTCGTCAAGTTGCTGTTGTTTTGCCTACTATTCGAGAAGTAAGCGATGTTATGCGCTCGCTTATGGCTTATGGTCTTAAACCTTATAAAAAGTCACAAAATTCTAATGGCGCTTTAAGTGGTGATGTTGCTAGGCTTTGTGCTTATGATTCTCCAGCAGATAGGTATAGAGCGTGGAGAGCTATAGAAAAAGGCATTGTTCCGTGCGTTTTAGGAACAAGATCTGCAATGTATGCGCCAGTTGAGCGGCAAGCGCTTTTTGTGATTGTAGAAGATAGCGCATATCAGTATGCAGACGGCATGATGCCTTATGCGCAAGCTAGAGGCGTTATGCGTTTGCGCGCAAAAAATCATGGTGGCGTATTTGTTTCAATGTCTTTTGCAAGAAGCGTTATTAGTCAAAGCGAAGTTGAAAACAAAAAATTAGCGCCTACTGTTAGCGGGTCTTTGGTAGAAGTTACGCCTTTTAAGTCTGTTATTCAAAATGCAAGTCCGTGGGTTCGTCTTTTGAATTCAGATAATTTAACTAAAATAAACGACCCAAGTGTTGGCTCTAGAATTCCATACACAGCTTTAGCTGCCATAAGACGAGCATTAGATGCTAAAATGCCTGTTTTGCTTGCCACATGCCAAGACAGCGCTATTCAAAAAGCTGCGTGTAAAAAGTGCCATTGCATTGCACGCTGTAGTCGTTGCACCGGCCCGCTTGACTTACCTTTAGATGGTTCAGCTCCTAAATGCGCTTGGTGTGGAAGCGTTGCAATAGGCTGGAAATGCCCAAATTGCTCGAGTGCTTCTGGAGCAATTGAAGCTGTTCGAATAGGCGTTAATTTTACAGCTAAAGAAGTGTTTAAGCATTTTAACAATGTTCCGATTATTGTTTCTTCCGCAAAGCAAAAAAGTGGTGTTGTTGAGTGGATTGAGCAAAAGCCAATGATTGTTATTAGCGCTCTTGGCTCGCAACCGCGTGTTTTAAGCAATTCTAAAGATTCTTGCGGAGAGTATGGTCTGGTTGTAATTTTAGATGCTTGGGCAAGCCTTTACAGCACGGGATTAGATGCTCGAATAGACACTTTAAACGCATGGATGAAAGCGGCTGCTATGTGCGCTCCAAAAAGCAGAGGTGGAAGCGTGCTTATTTTGGGAGAAACTTACGATGTTCTTGCTAAATCGCTAGACGAATGGGATTCTTCTATTCTTTCAAAACAAGAGCTTAAAGAAAGATCGGATGCACTTTTGCCTCCTTGCGTTTGCGTTGCAAGAATATGGGGTTTTAGGAAGGCTGTTGTAGATACTCTTAACGCTATTGGAGCAATGGGTGATTATGCGGGTGAAGATATTGCAAAAGTCGAAAGCAAAAATGGCGATTTATTGGGCGAAAGTCTTCCAATGTTAAAAGTCGAAACTAAATCTAGTGAAGCTGTGGTTTCTAGCGATTCCAGCGAATCCGAATATCTTCCACCTTTGCTTGGCATTGTTCCAATCAAGCCTCCATCAACATTGCACGAGCAGAATTCACAACGTTTTGAAGAACTAAACGATAGAGTTAAAGCAGTTGTAAGAGTGCCACTAGAATACAGAGGTGAATTAGTTAATCGTTTAAAAAAAGAATGTGCAAAGCATTTTGCAATGAGAAAAAGCGGTGAACTAAAATTTAGCGTAGATCCTAAGGATTTGTAAAATCGCATAAACTTATAAAAGACTTATAAATAAAGAGGTTAAAATGGTTGAAAAATGCTACAATTGCGCGGTTTTGGGCAATCCCATATCGCACTCTTTGTCTCCAGTTTTGCACAACGCTGCCTACAAGGCGTTGGGCTTAAATAATTGGCATTATAGTAAAGAAAAAGTTAGCGAAGAAGACTTAAAAGATTTTATTGCGAATCTTGACGATTCTTGGAAAGGCTTAAGCCTTACAATGCCTCTTAAAAAAACGATTATGAGTCTAGGAGTAGCTTGCGATTATTGGACAAAAACACTTGGCGTTGCAAATACTGCTGTGTTTAGTAAAAAGCCATGCTTAGAAAACCCTGAGACGATTGAGCTTTGCAACACAGACGTAAATGGAATTGTAGTGGCGTTAATACGCTCTTTAAAATCTAAAATATCAAATGCTAAAAGTGCGGTTATTATTGGCAGCGGAAACACTGCGTCTTCTGCAATGGCAGCTTTAATAGAAATTGCGCAAGGCTCAAAATTGAGCAAAGTTAGTGTTATTGCAAGATTACACAGCGATGGTAAAACCGTTAAAGGCGTTAGCAGGTTTAACGATTTAGTAGATAGATATAACTCGGATTTTCCAAATAGCAGAAGAATAGAGCCAGAGAATTTAGAGCTTAAAAATAAAAGCGACTACAAGCCTGTTTGCGGTATAGAATTCCCTGCGATTAATCTTTTGAGTATTGACAATTCACAAGATATAGAAAAATGTGATAAATCTCACATTCTAGAATCTATTCCTTCATTGGATGCAATTGAAGCAATTGCAAACGCAGATATTGTTATAAGCACTGTTCCAGCTCATGTAGCAGACGGATTGGCGCTCGCTTTGTGTGAATATTGCAAAGAAAAGTCAATAAACCATTTAGGAGCTTTGCTAGACGTTGTTTACAGTCCTCGACCAAGCCAGATGCTTAAAGTCTGGAGAAAATACGGCATTGGCATTGGCGGGGAAGAAATGCTTTTGTATCAGGCATTAGATCAAGTAAAACTCATGACTTTTGAGTATAGACATTCAAGTGATTATTCAAGTGATTATTCAAGTGATTATTCAAGTGATGATTCAAGTGATGATTCGAGTGAAGATTTATGCTTAAGCAAACAGCAATCTGACAAGGCTACAGATTACGATTACATATGTAGTTGCATGAAAAAAGCATTGCAGGAGGCATTATGAGCTCTGAGAATGATCTAGAAAAGATGGAATCTCATAATTCCGTTTTTAATTTGCACTCAAAAAATGCTTCATCAATTAATCAAGATACACAAGTTTCAAGTGATTTTGAAGTAATGCTTATTACAGGTATGAGCGGTGCTGGCAGGTCTCATGCTGCAAATGCTTTGGAAGATATGGGTTGGTACGTTATTGATAATCTTCCTCCAAAGCTGCTGATTCCGCTTGTAGATATGATGACATCTTCTGGCTCTAAAGTGCATAAGCTTGCAGCAGTGATTGATGTTCGTTCTAGAGGGTATTTTGACGACCTCTTTGCTGTTTTAGGTCATATAGATGATTTAGGCGTAAAAACTAGAATACTATTTTTAGATGCATCTGATTCTGTGCTTATTAAGCGATATGAGTCTGTACGAAGGCCTCATCCTTTGCAACGTGGCGGAAGACTTATTGATGGCATTTTAGAAGAGCGCGAGCTTTTAAGTCATCTAAAGGATTGTGCAGATATTATTATAGATACTTCTACTCTTAGCATTCATCAGCTTTCAACAAAACTTTACGAAGGCTTGCTTGGAAAAGGCTCTTCTACTGTATCTGTTCACATTTTTAGCTTTGGATTTAAGTACGGAATGCCTATGGATGCCGACTTTGTGGCAGATATGCGATTTTTGCCAAATCCATTTTGGGTGCCAGAACTTAGAGATTTAACCGGCAAAGATAAAGCAGTTAGCGATTATGTTCTTAAAAATCCAGCTGCAATAGAATTCCTGGATTCCTACGAAAAAGCTCTTCTTACAGCAATCGATGGTTTTGCAAAAGAAGATAAGCATTATGTAACAATTGCAGTTGGATGCACGGGTGGTCAACATAGATCTGTTGCTATTAGCATAGAGCTTGCAAGACGATTGAGATTAAGAGGATTGCAGGTTACTGTTTCTGCTAGAGAGATGAGACCTAGAACATAAAATCCATGACTTAATATAATTTCTCTTATAGGCTTATGTAATATAAGAGAAGCGTTAAAAGGTAAAATGTCCAAGTCATTGGGTATCACAGAAAGCCGAGCATGTAGATGTTTTTAGCATCATGCAATGGCATCGTGCAAGAATCCCAACGCATACTTTAAGAAGAACAAAATAGGAGGTTTCCCTTGGCTCTTCTTGACGACGTAAAGAACGAACTCGTCGCAAATAATAGTGACCAACCAGCGGTTGTTATGGCTCAAGCGGCTGCGATGATGCGTTTTGCTGGCGGTTTAAGGCCAGTTAATAATCAAGCTGTAATTAGAGCGCAGTTTGACTCTCAAAACGCAGCACAGTGGCTTGTAGATACACTTGGGACTTATTTTCAAAGAGAAGCAAAGATTTCTCAAATTTCTCGCCAAACTCCTACTGGTGTTGTTACTCGTTATGAGGTTCTTGTTGATCGAGGAGCTGCAGCTTTGGCGCTGCAATCTGGTTTGCTAGATCGTCGTATGCATATTGTTGCAGGCTTAGCTCCAGAGATTGTTGGAGGAAGCATTGCCCAAATCAAAGCTGCATGGAGGGGAGCGTTTATAGCTCATGGTGCTATATCGGATCCTGGAAAGGCAAGTTATCTAGAGATTGTTTGCCCAACGCACGAAGCTGCAACCGCTTTACAGACTATGGCCGCTCGTTTGGGTGTTGGTGCAAAGGCTCGCAAGGTTAAAAGCTCTGAGCGCGTTACTTTGCGTGATTCAGACGCTATTGAGCGTATGCTTAATTTGATTGGTGCTCCTAGGTCTTCTAGAGAGTGGACAGGCAAGCGTTCAGACGGTGAAGCGCGCGGTAAGGCAAATCGTTTAGCAAACTTCGACGATGCAAATATGCGTAGAAGCGCTAAGGCTGCTGCAGAAGCTTGCGAAAAGGTTCGTCACGCTTTCGACGTTCTTGGAGAAGATATTCCAGAAAATCTTTTGATGGCTGGCAAGTTGCGACTTAAGCACAGCGACGCAAGCTTAGAAGAGCTTGGTCACTTGGCAGATCCTCCAATCACAAAGGATGCTGTTGCTGGCCGTATTCGTAGACTTTTGCAGCTCTGCGCTAAAGTAGAAAAATCTAGAATGTGAATTAACTTTAGAATTAACTTTAGTAGCGTTTAGCTTTAATTGTAAATGCCGTATACACAAAGTATGCGGCATTTTTGTATCGTGCGATTTTTTGTTGATGTTGTTGTTGATTTTGTTGTCGATTTTTTTGAGCATCTTTCTGTTAATTTTGTGCGTGCTTGTTGCGCATATGCGGTATAATCGTTGATGGAATTTATAGACGTTTTAGCTTTGCTTTCGTCTTTTTTCTTGTTAAATTCGCCATCATGATTGGTTGAATCATGGTTTGGAAAGGATACCAATGAAGACACTTAAAGATTTGGGAGATTTGAGCGGCAAGCGCGTACTAGTTCGTGCCGATTTTAATGTTCCTCTTAAGGGCACGACTATCACAGACGACGGTCGTATTAAGGCTGCGTTGCCAACGATTAAAGCTTTGCGCGAGCAGGGTGCCAAGGTTATTTTAATGGCACATCTTGGTCGTCCAAAGGGTCAAGTTGTTCCAGAGCTTTCTTTGGCTCCAGTGGCGGCTCGTTTAGGTGAACTTCTTGGTGTAAATGTTGCTTTGGCTGCAGATACATATGGCGAAGATGCTCAAGCTAAGGTTGCTGCCATGAATAATGGCGACGTTGTTTTGCTTGAAAACGTTCGCTTTAACGCTGAAGAGACCAGCAAGGATGCTGCTGAACGTGCTGAATATGCTAAGAAGATTGCAGCTCTTGGAGAGGTTTTTGTTTCCGACGGCTTCGGTGTTGTTCACCGTGCTCAGGGCTCTAACTACGATGTTGCTGCAGATCTTCCAGCTGCTGCTGGCTTGCTTGTTGAGAAGGAAGTTAAGGCACTTTCTCGCGCAACCGAAAATCCAGAGCGTCCTTTGACTGTTGTTCTTGGTGGCTCTAAGGTTTCCGATAAGCTCGGCGTTATTGAAAACTTGCTTTCTAAGGCAGATCGTCTTGTTATTGGCGGTGGAATGGTATTCACATTCCTTAAGGCTTTGGGTCACGAAGTCGGTACTTCTTTGCTTGAGGAAGATCAGCTCGAGAAGGTTAAGGGCTACATTGAAACCGCTAAGAAGAATGGCGTTGAGCTTGTTCTTCCAACCGATATTGTTGTTAACGCTGGCTTCCCAGCGGGAGATACTCCTGTTGCTCCAGAAGTTGTTCCAGCGGATGCTATTCCAGCAGACAAGATGGGCTTAGATATTGGCCCTGATTCTCAGAAGCTGTTCCACGATAAGATTGTTGATTCCAAGACTGTTGTGTGGAATGGCCCTATGGGCGTATTTGAGGTTCCAGAGTTTGCTGCTGGCACTCGTGCTGTGGCTCAGGGCTTGGTTGACGCCACTAAGAACGGCACTTTCACTATTGTTGGCGGTGGTGATTCCGCTTCTGCAGTTCGTAATCTTGGATTTGCGGAAGATGGCTTCTCTCACATCTCCACTGGTGGTGGTGCTTCTCTCGAGTTCTTGGAAGGTAAGACTCTTCCAGGCTTGAGTGTGCTTGAGTAAATATCTTTAAAGTAATATTGTGCCGGCTTTCGATTTTATAAATTTATTTTGTAAATCGAAGTCGGCATAATTCTAGTTTTTATCTTTATTCTTAATTTTTAATTCTTAAGGGTGATTATGGGCGTGAATAGAAAACCGCTAGTTGCAGGCAATTGGAAGATGAATTTCAATCACCTCGAAGCCACTCATTTTATTCAAAAATTCTGGTGGCAGCTTTGCGATTCTCACTTCGATTGCAAAAAATGCGATATTGCGCTTATGCCATCGTTTACATCCTTAAGAAGCGTACAAGTTTTAGTTGAATCCAGCAATATTCCTATTCTTTACGGAGCTCAAGCGGTTTCTGTTACAACTCAAGGCGCGTTTACTGGAGACGTTTCGGCAGATATGCTAGCAAGCCTTGGCTGCTCAATGGTGATTGTTGGTCATTCCGAGCGTCGAAAGTATCACCCAGAAGATGATGCGAATATTGTTGACCAAGTGCGTGCTGTTCTTGCAGCTGGAATGCAGCCGATTTTATGCGTTGGAGAGAGCTTCGAGGAGCGCAAACAGGGTATAGAGCTTGATTTTGCGGTTGGTCAAGTTCACGATGTTACTCGTGACTTAGATTCTAAGCAGGCAGAGCGTTTGATTATTGCGTACGAACCAGTTTGGGCTATTGGAACTGGCATGGTTGCTACAGCGCAATCTGCTCAAGAGGCAGCTTTTGCTATTAGGGACGATTTGCGCAGTACTTTTGACAATAATGTTGCAAATTCCGTGCGTATTCTTTACGGAGGCTCTGTAACGTCTTCTAATGCGTCAAGCTTAATTAGCGAGCCAGATGTAGATGGATTCCTTATTGGAGGCGCGTCTTTAGACGTTGATGAGCTTGCTTCTATTGTTAAACTTGCGTCTTATAAAAATCGCGAATAATTTAGCCTGATTTAACGCATAGGTCAATGGCTTTTATTATGCTTTACAGAGTACTAAAAACAGGAGGTTACTTGTGTCCGCTGTGAAAATTGTTTTGCAAGTGTTGCTTGTGCTCACCAGCATTTTGTTAACATTGTTGATTTTGATGCACAAGGGCAAGGGCGGCGGCCTTTCCGACATGTTCGGCGGCGGTTTAACGAAGAACGCTGGTAGCTCTGGTGTTGCAGAAAAGAACTTGAATCGTTGGACTGTTATCATAGCTTTGATTTGGGTGGCTGTTATTGTTGCCTTGAATCTTATGACTAAGTTCTCACTTATCTAAGTATTCTTTTAAGCGCGTAGTCGAAAGATTGCGCGCTTTTGTTTTATTAAAGCGCATTGCGTTTATTGCGCGCATTATAAAAATTGGGGTACGTATGCTTCGTTTTTCTCCATCGCTCATTATTGCCGATCTTGATGGCACTATGCTTCACGATTCGCAAACTTTTGAAGGCAGATATTTAAGCAAAGAAACTGTTAGCGCTGCTAAGAGTTTGAGTGAATGTGGGATCCCACTTGCGATTATTACTGCTCGCCCTGTTGGTAGTGCTTTTGATTTTATCCACGATTTGCAAGCTCAAGTTTGCGCGTATCTTAATGGCGCTCTTATTGATTTTGATTGTGCGCATAGTACTATTAGCGATCTTACTTCGCAAAGAAGCATAGACACTCTTACACGTTTTGGCTTTGATTCTAAGCTTGCGTGTAGTGTGTGTTTGCGTTTGCTTGACGAGATTCCTACGCTTCGCATTGGCGTTGTTATGAACGATGTTCGTTACACTAATTTTGATGTTCGTATGCTTTGGAGTGAGCAAGATTTTGTTATTACTGACTTTTCTAACGTTCCGCACGGCATTGCAGACAAAATTATTATTGTGCCTAGAGATAGCGAGAAGGAGCATCTTAAGCGTATTCTTCCAAGCGATTTTTCCTTGCATATTAGCGAAGACGTGTTGTGGATGCTTACGAATCCTCTTGCAAACAAGGGGCACGCGCTGAACGTTATTTGCAATCGTTTGGGTGTGAAGCCTAGTCGCACAGTTGTTTTTGGAGACGATGTTATCGATATCGATATGTTCCGCGCAGGGGGATACGGTGTAGCGGTAGCGAATAGTAATCCTCGGTTGCTTGCGATTGCAGACGAGGTTTGCGCTTCCAACAACGACGACGGCGTTGCCAGCTGGCTTAATTCAAACCTTTTTACTAGATTGTGATAACCCACCTTTTTCGTTACTGGCGAAGTTGTGTGACGAATTCTTTCGTAGAGAGTCAAACGGAAAGCTTGGTGACATTACTGGTACTAATAGATTATCAGATTACTTATTCACTTTGCTTTATTCTATCAAACAAGAATTTAAGTTAAAGTTCTTCTTGGGAAGAGGGTTAAAGCATTTACAAAAACCACTACTCAAAAATTGCCCCATTTATATTCCAAATGAGATTGAACTTAGGGCTTTAATAGCATTGCTATGCCTGATTATACGACTATATCGTCTAATCAACGCGAAAATAGAGCTTTGATAGCTCTCCGTGATTGTCTTTTACCTATGATCATGAACAGACAGGCTACATTCGAAGAATAGGCAGTTAAATTATCATTTCTCTATCCATTAATTTCTTCTCCTTAATCTATAAATTTCAATTAACAAAGCGACTGAATTTATATTTCAATCGCTAAAAGTCTTATATATTAAATTGTTTTAAGTGGGGATTCTTATCCTTACCATTTTTACATCCTAATTTTGAGTATAAAAAAGACGATAGAGTTTTAACTGTCTATCGTCTAATACCTTTACTATGATATTTTTAAATCTTTTTTGACCAATATACTTTTAATAATTTAGAAAATATTATTTGTACAAATGCAACTATTATTAACGCTAAAAAGGCTTCATAACTTACATATGCTACAATTAAAGAAACTATTACAATAACCATTGAAAATATAGGCATTATATTTGATCCTGACTTCATCTTTATTAATATCATTCTTTCATCTGTT
The DNA here is from genome assembly GCF_030217745.1 of Bifidobacterium sp. UMB1197. Classification (NCBI taxonomy): domain Bacteria; kingdom Bacillati; phylum Actinomycetota; class Actinomycetes; order Bifidobacteriales; family Bifidobacteriaceae; genus Bifidobacterium; species Bifidobacterium sp. UMB1197. The sequence goes on along the minus strand of NZ_JASOOL010000002.1, from coordinate 201,543 downwards.
TCTTTAGTATGCATCTTCTCCAATATATCTTTATTTCTATATGCTCTACCAAGCATTGACATGTAGAATACAGATACAAGTTCAACTCCAATAAAAAATACTGCTACATAATATGTCACATCTTCTTTTAATGGAAATTTATATTTTAAGTAAAAATTTCCAATAATAACTGCGAGTAAGGCAACCATACATAATAAGACTAAAATACTAATTCTAAATCCTATTTCTTTTTTATATTTTTCTAATTTGTTCATATTAATCATCCTCTTCTATACTAAATATTTCTTCAATATTCATATCAAAAAACTTAGCAATTTTAAAAGCCAACGGCAGTGACGCTATATATTTCCCAGTTTCAATGGAAGTTATGGTCTGTCTTGTTACTCCAACTTCATTTGCCAATTCTTCTTGAGTTATTTTATACTGTTTTCTTAATTGAGAAATTGCATTTTTCATTTTCCTCCTCCAACAGCAAGCTCACTTTACATATAATGTATAGCTCGCTTTGCTTTTTTTGTCAAGCGTACTTTGCTTTTTTATAATTTCTTAAACTAAAAAGACGATAGATTTTATCAACCATGTTCGTATAAAAAATGATGGAACAGAACCACAGTATTATGTAAAAGATAGCCACGCTTTGATTATTCCAAGAGATATTTTCTTTAAAGTTCAAGAAGAAATGTTAAGACGAGCCAACATGTTTAGTGGTGAGGAGAACAAAAAAGGAGAGTTTATTCCAGTAAGTACGCTTTATCCAGCTTATGTGTTTGTTCTAAATGCGGGGATGTTTACAGAAGAATTGCTTGGAACAATCGAGGAGTGCATTCTGTTGTCTGGCGTTGTTGTACCAGATGGGAAAATGGTCCTAGTGCTTGTGATGCTCCGACAGTAAAAGAAGAAGAACTGCAGTCTGCCACAGTGAAAGCCATAAACAAGGTGTTTAGTATACCGGATGAAGTATTGGATACGTTGAATAACAATATTAGAGAAATTATCGCGGGCAACAACTTAAGCGAGCTTGAAACGGTTGATAGAAAAATTGCAGACAAACAAGCGATACTACTAACCTTGCTTAAAGCTAAAAAAGACTACACGAAAATAGCTGATGAGATTGATGAGCTTAAAGTTAAGAAACAGCAGCTTCTTATAGAAAAAGCAGGTCAAGAAGATGCTAAAAGACGAATCAGAGAAATGGAAGATTTTCTGAAAAGTGAGCGTCACGATATTAGTGAATATGACGAGAAGCTGGTAAGAAAGTACATCAAGAAAATAAAAGTTTACGAGGACAAGTTCAGCGTAACTTTTAAATCAGAGATTAGTGTGGATATTGAAAGGGCATCGTAAAAGCCAAAAGAATGTGAACATTTGAAATGTTGAAAATCCAGCCTAGGGGAATAATCTCTAGGCTGTTTTTTTGTTTTTATACTCAAAAACCAAGCTATCAAGCCAATCTTAAACTTTTTAACGATAGCTTTTCCTATCGTTAAAAAGTGCACCCACTATCAATAGTGTGCACTCAAAAAAGTGTAGCTATACTCGGAGTTATCTCAATCCATACAGAATCAGTGGCGCTCCTTTACAAATTGTACTGAATTGGAATAGCGTTTTTCTGATACATACTATGCGTGCATTCTAGTTGTAGCGTTTTCGTTCTGACATTTGTTTGTGTTTGTGAATGTGATTGTAAGACTAAATAATCTTGTTAGAAAGAAAAATTTGTGTTAGTTTGCTAAAATACTCACTTTGGTGTAGCATGTGCAGACAACAGTACCCGACGTGCATCTTAACAATGCGGATCAATTCTGGTCTTTTGATTTTGGCCTATAATCCGATATTTAACAAGGGAGTTGTTCATGTGGCTGATAGTAGGAAGTTTGTAGAAAAAACGAAAGATGTTAGCTTAAAGGTGAGAAGGGCTGAGTCTTTTTAGTATTAGTTATGTTAATTGTGAGAAAGAAAAGTATGGATATAAGAGAAGTGAGGAATGGATACTATGGCAAAAAAGAAGAGAAAAACAAAGAAAAAATCAGTGGTTGATAGTGGTGTGCGTAACGCAGGTCTGCTGTCTGATGGTTGCAATCCAGAACTTGTTAAAGACGCTGAGTTTGATGGTATTTTTGAAATTCCAATAATTAAAAAACCCAAGAATCTTATTATCCCGGATAAACTTGTGCCATTCAGCAAGATTGACAAGGCTGACAGAAAAACGTTTGCTGTCTGTGAATATGAGAATGATACGGAATTCAGTGATTTGCTTGCTCATCCAAATGAATATGTTGAAATTTTAAAGCAGTATGAGGGATTTATTTCTCCTGATTGTTCTATATATCGAGACATGCCTTTATCGCTTCAGATTACTAATATTTATAGAAACAGAGCAATTGGATATTGCTTTCAAAAGCATGGTATTTATGTAATACCATGTGTTAGATGGGGTGATGATAGGACATATACTACAAAATTTTTGCCTGAAAAGATCGCATTCTTAGGTGTTGAGAAGCACTCAATTGTTTCTGTTGGTAGTTATGGTCAATTGAAGAACAGAGTTAACAGATACTATTTTGAAGCTGGTATGAACTCTATGATGGAAGAATTGGAGCCTGAAGTAGTTCTTGTGTATAGTAAAATGCCAGATGAAATTAAAGAGAAATATTTGAAAACTCAATTTGTTGAATATGAAGATTGGACTAGCATAGTGAGAAAAAACTAATGGGGGCAGGACAGAGCGATTTATATAAGGGAACGTATGGCGATAATCCTGATAATATTCCAGATGAATTTAAGGGAAGGATAAAGTTGCCTGAGAATGATTCCCAGATAAAACATATCTTTGAAGAAAGAGAAGGACACCTACCAGATACGCCAGAAAATAGGAAGATGCTAACTGAATTGGCAAACGATGAGCATTTTCATGTTGGTAAAGACATGTATGGTAACGATTGGCATACTAGGATTAACGTAGATGGTACTCAGGATTGGGTTCGACATCAGAACCAAGTGATAAATGAGGGTGGGAAAAATAGTATTCCAAGACAATGGCATGATAGGACGGGATTAAATAATGATCCGTGGGAGGAATAGTTGTGAATAAGTTTGAATTGTTTTCTATGATTTATTACGCGTTAAATCATTATTGGAAAGAAAATAAAAGTGAAGAATTGGCTTCATTTTTAAGCGATATGAATCCTTTTCTATTTGATGATATTGGCTCTGCTGTTCCTTCCGTGTATGCAAAGTATAGTTTGCTGGTAAATGAAGAGATTAGCATTGATAATAGTTTTAGTGTTGCTTGTAAGTATGTTAAAAGTTTAGGTTTGCAGGCTGTAACGGATGCATTTGCTTGCGTTGGTGAGGATGATTGGAAAGCGCGTTGCGTAAAATACATGTCATCAACTCATAAAGGGCAAGATATTTAGTGTGCTGTGATAGTTTGCGTTTTCGGTCTGACGTTTGTTTGTGTTCATAAAGGTGAGTGTAAGACTAAATAATCTTGTTAGAAGAAAAAATTTGTGCTAGTTTGAAAGATTTAATAAAATACTCTCATTGGTGTAGCATATGTAAATAACAGTACCCGACGCGCCTCTTAACAATGCGGACCAAGTCGGGTCTTTTGATTTTTGAGGAGAGAAATATGAAGAAATCCTATCAACCTCCTATAAGTATTGATAAGCAAATAGAAAATTTAGTGTCTTTGGGATTAGAGATAAAAGATATAAGTTATGCTAAAGATGTACTTAATAGGGTTTCTTACTATCGCCTCATTAAAGCATATAGTATAACTCTAAAAGAAAATGGTAGATACGTAGAAGGTACTACTTTTGAGAATATAGTCGAGTTATATCTATTTGATATGGAGTTTCGTCATATTTTATTTTCGTTGATAGAGCATATAGAAGTTTATTTAAGAGCTGTAATCACAAATTATTATTCTTTAGAATATGGGAATTTTGGTTATAAGAATCTTAATAATTATGCGAAAAATAATTATCAGAAGAATACTTTAGATGAATTAGAAAGAGAAATTAATAGGAATAGGAAATCGCCTTTTATACGTAATTTTAAGGATAATTATGAGGGAGGGGAAATTCCTTTATATGCTGCTATTGAAGTAGCGAGTTTTGGTACTCTTTCTAAAATGTATAAGAATATGAAGAATGATGATAAAAAAGCAATTGCAACGACGTTTGGCGTTGATTACGTTTATTTAGAGTCATGGATTGAAAATTTAGCTTATGTTAGAAATATTTGTGCTCACTATGGTAGATTATATGGTTCAAAATTAACTAAGACACCAAAATTATATAAAGAGTATTTAAAGAAAGGCGTATCGAATAATACTATTTTTGCTAGTATTCTTAATCTTAAAGTATTAGCTGAAAATGAACATTACAAGGAATTTTCTAGTAAGTTATCAAAGATAATTGATAAATATCCGTTAGTGGATTTGAAGCATTTGGGATTTGTTAATAATTGGCAAACTTTTTAACGATAGCTTTTCATATCGTTAAAAAGTGCACCCACCTTGTGAAGTGGGAAATTGAAGTCATAAAACAAAAATAAGGTAAGATTTCACATATAAGGTGTGGTCGTACCTTATTTTTGGTCTATAACCCGATAATTGAGAAAAATGAGCAATCGTAATAGAGGATAGTCTGCATATTTTCATGTGAATTTTATCTTCAAAATCATACATAATTCGCGATAATTACATGAATTCCATGATGAAAGTTGGTGGAAATATCTGGTATATATGTGCTATAACATTTTCGTTACAGTGTATTAACAAGACATCATAAATGCTTTACAATTATGGTGAGAGTTGAGAATGCAACATTCGTTTATGATGTTGCGGATTTAGCTCTATAGGAGGTTTTTACCTGAAAGAGAAGAGATGATTATTATGAAGGAGCTAACGCTAGAAGAATCTCGTTCGATTAGAGCTGGATGGATGTGCGTTGTCTGGGGTTTCATCTGCTGGGGATGATTCTCTAGTTCTGCATATGATTATATTACCAGATTTCATTACAACAGTATATTAGGTTAGTCTCATTATAGTGTTCTAATTGTAATCTATTTGCGTAATTTAGTATTTGAGAAAATTGATTTGATTGTATGATGCTTTTTAACATTTGTGATTAAATCTGTAGCGTGGAGGCTATGATAGCCTCCACGCCTTGAAACTTTGAGGAGCTCAATAGATGGTGGCTTATCCTCATAATATGCAAAATTTGACTTCAGATTGCGGTATTGCAGTTATCAAATCATTGCTAGAAAATTATCATAGATTTAATGAAAGAAGTTTTAAATCGGTTGTTTCTAGTTTAGATATTGAGCAAGGTTTATCTTTGTTTAATATTGAAGAGGTTTTGAAACAATGAAGATTTTTATAGACAAAGTCTTGGAGTTAAAAAAGACTGCGATGATTTTTATTGTTACTCATGATGCAATGTTCGATAAAATTGCTGATGAAATAATAGATTTGGAAGTGATTAAGAAATGAAAAGCAAAAAATGGATATTTGCAGCTGCCATAATAATCCTAGGCCTTATCAGTCTACTGTATGTAGGGTATAAGACAAATAATCTTCGTTTGGGTATGATTCGTGATGATTTGCCAACACTAGTTTCAGGAGATTATAAAAATAACGATAACTTATCGTTAAAGCCAGGAGTGTATGCTATTTATGCAAAGAGAGGCAAAGGAGAGATACGCTTTGCTGGAAAGCTGTACAAGCTTGATGATGCTCTTTTTGTGCGTGCTCAGAAACAGCCAGGAAATGTTAAAAATGCTGTTATCTACGAAGAGAGTCCTAAAATTTTTATTGATGAAGATAGTAAGATTTCTGTAAAAGGAGATCAGGAATTTTTAGTTTCATTTGTTAAGAGGTAATCTTATGAAGATATCTCATTTGAAAAAATCATATGGGGGAAAAGTCGTTTTAGATGACATTTCTTTGGAAAGCAGTGCTGGGCAAATTATTGCGTTAGTAGGCAATAATGGTTCAGGAAAAACCACTTTAATGAAGTGCATTGCACATTTGATAGTTGATTATCAAGGCAATATTGAATTGGACGGTTCACTTTCATTTGCTATTGAGAATCCATCTTTTTATGACGAATTTTCTGTACAGGATAATCTTAGAGTGTTTGCTGCTTTGATGGGGAGAAAAGACTTTAATTGTGATAAATTATTGCATCAGGTGAGTCTCGACGAAGCAAAAAATAAAAAGTTTAAACAATTGTCGCTAGGTATGAAGCAAAAATTAAATATTGCTAGGATATTGCTCTCAAATAGTGAAATTATTCTTCTTGATGAACCTTTCAATGGATTAGATGTTCTTACTATAAAGCAGTTAAAAGACACTATCTTGTCATTGCGCTCACAAGGTAAAAGCCTTGTAATTTCAAGTCATATATTAGATGAGTTAGGTGAAATTGCTGATATTGTATGGTATTTAAAAAAAGGGAAAATTCAAAAAATTGTTAATTTTAATGATAATCTAAGAATTTATAATGTGATTGTTGTAAATGGTGTGGATATTAGTGAATTGCTTTCTAACAGATATGAGGTTTTTTGTCGTAGCAAAGATAACAAAGAATCAACTTTTAGAATTAAATTGCCTAGAGAGGATATTGCCAAGGTTCTTAAATTGCTGATTGAGCATGGGGTACAAATCGTGGAATACAGTGATATTACGCATGATATTAAAGATTTTATGTTGGAGGAAGATGATGATGAAGTACTATATAAAATCAGAAATTATTAAGTTTAGTCATCAGAAGCTTTTCTTATTGTCTTTTGTTTTGTATTTGGCATGTTGCGTGTTTATAGTATTTCAAGCTAAAAGAGGTGCATTTTTATCACAATATAAATTCTTTTCAACGATAACTATACTATTTTTAAGCCTATATCAGATATTATCAATTGGTGAATGGCAAGAGAAGAAAATTATTCATCATTATTTAGAGTATATTCCTAATAGGATTAAATTATTGTGTTTTATATATGGTGAATACGTAAGCATTTATCTAGTCGTAAATTTGGTATTTTTGTCACTAAAATACTCGTCTCTAGGGATAGTTATGCATCAACTGCTCGTATATCCGATAATTTTCCTTTTGTATATTGCTATAAATATGAATCTGTTGATATATTTTGAAAAAGTTGGTGTTACAATGATTCTTTCCTTTATATTATTATGGATATTGCCGAATTTAATAAACATAATATTGTCTCAAACATCCGTGTATTCTTTTCAGATATTTTATTATTTATCACCAGACTCGTTCACCGCTCTTACGTCTGCAACTTGTATTATTGCTCTAATGTATATTGTTATGTTTTTCCTATTGTCGTTATTACAATTTACGAAAAAGGAGTACTGAGTTATTAAAAGTGTAGTATCTCGTATACTTCCAGCTATTGTCATAATGTTATTCGTTGGTTTTATTGCATATATTCATTTGAGTGGCTTAAGACCCTCATTTTCAATATTACAGGAGAATAATATCTCAAATCTTAAAACTGGAGAAGTGCTCTATTTTGGTAGTTCAGGCTGTGGAGCATGTCAGGAATTCAATAAAGTTCTAAAAGAATATCAAGATGAAACGCATGCTAAAATTTACTATTGGGATGCCACAGACACGAAAATTGTGAGAAAGGCAGCTGAAATAAAGATTTACAAAGCAAATTGGCACATTTGGTTTATTAATCATCTATCCCACCCTCATATAAAAGTAAATCTCATTTAAATCTCATCATATTTCTTTTTTAATTTATCCATATTATCAAGGTCAATCCACTCCTCGCTAAAACCACAGGCAGTGCAAATATACCTATCAACAGGTACTGCCGACATAATTGTATGGCCAGTCATAACATTATTTCCAGTCCCATAAGCCACAGCAGATCCAGGCACAAATATAATTTCACTTCCCCCACACTTTGGGCATTTTTTCGTATTTTTCATAAATCCTCCTTATTAATCTAATAATGTTCTTTTTATTGTTTTGAAAAATTGCATAAAAATAGGCAGGAACACATACCTATCCATCAGGTATATATTTCTGCCAATTAAAAAATTCTAAGTGAAAAGAGACAGAACTACACTGTCTGCCTTTCTCAATTAATTAGCTTAGAAAATAACACTGGGTAGCTTTTTATTGCGATTGATAAAAACGCAAAACAACAAAAACCGCACATGTGTGGAAATTAATCCACGTTCATGTGCGGTTTGCTAGTTATTTAGTGATTAAGCAAATCAGGCGTTTACGCGATCGATGCCAGACTGTACGTCTGCAATCACGGAATCCCAAGACTTGATGAAGGCGGCAACACCGTCAGCCTCAAGCTTGTCGGTAACGTCCTTGATGTTGATGCCAAGCTCAGCAAGCTTGTTCATAACAACATGGCTCTCTTCGTAAGTGCCCTTAATGGAAGCAGCACCGTTGCCGTGATCAGCAAGAGCGTTCAAAGTCTTCTCTGGCATGGTGTTAACAACATGCTCAGCAACCAACTCGTCAACGTACTTGCAATCGGAGTAAGCTGCGTTCTTGGTGCCAGTAGAAGCCCAAAGTGGACGCTGCTTCTTAGCACCCTTGGCCTCAAGCTCAGCCCAACGTGGGTCGGCAGCGAACTTCTTCTCGAAGAGTTCGTAAGCCAAGCGAGCGTTAGCAACAGCAGCCTTGCCTTCAAGAGCCTTAGCTTCAGCAGAACCGTTAGCTTCGAGGAGCTTGTCAACAGCGGAATCGACGCGGGAGACGAAGAAGGAAGCTACGGAACCAATGTGCTTCAAGTCGTGGCCGTTAGCAGCAGCCTGAGCAATACCTTCGATGAAGGCGTCGATAACCTGCTCGTAGCGCTCGAGGGAGAAGATCAAGGTTACGTTCACGGAGATACCCTTAGCGAGGGTAGCGGTGATAGCTGGAAGACCTTCCAAAGTTGCAGGAATCTTGATCATAACGTTTGGACGATCAACCTTTGCCCAAAGCTCTTCCGCCTGCTTCTCGGTGTTAGCAGTATCGTGAGCCAAGCGTGGATCAACTTCGATGGAAACGCGGCCGTCAACGAAATCGGTCTTTTCTGCAATCTCACGGAAGATATCGGTTGCGTTACGAACGTCGGTGGTGGTCAACTCGCGAATAGCGGTCTCAACGTCAACCTTGCCGAGTTCCTTAAGCTGTGCGTCGTATGGGCCAACCTGGCTCAAAGCCTTCTGGAAGATAGATGGGTTGGTAGTAACACCAACAACATTCTTGTTAGCAATAAGATCCTGCAAAGAGCCAGACTCAATGCGGGTACGGGACAAATCGTCCAACCAAATAGAAACGCCGGAATCGCTAGTGCGCTGCGTTGCTTCAGTCATGTTATCTCCTTAACACTGTGCTCCACCAATTGGAACACGTTGGTAGTGTTGGCGTTTTACAGGAAACAGCGGTTGATGCTAAACCAACTGTAGCTTAGCATCAACACGCCTTTGCTGTTTCCAGTGAAGTGTTAAACACTTCGAGTTTTATGATTCATATCTTTTTGTGATTGCAAAAAGATATTTGAACCAAGTTTTTTTTTATTATTACTTAAGCGCGTGCTTCTTCGATAGAAGCCTTAGCAGCTTCTACTACGTGCTCAGCAGTAATGCCCAAGTCGATCATGTTCTGACCGCCATCGCCCTGCAAGCCGTACTGTTCGATAGAAACAGCCTTGCCGCAATCGCCAAGATACTTGTACCAAGGCAATGCCAAGCCAGCTTCGATGGAAACGCGAGCCTTAACAGACTTTGGAAGGATTGCTTCCTTGTACTCTTCGTCTTGCTCTTCGAACCATTCGAGAGATGGCACAGAAAGAACACGAGCCTTAATGCCTTCGCCAGCCAAAGTCTTGGCAGCAGCAACAGCCCACTGAACTTCGGAGCCAGTAGCCATAATGATTACGTCTGGAGTGCCTTCGCAATCAACCAAAACGTAAGCGCCATGCTTTACGCCTTCGCGAGCCTTCTTAGCAGTTTCTGCAAGAGTTGGAACGCCCTGGCGAGTCAAAATCATAGCGGTTGGGTAGTTGTTCTTCTTCTCGAAGAAGTAACGGTAAGCTTCAGCAGTCTCGTACTCATCTGCAGGGCGCACAACCTCAAGCTGAGGAATAGCGCGGAAAGCAGCCAAGTGTTCGATTGGCTGGTGAGTTGGACCATCTTCGCCCAAGGCTACGGAATCGTGAGTCCAAACGTAGAGGTTTGGAATCTCCATCAAAGCAGCCAAGCGAACTGCTGGGCGCTCGTAGTCAGAGAACTGGAAGAAGGTGCCGTTGAATGGGCGAGTGTTAGAACCAAGCAAAATGCCATTGGTAATTGCACCCATTGCAAACTCACGCACACCAAAGTGAAGCTGGCGACCGTACTCGGAAACGTTTGGCCAAGTGCGGGTTGCATCCTCGGATGGGCCGAAGGAGTCAGCGCCCTTAATGTTGGTGTTGTTGGAGCCGCCCAAATCAGCAGAACCGCCCCAAAGTTCTGGCATAACAGCAGCAATTGCGTTAAGAACTGCGCCAGAAGCCTTACGGGTAGCAACCTTAGATCCAACTTCGAAGCCAGCAACCAAGTCGTCAATGGCCTTGTCGAAGCCTTCTGGAAGCTTGCCAGCCTTAAGACGATCGTAGAGAGCAGCCTTATCTGGGTTTGCAGCAGCCCACTTTGCAAGAGCTTCATCCCAAGCCTTGTGAGCAGCCAAACCGCGCTCGGCAACCTTGCGAGCGTGAGCCAAAGCTTCTTCGTCGATTGGGAACGAAACTTCTGGATCGAAACCGCAAAGTTCCTTCAAGCCCTTAACAGCTTCTTCGCCAAGCTTAGAGCCGTGGGAAGCTTCGTTGTCGGTTTTACCTGGGGTTGGCCAAGCAATCAAAGTATTAACCTTAATGAAGTGAGGCTTATCGGTAACTTCCTGAGCCTTTTCAATAGCAGCAGCCAAAGCCTGAACGTCTTCCTTGTATGAGCCGTCTGGCTGAATGAAGCTAACTTCATCGGTGTACCAACCGTATGCACGGTAGCGAGCAAGAATATCTTCAGAGAAGGTAAGCTTTGTATCGCCTTCAATCTGAATGTGGTTTGCATCGAAAATAACAGTCAAATTGCCAAGCTTCTGGTTTCCAGCCAAAGAAGCAGCTTCGGAAGAAACGCCTTCCTCAACGTCGCCTTCACCGCAAATAACCCAAACCTTGTGGTCAAATGGGGAAGTGCCAGCTGGAGCTTCTGGGTCAAGAAGACCGCGCTCAAAGCGCTGACCATAAGCAAAGCCAACAGCAGAAGCAAGACCCTGACCAAGTGGGCCAGTAGTCATTTCGATGCCTGGAGTTAAGCCATATTCTGGGTGGCCTGGAGTACGCGTGTCTGCACCGCCACGGAAATACTTGAGATCGTCAAGAGTCAAGCCGTAACCAGAGAAGAACAATTGCAAGTATTGCGTAAGCGAAGCGTGACCGCCAGAAAGAATAAAGCGATCGCGGCCAGCCCACTTTGGGTCGGCAGGATCGTGCTTAATAAAGTGCTGGTACAAGGTGTACGCAATTGGTGCCAATGAAACAGGGGAGCCAGGATGTCCGTGTCCTGCTCGCTCAACAGCATCAGCCGAGAGAACCTTCGCCATCTTTACGGCGCGCTCGTCTAATGCAGACCAGTTGAAATCGGTCATGTGATCTACTTTCCTTCCAATAATTCGGGTTTTTGCGCACAGCTTGCGCTGGCCATTACCCTCACATTGCCCTTTAATCCTATCTTTTATATCAGACGAACTTTTAACAAAGTGTGTCAAAAGTTAACAAAAGTTTATATTTATAGTTAGCTGTTGTTCTGTAAAAGTGACTTATTAAAAGTGACTGATTAAAAAATACTTAATAATACTTAATCACATATTATTTTGACATATATAATGGTTAGCAGTGAATTAATAAACGATTAGTGTTGTTTAATCGGGTTTAAAGGTTTTAATAAAGGAGAATCAATGCAATCACGGCGCATGATGATACTGCGTGCGGTTGTTGAAGATTATATTCGTTCACATGAGCCTGTTGGTTCTGCGTCTTTGGCTAAAAATCACAAATTGGGCGTCAGCTCTGCAACGATTCGCAACGATATGTCTCTTCTAGAAGAAGAAGGTTACTTGATTCAGCCGCATACTTCTGCCGGCAGGATTCCTACAGAAAAAGGATACAGGTATTTTGTTGATGGCCTAGCCGCACTAATTCCACTTTCTAATGCGCAAAGACGAGGGATTCGCACGTTTTTAAGTGGATCTGTTAGTTTACAAGACACTCTACAACGCTCAGCGCGACTTCTTGCAAGCATAACTGGTCAGGTTGCGCTAGTGGCATCTCCTGCGTTGTCGAAGTCAAAAGTAAAAAGAATTGAGATTGTTCAAGTATCGTCTTCAACTCTTCTAGTTGTTGTAATTACAGACGCTGGAGGCGTTGCGCAACATATAATTCAAGCGTCAAACATAAATTCAGATGATTTATTGCATCTAACTAATATGGTTAACGATGCTTGCATTGGATTATCTCTTCTTGATGCTGCAAAACGTGTTTATTCTCTAGCAAATCGCCAGGATTTGGCTTCTGCTTTGCAAATTATTAGTCAACTTGCTAACGCGTTAGAAGATATGCATAATGGCGAGCATTCTCACGATTTGTACATGGCTGGAGCTTCTCAACTTGCGCATAGACAAAATATTGGCGATTTTGCGTCTCTTTTCGATGCTCTAGAAGAGCAAGCTGTTATTATGCGACTTATGACTTCGCTAAGTGAGGAAGCAAACGATTGCGCAAGCGGCGTTAGTGTTGCAATAGGCTCGGAGACTCACACGCCTGGTCTTTTAAATGCTTCTGTTGTAACAAGCACTTATGGCTACAATTCGGATTCCGATTCTGCGTTTATTGGGTCAATCGGCCCTACTCACATGGATTACGCGGCAACAATGACGGCTGTTAAAGCTGTAGCAAAGTATCTTAATGCGTTTATATCTGAAAATTCATAAAAACAAATTCATAAAAATTGGCTGGCTGTGCCTTATGCAAAAATGATTTTAGAACATAAAAGGGGAGTTAAGTGACTGACTATTACAAGATTTTAGGTGTTGATTCTAACGCTAGCGACGACGAGATTCGCAAGGCCTATAGAAAGTTAAGTAGAAAATATCATCCAGATATTGCAGGACCTGAGTTTGAAGACAAGTTTAAGGAAGTTAATGCTGCCTACGACGTTTTATCTAATCCAGAAAAACGCAAAATGGTAGATATGGGCGTGGATCCAAACAATCTATCGGCATCGGGCGCGGGTGCTGGCGCTGGCGCGTACGCCAATATGAATATGGATATGGGAGATATTCTAAACCAGTTCTTCTCTGGGTCTTTTGGTGCTAATGCTGGATCTCCTATTCCGCGCGTTAATCGTGGTGAAGATTCGCTAACAGAAGTTAAGGTTGATCTTAAAACTGTTGTTTTTGGCGGAAATGCTAAGGTTCATGTTGTTACTTTTGGTCTTTGCCAAGATTGTGCAGGAAAAGGTTCGGCAGATAAAACAGATCCTACACCTTGCCCAGAGTGTAAGGGCGCTGGCTTTGTGCAGCGAGTTACGCACACAATGTTTGGTCAAATGATGTCTTCGGAGCCTTGCCGCGCGTGCGAAGGGCACGGAACAATCATTAAAAATGTTTGTCCAAATTGCCACGGTCACGGTCGCGTTCGTACTTCTAGAGAAGTTGGTATTAATATTCCTGCTGGAATTAAAGACAATTCTCGCTTGCGACTTGCGTCTCAAGGAGCAATAGGCGAATGTGGCGGCCCTGCTGGCGATTTATATGTTGACGTTCGAGTTCGAAAAGATGAGCAATTTACCAGGGATCTGAACGATTTACACTGCTGGATTAATGTTCCTATGAGCTGGGCTGTGCTTGGCCACAATGTGGATATTGATACTTTTGACGGAAAAAAGAGCGTTGAAATTCCTGCTGGAACTCAAAACGAAGACACGATTCCTCTTTACGATTTGGGTGTTACTGTTTTTGGAAGCAAAGATCGCGGTAATCTTATTGTTCACGTTCTTGTTGATATTCCAACAAAGCTTAGCGAAGAAGAGCGTAGTTTGATTGAAAAGTTTGCAAACTTGCACGATGGAAAAGTTAGTGAAGTAAAGCAACATGCTATTGCAGAGTCAGCTAGTAATAAAAAAGGATTCTTTAGCAAACTAAAAGATGCTTTTTGCTAGGATTTTAAAGGTTGCTAGATTTTAGGATTTTAGGATTTTAGGATTTTAAGGGGTTAGCTTATGGTATTGCCTATTTTATTTGCTGGAACTCCAGATGTTGCTGTTGCTCCGTTGCGCGCTTTGGCTCAAGACAAAGAGCATTTTGATGTTCGAGCTGTTTTAACTCGTCCGGACGCTCCAACTGGTAGAGGCAGAAAGCTTGTTCCTAGTGCTGTTAAAAAAGCTGCGATTGAGCTTGGTATTCCTGTTTTAGAGGTTAATCCTAGTAACGAGCAAGAATGCATTAGTGCTTTAAAAGCTACTGGCGCAAGGGTTGCGGCCGTTGTTGCTTATGGAAAGATTCTTCGCCAATCTGTTTTAGATGCTCTTGATCTTGGATGGTACAATTTGCATTTTTCGATTCTCCCGCAGTGGCGAGGGGCTGCTCCTGTTCAGCGCGCAATATGGGCTGGAGATGACATTACTGGTGCTACGGTTTTTAAGATTACGCGCGGAATGGATGAAGGTCCTATTCTTGCACAAATGACTACCGAGATTGGCGAGCGCGAAACCGCTGGCGATTTGCTAACTAGATTAAGCAATGATGGTGCAAATCTTCTTTGTTCTGCTCTTATTGGAATGGAATCTGGCCAAATCGTTCCTGTTGAGCAAGATCCTACACCTTGCCAAATCGCGCAAAAAATCACCGTTGAAGATGCTCATATTCGTTTTGATATTCCAGCATTTGCAATCGATAGGCAGATTCGTGCTTGCACGCCAAATCCTGGAGCTTGGTGCAATCTTCATGTTGATTCTGGCGATTTAAAAACAAGCAGTTTGCACGTTCTTTCTTGCGCATTAGCAAAAGATGAAGATATTGAATTGCATAGTCTAAATGAGCTTAAACCTGGGCAGATTCTTGCAAAAAAGCACAATGTTTGGGTTGGATGTTTAAGCGGAGCTATTGAGCTTTTAGAAGTTAAAGCGCAAGGTAAAAAAGCTATGAAGGCGGCGGACTGGGCAAGAGGAGCGCATTTAAATAGCGAATCCTACTTAAACTAAATGTTAGTGACTAAATGCTAGTTTAGTAAATCTAAAACTAGGCTTAGGTCTCGCGTATCTATACTAGCTTTAGCTTGACTCTTTAATAACTGTTTTGCGCAAAATGCAACACCTAGCCTTGCCGTTTTAATCATGTCAATGTCGTTAGCGCCGTCTCCGATTGCAACGCTTTGGCTAATGTCAATATTGTTTTTGTGCGCCCAACTAATCAATGCTTTTGCTTTATATTGACGATTTACTATTGGATCAATAACTTTTCCGCTTAGTTTAGAATCCACGATTTCCAGATTGTTTGCAACCCAAAAGTCTATGTTTAATTTTGGCAAAAAATCGTCTAAAACTTGCTTAAATCCGCCACTAACAGCTCCTACTTTCCACCCAAAAGAATGTAGTGTATCTATAAGTTTTTTAGCTCCATTTGTTGTGTGAATATTTTGCGCAACTTGTTTAACGCAAGAATAGTCAAGACCTTTAAGCATAGAAACTCTTAGCTTTAGGGAAGTGTTAAAGTCCATTTTTCCTTGCATTGCTCTAGACGTTATGTATGCTAAATCAGAGCCGACGCCAGCAATATCTCCTAATAAATCTATAACCTCTTCTTCTATAAGAGTTGCGTCTACATCTAAAACAAGAATCCCTGGTTTTTTTAGCAAAGGAGCGTTAATTACGTTTTGTTTTTTTAAGTCTGGTACTTTAGTCATGTTATAGTCTTCTAAGAGAGATGTTAGGTTTATTAATTAATTTTAAGGCTGGTTTAAGAATTTAGAAATTTGTTTTGCTATGCGTTTTTGCATGTGAATCTTTTCTATAAAACTTATATTAAATATTAAATGTGAAAGTTTATTGATTTTATTGGAATATTTCGTGTAGAAGTTTGGTTTAATTTGATTAGTTGAGTAAAATAGTTGCAGATTTTATGAATATATTAAAGAACGTAAATACTGTGGAAAAAGCAAAGAGGTGAGAAAAGTATGGCAGGTATGAATTTACGCGATGTTGCTCTTGAAGTCGCTAGAATTTTGGAAGATGTTGGCAAGCACGCGTATCAAGACCAATTAAATCCTAGAGATATGGCAAGCATGATGGTTTTGGGGGATCCTAATCAGGCTGATTCAGGTTTTGGAGATAAACTTGTGCGATTCATTGAAAATCGTCTTACTTACATAAACCCCTTCCAAGGATTCTGGCGTAATCGTCCAGATGAATGTAATGTGGGAGATCGTTTTTGGTGTGTTGGCAGTATTGACGGCGCTCTTAACTTTAATCGAGATATGGCAGAGTGGACTCTAACTGTTTCGCTTTTTGAGTTTAACGATCAAGGCTCTGCAAGGCCAATTCTTGGAGTTGTTCATGCTCCTGCTCTTGGTCTTACCTATTTGGCTGCTAAGGGTCAGGGTGCTATTCGAATTCGCAAAACTCTTAATGGAGAAAAGCGTGAGAAAATCACACCTTCTACAACATCAACTTTGCACGGTTCGGTTGTTTGCTACGGAATGTCTTATATTCCAGGCGAGTCTAAAAGAGCTTTGGATGTTGTTTCTTCGCTTGAAGAAGAATGTCCAGCAGATATTAAGCGCATTGGACCAGCTTCTCTTGACTTATGCAAGGTTGCGGATGGCACTTATGACGCCTATTTTGAGCCGCATCTTCATAGCTGGGATATTCCAGGCGTTTCTGCTGGTGCTGTTGTTGTTAAAGAGGCTCAAGGTCATGTTCGACAATGGAATGGTGACTCAATCCACTGGAGACGCGAAAACGACGTTATTGCCTCAAACGGTTTAATAAATAAAGAACTTCAAAACTATTTGCGATAGATTAGAGTTAAAAATTTTAGCAATTGTTTGCATGATTTTTAATATTAAAGCTTTAATTTTGAGAAAAACATTTATGCAATCGTTATCATTAAATAGTTAATATATAAGCGTGTCGCTTTAACAATATTGTAGAATGAACGTGATATCCCATTGTCCGACATTCAGAGGGGAGTGTTAACGATGATTGACACTGCACAAGCATTTGGCGTAGATATTGGTGGTTCTGGCATTAAAGCTGCACCAGTAAATTTGGAAAAAGGCGAATTTGCAGAACCTCGTTACAAGATTCTCACTCCAGCAGTTTCCACACCTCGAGCTGTTGCAGATATTGTTCGTCAGCAGCTCGAGCATTTTGAAGTGCCTGCAGATGTTCCTGTTGGCATTGCTTTCCCAGCTCCTATTAAACCTGGCAAGAAGCTTGAGTTTATGGCAAATCTTGATCAGTCTTGGATTGGTGTGGATGTTACAGAAGTATTCAGCGAAGCTTGCGGTCGCCCTGTTACCGTTGTTAACGATGCTGATGCTGCTGGTCTTGCGGAACAGCATTTTGGAGCCGCAAAAGATAAAGATGGTTTAGTTATTGCTACCACTCTTGGTACTGGAATTGGCACCGCGTTAATTTACAATGGCGTTCTTATTCCAAACACAGAACTTGGTCATATTCAGCTAGAAAAAGGCAAGGGAGACGCAGAAAAGTATGCTGCTTCTTCTGTGCGTGAAAAGTTGGATATGGGCTATAAAAAGTGGGCTAAGCGCTTAACTAAGTATTATGGCTTAATGGAAAAGTACTTTAACCCAGACTTGTTTGTTGTTGGCGGTGGCGTTAGCCGCGTTAGCGAGAAGTTCTTGCCGCATATCGACATTAAGACTCCTATTGTTGTTGCATCTTTGCATAACGAAGCTGGCATTATTGGTGCAGCATATTATGCAATGCAGCAAAAGAATAACTAAGATTTTATTCTGATTTGCGCTGGATGCTTTATTTGTATCCAGCGCTTTTCTATACTTGTTGCGAATTTTGTGCATATTGGTATGACTATTTGTTTATTGCTTTAGTTGGTTTATGCAATGCGCTAGTGTAGTCAAGTGCGATTTTCTTCTAGAGTTGATGTAAGTGAGCCAAATCCGATTATTCTGGCTCAGCGTGCCGCCGCATCTAAAGGCATTAAACTAACAAAACTTAACGATTCAAATCCAACGGTTCATGGGCTTGCTCCAAAATGTTTAAGCTCCAAATATACTGCGGATCCTAGAGGGCCAATCGAAGTTAGACGCATTCTTGCAAACTTTATAAATACTAGAGATAATCGAGTAAGTCAAAATATTGAAAGCCAGAATATAGCAAGCCAAAAATGCAATTCGGCTAATGCTCTTAATCCAAATAATCTATACGTATTATCGTCCACTTCTCAAGCATATGCATGGCTTATGATGCTAATGTGCGATTGTGGTGATTCTGTTTTAGCGCCTACTCCTGGGTATCCTCTTATTGAATCTATTGCAAGGCTTCAGGGCGTAAAATCAATACCTTATCCGCTTGTTTACGACGGTTCTTGGACTATAGATGTTGCAAAGGTTAAAGAACTTTTAGAGAATGCAGATAATCGCATTCGTGCTCTTGTTTTAATAAATCCAAATAATCCCACAGGCTCTTACATTAAGCCAGAAGAAAGAGTGCAATTGTTGAGTTTATGCAATAAAAACAACGTTGCGATTATTGCGGATGAGGTTTTCTACGACTACTCTTTAGAGCCTTTTAATGGAAATTCAAGGCTTGCTGGTGATTGCTCCACGCTTATTTTTGCTTTAGATGGATTCTCCAAAATGCTTGCAGCTCCACATGCAAAAGTTGGTTGGATTGAGGTTTCTGGACCAATCGAAGATGTGCAAGAAGCAATGAAACGACTTGACGTTATTGCAGATGATTTTCTTCCGATTGGTGCAACTGTTTCGGAAAGAATTCCAGAATTATTGCAATGCGCTAAAGAGCAAACTGCGATTGTTCAAAATAGAGTTAGGTCTAATCTTAAAACGCTTAGAAAAATGTTGGAAAACTATCCAAATTGTTGCGTTAGCGCATTGCGCGCAGAAGGCGGGTGGAATATTTTATTGCGCGTTCCGTCTTGCCTAGATGATGACTTGTTAGCTTTGCGCTTAATTAAAGACTATAAGCTTGTTTCGCAGCCTGGTTACTACTTTGATATGCCAAATAATGGCTATTTAGCGCTGTCTTTGCTTCCTAAAGAAGATCAGTTTAAAAATGGTGTTACTTTATTGCTTAACACTGTTCATAAGATGTTGGGTGAGATTTAACAATCTAACAATCTAACAATTAACAGTTAACAGTATCAAGAGTCTTAAAGCTAAATTAGATTAGCGTAAACCAGCATCTAACGTAATGCCACAGCCCCGGGTTGAATCGCAAAACTGAGTCTTCTCTTCCAGGAACGAACCATCCTAAGAATGCTATTGCAATAGAGAACAGTAGTAGAGCAAAGATTATAAATCGCAGTAAGTAACATATTGTTTTGGTTTTCCAAGAATCACAATTTGATATTATAGAGCATTTTTCTATCAAAACATTAAGTCCAACTATTGCACTTAGCGAAAATGCCCAACCAAAGTCAGCAATATAACGCCATCCAATCCCTGCTTTTAAGCTGTTAAAAACAACAACAATCATTCCAAGAATAAAAGCAAATATTGTGAATCTTGCGGCAAATTTGTTCATTTTTTTAATCATTAATAAAGAACAAACTACACCAACAAATGCCAATGGAGAAAGAGTAAACATTCCTCCAATCATTGGCTCTGCGTATTGCCATTTGTCAAAAGCAATAGGCGTAATCGAAATCCAAGGGAAAACGTGTGTAAAACGTAGTGGAAGAGCTAAATAGCTTAAAATCGAAGGAATAATGTTTTGCAAAGGAAGACGCATAGTGGTCATGTCTGTAATCGTAATTTGATATTCATTACCAAAGTTAAAAGGAGACCCAAATCTTAGAGCGTTATACAATCCAATTGGTATTGCAACGATTACAAACGGAATAATCACACTTAAAACCAGTTTTATTATGTGCTTTAAGTCTTCTAATGGAATTTTTTTGCTAATGATTAAATACTTAAAATAAAAGTAAATGTAGTCATAAAAAAGTGGTATTGCAAATAAAAATGCGATTATAAATGTTGGTCTGCATCCAAGATTTAGCGATATAAACAAGGACCCTAAAGCAATATGCTTGGCAGATATTTTATGAATGGAATTGCAAGATTTATTGGATTCTTGCTCTGAATTTTCATCTTGCGCAATGCCATCTTTAACAGCGCCGAGATAAAACCATAATCCTAAAGACGTAAAGAACAGAGAAGCCGCCATTGGAACACTATAGAATGATGTTCTAAACCACAGGTAAACGGTGTTAGATGTAATAAAGAACAACGCTAAGCAAATCGATGCAAACGCAACAGATGCGCGTTTGTTTATTCGCTCAATAAGTCTAATCACTAAAAGAGAGCCAGAAATCAAAAATCCAACTAAACATATAAGAGTGGCAATTGTTGTTGGAAGCATTGCTCCGCCGTCAACCCATAAATTCGATATAAGCCTATATGGAATAAAGAATAAAACAGCTGGAATTACGCCAAAATATGAGTACCAATGACCGTTGTAGTACGCGTGATCCCAATAAATATTGCGTACATAATTAGAAAGAAGCTTGTTTCTTGCAATTGGGTCATACGGATTAGGTAGATTTTGCAGTTGCTTAGGCACTGGCAAGTCAAGATATGTTTTGCCCTTAAGAAGAGCGTCTGCAGTACGCGCATATTGATCAAAATCGTACGTGTAGTTTCCTGCAACATCAAAATGCATTGGAATAGCGTTAAAAACGTTCCAGATAATTGCAAAAACAGCAATTGCAATAAATGGAGTCCAAGATAAAACGAGTAAAAGCCTTTGACTTGTACTCTTTGAATTAAGCCTGATTTTCCACAGCTTAGACCAAGGATTCCATAATGCAATCAAAATCGAAACGATTATAAGAAGAAGAACTCGCCCCCAATTCCAGCTAAAAGGCGCTCTAACATTTGCTTTTGCGTCTTCAACATCTACAACATCTCCCTTGGGGTGCTGTATCCATAATCTAAGCGTGCTTTTAACACCAATTGCTTGATCTGGAACAGGAAGCATAGCAAAACTAATGGCTCTTGGGTTTGTATTTGAAGGCTTTCCAGCGATTTTATTAACATCAATGCGAACATGCACATCTGATTTAATAGGGTGTTTGCTAATTTTTTTTGGCTTAATTAGTGAAGGCTGGAGTTGAATGTATGGGGAAGACCCGTCGGAGTTAACTTCTAAGTAAGACTCTGAAGGATCCGTGATTAATAGGCCTCCAGAAGGAAGTCTTTTAATGCCAGGGCCCGTAATGTTATGAGCGAACATGCTATCTGTACTACCTGTAACACTATTCCAAAAAGGCATGTTACCAATAGTGCATTCAAACAATGTGATTAACAGCAAAATTGCTAAAGGTGCGCGAAGAACGCAAAAAATGCGTTGCAACGCGCTATTGGCAAAATTAGCTGTTTTTCTCATAGCAAACTAAAATCCTATTCTTCCGCAACCAAGTCAAGGTAGTCGTCGCTCCACAAGTCTTCGTCACCGTCTGGCATAAGAAGAACTCGTTCTGGGTTTAAAGCAAGAACTGCTCCTTCGTCGTGAGTAACCAGCACTATTGCACCTTCGTACTTAGAAATGGCCTTAAGAATTTCTTCGCGAGATGCTGGATCCAAGTTGTTAGTAGGCTCGTCGAGTAAAAGAACATTTGCTTTAGATGTAACAAGAGTTGCCAATGCTAGACGAGTTTTTTCGCCGCCAGAAAGAACTTTAGCAGGCTTCATTGCGTCGTCTCCAGAAAACAGAAAGCTTCCAAGCATTGATCTTGCTTGAGTGTCGTTTAATTCTGGCGCAACGTGTTGAAGATTTTCCAACACAGTTGCGTCTAAATCTAGGGTATCGTGTTCCTGAGCAAAATAGCCTATTTTGCAACCATGACCGTATTCAACAACTCCAGTGTCTGCGCTTTCTTCGCCAGCAAGAATACGCAAAGTTGTGGTTTTTCCAGCGCCGTTGTACCCAAGAATAACAACTCTCGAACCTTTATCTATTGCTAAATTTATTCCAGCAAATACAATGTTTGACCCATATGCTTTTGAAATATCTTTAGCCATAATAGGTGTTCTGCCGCAAGGAGCAGGTTCTGGGAAGCGAATGTCTGCAACCTTTTCGCGGCTTTGAGCTTCGCTCGTTTCGCTCAAGAGGCGTTCGGCTCTACGCATCATGTTTTGAGCTGCTACCGCCTTAGTTGCTTTTGCGTGAAGTCGAATTCCTTGCTTCATAAGGCGTTCGGCCTTTTTCTCGGCAACTTCGCGCTCTCTTCGCCTACGTTCTTCGTCTACAACGCGCTGATGTAAGTATGCTTTCCAGCCCATTGAATACATGTCTATTTGAGCAAGCTGAGCATCTAAGTGCCACACTTTATTAACAACTTCGTCTAGTAGCTCTGTTGAGTGTGATATAACAAGGAATCCGCCTTCAAAGCGTTTTAAGTAATTGCGCAACCAGATTATAGAATCAGCGTCTAAGTGGTTTGTAGGCTCATCCAAAATAAGAGTATCTGCATTTGAAAAAAGTATTCTTGCAAGCTCGATTCGCCTGCGTTGGCCGCCAGAAAGTGTTCCTAATGCCTGCCTCATAACTTCTTGGGGAAGTCCCAGGCTGTTTGCCATTGATATTGCTTCAGACTGAACAGCGTATCCACCAGCTTTTTCAAAGTCTTCAATGGCTTTGTCGTAGCGATTCATGGCTTTTGTCATAATGTCTGAATTAGGATCTGTCATCTCTTTTTCTGCTTTTCGTATTCTAGATACGATTGACGAGATATCGCGAGCGCTCATAATTCTATCTAATGCAGTTTGCTCTGGGTCTGCTGCATGAGTGTCTTGTGGAAGGTATCCTAAAAAGCCGCTGACTTTTACACTTCCACCAGCTGGCAGTGTTTCTCCAGTGATTACGCGCGTAAGCGTGGTTTTTCCAGCGCCATTCCTTCCAACTAAGCCAATTTTGTCGCCTTTTGTAACATGAAAATCTGTTGGGTTTAATAGCGTGCGCGCACCAATTTGTATAGTAAGTCCTTGTGCGTCAATGGCCATTTTTTACCCACCCCTTAAGTTCTTTTCTTTTAAAATCGTAATTAAAGTATTAATTAAAATATGTTAACCAAACTCCCGATTATACCGTTAGGCTTGCATAGGACTAGCAACACGCAGCAAGTTACATATTTCGAACATGTGTTCTATAATAAATACTATTATAAGACAAGTAAGTAATCAAGATAAGTTTGTTAAAATTTTGATTCATAAAGTTGTTATTAAGGATAAAGTCATTATTGAGCATAATAGGGAGGCAGAATGCAAAAGCAATTGGATTCTTTGCGGGCTACAAATAATAATGGCAATTTAATATACGACTTATCTAACATTCCTTCCGACTTAAAAATAACTGTTCAAGGAGCAAGAGAGCATAATCTAAAGAACGTTAATATACAGCTTCCTAGAAATCGCATGATTGTTTTTACCGGGCTATCTGGTTCGGGTAAATCCTCTCTTGCATTCGACACTCTTTTTGCAGAAGGTCAAAGACGCTACGTTGAATCTTTAAGTTCTTATGCACGCCAATTCCTTGGAAGAATGGATAAGCCAGACGTAGATTTTATTGAAGGATTAAGCCCAGCAGTTTCGATTGACCAAAAAACCACTAATAGAAATCCTCGTTCTACTGTTGGCACAATTACAGAGGTTTATGATTACTTAAGACTTCTTTTTGCTCGAGTTGGAGTCCCTCATTGCCCACAATGCGGAATGCTTGTTAGTGCACAAACACCGCAGCAGATTACAGATTCTCTGCTTTCTTTGCCAGAACGAACAAGACTACAAATTCTAGCTCCCATTATTAGCGGAAGAAAAGGCGAGTTTAAAGACACTATTACTCTTCTTAGGTCAGATGGCTATTCTAGAGCGCTTATAGATGGCCAAATGCGCGAACTTTCCGAAGATATTGTTTTAGAAAAACAAAAGAAACATACTATAGAAGTTATTGTAGATAGATTAGTTATAAAAGATGGTATACGTACTCGTATTACAGATTCTATAGAAACTGCATTAAAACTTTCTAAAGGCATTGTTATAGCTGATTTTGTAGATAGAGATAAAGATGCAAAAGATAGGCGTCAAAGTTTTTCAGCGCACAGGGCTTGTCCTAATAACCATCAGCTTAATCTAACAGAAATAGAGCCTAGAACATTTTCGTTTAATGCACCTTATGGCGCATGCCCAAGTTGTTCTGGAATTGGGTACAATCTAGAAATTGACCCAGCTCTTGTTGTTCCAAATACAGAAAAATCACTTAACGAAGGTGCTATCGAACCTTGGGCATTAAATAAAGCGGCTGGAGAATATTACAGGCATGTTCTAAAAGGCTTAAGCGTAGAACTTGGATTTAGTATGGATACGCCTTGGGAAAATCTTCCAAAAGATGTTCAAGATTCAATACTCTACGGGCACGATTTTGAAGTAAAAGTTTCTTATAAAAACCGTTGGGGTAGGCAGCGCGAATATTCAACTGGATTCGAAGGCGTCGTACGCACACTTATGCGAAAGCATAACGAAACAGACTCAGATCAAATGCGCCAATACTACGAGTCGTATATGCGCGAAGTGCCTTGCCAAACTTGCAAGGGTAAACGATTGCGCCCAGAAGTATTAGCTGTTACAGTTTCACAATGCTCAATCGCAGATGTATGCGATATGCCGATTGAAAAAAGTCTTGAATGGATTAATGCTTTAAAGCTAGAAGGTTCAAGCAAAATAATTGCAAAAGAAATCGTAAAAGAAATCAAGTCAAGACTAGAATTTTTAAATGATGTTGGATTAAGCTACTTAACTCTTTCTAGAGCAGCAAAAACACTTTCTGGCGGCGAAGCGCAAAGAATTAGACTTGCAACGCAAATTGGATCAGGGTTAGTTGGAGTTATGTATGTTCTTGACGAACCATCTATTGGCTTGCATCAAAGAGACAACGAAAAGCTTATAGCAACATTGCATAATCTTAGAGACCTTGGAAATACTCTTATTGTTGTTGAACACGATGAAGAAACAATACGCAAATCCGATTGGCTTGTAGACATTGGCCCCGAGGCTGGAGAAAACGGCGGAGAAGTTGTGTATTGCGGCCCCGCAAAAAATATAACAGAGGCAAGGCGTTCGATTACTGGAGACTATATTGCAAAAAGACGTACAATAGATGTTCCTAAAAAGCGTCGTAAAATCAACAAAAAACATGTTCTAACTATTGTTGGAGCAAAAGAACATAATCTAAAAAACATAAATGTAGAAATACCGCTAGGAGTTTTTACATGCATAACAGGAGTATCTGGCTCTGGAAAATCAAGCCTCATCAACTCAATACTTTACCCCGTATTAGCCGATAAGCTAAACGGCGCTCGCATTGTTCCAGGTTTACATAAGCGCGTAGACGGTTTGGAAAATTGCGATAAGGTTGTTCATGTTGATCAAAATCCTATTGGAAGAACACCAAGGTCAAATCCTGCAACCTACACTGGAGTTTGGGATAAAATTCGTACTCTTTTTGCGCAAACTCCAGAGGCAAAAGTTAGGGGATATGGTCCTGGACGATTTTCCTTTAACGTAAAAGGAGGCAGATGTGAAGCATGTAGCGGAGATGGAACGCTTAAAATCGAGATGAATTTTTTGCCAGATGTTTACGTTCAGTGCGAAGAATGCCACGGAAAAAGGTATAATCGAGACACGCTAGAAGTAACTTATAATGGCAAAACTGTTTCAGACGTATTAGATATGCCAATTTCCGAAGCAGCAGTATTCTTTAAAGCATATCCGTCTATTTCTAGATATTTGGACACCTTGGTTAAAGTTGGATTGGGTTATATTAGGCTTGGCCAAAGTGCACCAACATTATCTGGCGGAGAGTCGCAAAGAGTAAAGCTTGCTACGGAACTACAAAAACGTTCTACTGGAAAAACCGTTTATATTCTAGATGAACCTACTACAGGCTTGCATTTTGAAGATGTTCGTAAGCTTTTAAGTGTTCTTCAATCTTTGGTAGATAAAGGCAACAGCGTAATAGTTATCGAGCATAATCTTGATGTTATAAAGTGCGCGGATTGGATAATAGATTTAGGTCCAGAAGGAGGAAGCAAAGGCGGCGAAATCGTAGCAACCGGAGTTCCAGAAGACGTTGCAAATCAGCCAGAAAGCTGGACTGGAAGATTCCTAAAGCCAATGCTTAAATAGTAATAAAACGAGCAGTATCAAGCAAGAATTTTATGAAAAATTATCAAAAGATTTATGAAAATATCTATGAAAGGAGGTGAGATAATGAATATTTTAAATTCTAAAGACTCAAATATTGGAAAATCTAAAGAAAATAGAGATAATGAAGAAGTCAAAGAAGTCGAAGAAACCAGTAGGGGTGAATGGAAAAAAACTAGATTAAGTAAATCTAGCAAAAATAATTTTGGAGCTCCGCTTTTAGGAGATAGTCGTGATTTATTTAGACCAAAAACTTCCGATATTCCAAATCAGCCTGGAGTATACAAGTGGAGAGACGAACGCGGAAAAGTAATATACGTTGGAAAAGCTAAGAGCTTAAGAGATAGGCTAGTAAACTATTTTCAGCCTTTAAACCAGTTACATCCTAGAACTCAGTCAATGGTGTTAACTGCTAGAAGTTTAGAATGGACTGTTGTAAACACAGAGCTTGAGGCTTTAACACTTGAATATACGTGGATTAAAGAGTTTAATCCACGCTTTAATGTTGTTTTTAAAGACGATAAAACATACCCATACATTGCCGTGTCAGTAAATGACGATTTTCCAAGGGTGTGGATTACTAGAAATCGAAATTCAAAGTCAACGCGCTATTTTGGTCCATATGCAAAGGTGTGGCAGCTAAAACATAGTTTAGATTCCTTGCTTAAAACTTTTCCAGTTAGAACGTGCAGACAATCTGTTTTCAATAAAGCACATAAAACAGGAAGGCCTTGCTTACTTGCCTCTATAGGAAAATGCTCAGCACCTTGCGTGCAAAAAATAGATAGTAAAACACACAGAGATAACGTTGAGCAATTAGTTGGTATTTTAACTGGCGCCATCGGGGATTCTTATATTAACGATTTAACAAAGCAAATGAAGGATTTAAGCAATAATCTAGATTTTGAAGGTGCTGCAAAAATACGCGATAAAATCAACATTTTTAGAACTGTTATTCAACAAAATTCCGTTGTTTTTAACGATCAAGTAGAAGCAGATGTTTTTGGTTTTAGTGCGGATTCCCTAGAAGCATGTGTTCATGCATTTTTTGTTAGAGAAGGTTTACTTCGCGGAGAAAAAAACTGGCAAGTCGAAAGAAGCGAAGACATTAGTGATGCGGATATAATCGCAAATCTACTTGTTAAGGTTTATTGCGAATACAATCCTGCGGAGTCAAAAATAAGCTTTAGCAAATCCGAAGATGTTGAAAAATCTAATAGTTTGCAAATACAGCAATCAAGAAACGCTTTGCAAATAGATTATTCGAGTTATTCTAGCGGCTCAAATATAGACTCCTCATACCGAGCTAGAGAAACAAAAGAGCGCAAAAAGCGTCAAGAAACAACTGGAAGGGGAGATTTGCTTGACCCCATTTGCCCAATACCTAGGGAGATTATTGTTCCTATTGAACTAGAAAGAGTTCAGAAAGAAAATCTTGAAAACTGGCTTAGCGATTTAAGAGGCTCAAAAGTAACTATTAGAGTTGCAGAACGTGGTGATAAGCGTTCACTTATGGATAAGGCCAACTTGAATGCAGCGCAATCTTTAAAGCAGATGAAAATAAGTAGGATTTCTACTTTAGAATCTAGAACTAATGCTATGAATCAGGTTGCTGCAGCACTTTCAATGAGCGAGTCTCCTTTGCGAATTGAGTGTTACGATATCTCAAATTCTGCCGACGGAAAATATCAAGTGGCATCAATGGTTGTTTTTGAAGATGGTGTTGCAAATCCTAGTGAATATAGAAGATTCTCTATAAAAGGTAAAGATGGACTTGGCGAGCTCGACGATTTAAGTGCCTTGTATGAAACAATTTCTAGACGTTTTAAGCATAAGGATGACTCTATTAATTCTGGTGAAAATAATTCTGATGAAAACAATAAAAAAGCTGGTGTTAAAAAATTTGCTTATAAGCCAAATCTTGTTATTGTTGATGGCGGCATTGAGCAGGCAAAAGCAGCTAAAAAAGCAATGATTGATAGCAATGTTAAAGGCATAACAGTATGCGGATTGTCTAAAAAATTGGAAGAAGTTTGGCTTCCAGATAATCAATATCCGATTATTCTAAAAAGAAGCTCCGAAGGCTTATATTTGCTGCAAAGAGCTAGGGATGAATCTCATCGTTTTGCTATTACATACCATAGGCAAAAACGCGCAAAAGCAATGCTGCACTCGTCTATTGACTCAATTCCTGGAGTTGGTGAATCTTATAAAAAACGCTTAATATCAAAGTTTGGCAGCGTTAAGAATATAAATGAGGCTAGTGTAGAGGATTTGCAAAAAGTTCCAGGAATTGGCTTGTTAAAAGCTAAGACCATCTATAAGTTTTTGCACTCGCAATCAAGCTAAACAATTTTATGGCATGTTGATTAGTCATGATAAGCAACTAGCCTTATAAGTATGTCTCAAGAAATTGAAATAGGTTTGGGCAAAAAAGCCCGAGTTGCATACTCACTAGACGATATCGCTATACTTCCTTCTCGTCGTTCTCGCGACCCGCAAGCTGTTTCTACATCATGGCAAGTCGATGCTTATAGTTTTGACGTACCAATTATTGCCGCTCCAATGGATTCTGTTACAAGTCCAGATACGGCTATTGCAATGGGTCAAATGGGCGCTTTAGGCGTGTTGGATTTGGAAGGCGTGTGGACTAGATACGAAGACCCAGAGCCTCTTCTTAAAGAGATTGCTCAGCTTCCAAGCGAAAAAGCTACCAAGCGCATACAAGAGATTTATTCGGAGCCAATTAAACCAGAACTTATTGTTAAGCGTTTGCGTACAATTCGAGACGCTGGAGTTACAGTAGCTGGTGCTCTTTCTCCGCAGCGCACTCAAGAGTTTTACTCAACGGTTCTAGAGGCAGGCGTTGATTTATTTGTGATTCGAGGAACTGCTGTTAGCGCAGAACACGTTTCTAAAGATCATGAGCCGCTTGATTTAAAGAAGTTTATTTACGATTTAGACGTTCCAGTTATTGTTGGCGGTTGCGCAGATTACACTTCCGCATTGCATTTAATGCGAACTGGTGCTGCTGGAATCCTTGTTGGATTTGGCGGCGGAGCTGTTTCTGCAACAATGAACACTCTAGGAGTTCAAGCTCCAATGGCAACTGCTATTGCAGACGTTGCAGAAGCTCGCAGAGATTATATGGATGAATCTGGTGGCCGATACGTTCAAATTATTGCAGACGGCGGAATGGGAACTTCTGGTAACTTTATTAAAGCGCTCGCCATGGGAGCAGATGCTGTAATGCTTGGCACTCCTTTGGCTCGAGCTACAGAAGCGCCAGGACGCGGAATGCATTGGGGGGCGGAGGCTCGTCATCCTTCTCTTCCAAGAGGCATACGTACAGATGTTGGAACTGTTGCTCCTTTGGAGAATATTTTATTTGGACCAAGCCATATGGCAGATGGAAAAACTAACTTTATCGGTGCTTTAAGGCGCACAATGGCATCTACAGGCTATGTTGATGTTAAAAGCTTCCAGCGCTGCAGTGTTGTTTTTAATCCATTCCATCAAGATATAAGATAATTATTAAATACTGTTAAGTTAGATTAGATTGCGCGCTCGAGTTAAAAATTTGAGCGCGCAATTCATTTTTGCAATGTGTATAACTTTAATCTAAATAATCCTTTATTTTTCAATAAAAATTTAGAAATCATCTATATTTTATCCACATATTAAATCAGCTCTTTTATTTTTTGAAATTAGCTGTATGCTTTATTTAAACCTCGAAAAACAAGGTCTAAAACAAAAAAATAAATAAATAAAACAAAATAAGGAATTAAACAATAAATGACTTAAACAATTAACTAGAGAAGAAGGAAAACATGAGAAATTTTTCTAATACCATGTTATTGGCAAACGATGATGATAATGAAACATTTTGGGAGGTTGTTAACAGCAACTTTCCAAATGAAAACATCCCTACACAATTCCAGCATGGCGAAAGAAAAACTTTGCCAGTATTTGAAGGATTAATACCCGTAGGCTCGTCTCGATCTATGGCAAGTTACCATGTCTCTTCGTGCTTTAATAGTAAGCACGGCGAAAAGATGTATTTGTATCTTGCAATGCAAATATGCAAAGTAGCATGCATAATTGGCGATGTTTCTCATGGTAGGCCAATATCGCCAGAAATGAAAAATGCTCTAACAAAAGATTGCTTATATAAACTTGAAAATATGTGGTATTTAATTAATGAATGCTACAAAGATAAGCATAATAAATCTAAAATTTCTGATTTAAGATCCAGCCCAACAATACCCAAGATGATAAATGGAATATTGGTATCTCCATCATGCTTAGAAGCAGTTGTGCTACTTTACATTGGTCCTAATGAATATTGGGCATCTTTAAAGCTTCAATTTAAAATGGGAAGGTGGATTTGCACATTAGCCGATATTGGGTAAGTCTGCTCTAAACTATAAAAGTTTGTTTTATAAGTCATGCTTTAAACGCCACTAGATTCAAATATTAGGGTGTTAAATTATTGGTATTAAGCCCTGGAGAATAACTTGCATTGCCTTGTTTGCATCCAGGGTCTTTTGTAAAAAACGCCAATTTTTTATAAAGATTTTTGTATCACTCTTGTTTTGAGTTGGCTTGCATATACCGTACAATTAAAAGCATGCTGCGAGAATTTTCTGTAGAAGACATTCACCCAACTAACGACGGTGACACAATTTATTCATTGCTTGCAAATAGAGCAATGCGAGATCCCCAAGGCGTAATTGCACAAGTGCAAGATGATAACACTCGCCAATGGCACGACGTTACTGCATCAGAAATGCTATCTAAAGTTCGTTCTACTGCAAGAGGCTTAATTGCTCTTGGCGTTAAGCAAGGAGATAAAGTCGTTATTTATTCTCCAACTTGCTACGAGTGGGGTGTAGTAGACTTTGCTTGCGCTTGCATTGGAGCAGTAACTATTCCTATTTACGAAACTGATTCTGCTTTGCAGGCTGCAGATATTATCTCGGAAGTAAAGCCAGTAATTGCTTTTGCTGGAGATGACGAGCATGCACAATGCTTGGAAAGAGTTCGCCAAGATAATAAGCGTATTTCTTTAAAAACAATTTTCAACTTTAAAGCAAATGGTATTGGAGCAGTTATTGACTTTGGAAAGTCAATAAGCGACGATGAGCTAAACAACGCTATTAATAAAATAAAAGCAGATGATTTAGCAACAATTGTTTACACATCTGGGTCTACTGGCAGGCCAAAGGGGGCAATGCTTTCTAACAGAAACTTTACTCATATTGTTTATGCAGCATACGATGTTTTAAACGATATGCTCTACAAGCCTAGTAGGATTTTATTGTTCCTTCCTTTAGCTCATTGCTTTGCAAGATATATTCAATATGTTGCAATTGGATCAAATGGCGTTATTGGCTATGTTCCAAACGCTAAGCACTTATTGGCAGATTTGCGTAGCTTTAAGCCTACGTATTTGCTTGGTGTTCCTAGAGTCTTTGAAAAAGTTTATAACGCAGCCTCTCAAAAGGCTGGTGCTGGAATTCGCGGTAGAATCTTCGCTAAAGCTGTTCAGCATTTTGTTCAATGGTCTAAAGACGAAGTTAAAGGTAAGTCGCATTCTGTTTATGCAAAATTGCAGCACGATTTTTATATGAAGACTGTTGGATCTTCTATTAGGTCTGCTTTAGGTCCTAATTTAGCATGGCTTGCATGCGGCGGGGCTCCAATCAACGCAGAGCTTGCTCATTTCTTTAATGGCTTTGATGGAATAACCTTTATTCAAGGCTATGGAATGACAGAAACCGCAGCTCCATGTGTTGTTAATTTTGAGCATGCAAATCAGGTTGGATCTGTTGGAAAGCCTGGTCCTGGAATCACTATTCGCATTGCACAAGATGGAGAAGTTCTTGTTAAAGGTCCTAACGTTTTTGTTGGATATTACGGAAAACCAGAGCTTACTGCAGAAGTTATTGATCAAGATGGCTGGCTTCATTCTGGCGATTTAGGCGAGATTGACGATGAAGGCTTCTTAACAATTACCGGTAGAAAGAAAGATATTATTATTACTGCTGGTGGAAAAAACATAAGCCCAGCTCCTCTTGAAACCATTATTTCAAAGTGTCCTCTTGTTTCGCACGCTGTTGTTGTTGGAGACGGAAAGCCATTTGTTTCTGCTCTTATTGAACTTGAGCCAGACATGGTTCATTCATGGCTTAAGAGTCAAGGCATGGACGAGAATCTTCCAATGAAGTCTATTGCAGAAAATGACGCAATAAGATCTGTTGTTCAGCAATTTATTGATCAGGCAAACAGCACTGTATCTAGAGCAGAATCTATTCGTAAGTTTGTTATTTTAGACGAAGAATTCTCTCAAGATGCTGGTACGTTAACACCAAGCATGAAGGTTGTGCGTCCAAAGGTTTTGAAGAGATATAGCGATATTATTGAAACTCATCTTTATGCTCCAAAACCTAATAGCAAGCCGCTTCCTGCAACAGTTAAGATTCTAGATAAAACAACGGAAACTGTTAAGCAAGCTCAAGAAACTGTTAAGCAGGCTCAAGAGGTTGTTACACCTAAAGTTAAGCAGGCAATTGATCAAGCTGCAACGCATCTAAAGCGTTTTGGCGAAGATTTGCCTTCGCAAGCTGAGTCTAAGGAATCTTATTCTACGGTTGAAGAAGGCAACAATACCGCTAACGAATAACGGTTTTACAAATAAACATAAAGGCTAGTTATATTGCAAATAGATTGCGCAAGTTGGTATTACGCTACGGCTTGTATAATTACTATTTGCGATTTTAATTAGCCTTTATTGTTTAAGGAGTGCTGTGACTATTAGACAAATCCGCGTTGTTCCAGACCCTGTTCTTAGAACGCCTTGCGATGAGATTCGTGAAATTACCCCATCTGTTAAAAGTCTCGTAGAAGATTTGTTGGAAACAGTAAATGACCCAGGGCGTGCAGGACTTAGTGCAAACCAAATTGGCGTTAGTCTTCGGGCATTTTCTTATAACATTGATGGAACAATAGGCTATATTCTAAACCCTGTTATTGAAGAGCTTAGTGGAGATCAATACGGTGATGAGGGCTGCTTATCGGTTCCAGGATTGTGGTACAAGACCCGCAGAGCGGATTACGCTAGAGCAAGAGGCATAGATTTAGACGGCAAAACTGTTGTTTTAGAGGGCAAAGGTTTAATGGCCCGCATGATTCAACATGAATGCGATCATCTTGATGGTCATGTATATCTTGATCGTCTAGAAAAAGATGTTAGAAAACAAGCTTTGCGTCAACTTCGCAATAGTTCTTCTAAGTAGATAATTCTAAGCAGATAATTCAATAAATGATTGCGATTTTTTGTAGCAATTTTTGTAGCAATTATTTGCAAAATTAGTATAAAGCTTCTGTTACAATTTGATTTTGCGTGTTCGCTTTGAGCATGAATATTGTCGCGTTATATGATTGCTCGCTTTTTTATTGTCTATAGAATGCGCATATACGCGCCATGTACGCGTCCGTTCGTGTCGGTCGGCTTGGATTTAGTCATATGCTAGCCAAGTTGCATGCGAACTGACATGGCCAGGCAAGAACCGACAAGAAAGGTATATAGATATGGCACAGATTACCATGAGCGAAATGCTGAAGGCTGGTTTGCACTTCGGCCACCAAACTCGCCGCTGGAACCCAAAGATGAAGCA
The DNA here is from genome assembly GCF_030217745.1 of Bifidobacterium sp. UMB1197. Classification (NCBI taxonomy): domain Bacteria; kingdom Bacillati; phylum Actinomycetota; class Actinomycetes; order Bifidobacteriales; family Bifidobacteriaceae; genus Bifidobacterium; species Bifidobacterium sp. UMB1197. The sequence continues at coordinate 167,356 of NZ_JASOOL010000002.1, read as the reverse complement.
GTTCATTCTTACTCAGCGCAATGGTATTCATATCATCAATTTGTTCAAGTCGCTCGACATGATCGACAAGGCTTATGACTTCATCAAGCAGACTGTTGCTCACAATGGTACTGTTTTGTTCGTGGGTACTAAGAAGCAGGCTCAAGAAGCTGTGCAGAATCAGGCTACTCGCGTAAACATGCCTTACGTAAGCGAGCGCTGGCTCGGCGGTATGCTCACCAACTTCCAGACTGTTTCTACTCGCGTTAAGCGCTTGAAGGAACTTGAGGAAATGGACTTTACCGATGTTCGCGGCTCTGGTTTAACCAAGAAGGAGCTTTTGCTTCTTGAGCGCGAAAAGGATAAGCTTTCCAAGCAGCTCGGCGGTATTCGTAACATGAACCGCACTCCTTCTGCAATGTTTGTTGTAGACGTTAACAAGGAAGCTTTGGCTGTTGAAGAAGCACACAAGCTCGGCATTCCAGTTGTGGCAATCGTTGACACCAACACCGATCCAGAATCTGTTGAGTATCCAATTCCAGCAAACGATGATGCAATCCGCGGCGTAGAGCTTCTTACAAGCTTGATGGCAGATGCTGTAGCCGAAGGCTTGCTCGACCATGCTGGCAAGGGCGCTAAGTCTGAAGACGCTGACGCTCAGCCAATGGCCGCATGGGAAAAGGAACTACTTACTAAGGAATCTGAACAGTCCGAAGACGAAGCCAAGGCTGAATAAGCCTGTTTGTCTGTTAATGAGGAGAACAAAATGGCAGCAATTACTGCAGCGTTGATTAAGCAGGTGCGCGAAGAAACTGGCGCAGGCATGATGGACGTTAAGAAGGCTCTTACCGAGGCCGAAGGCGATGTAGCCCGCGCTAAGGAAATTATCCGCGCCAAGGGCATTCAGGCCGCTGGCAAGCGCGAGGGTCGCAAGGCTCAAGAAGGAACCGTTGCTTCGAAGGTTGTTAAAACTGCAGAAGGTGAAACTGGTTACGCAGTTGAGTTGAATTCCGAAACCGACTTTGTTGCTAAGACTCCAAAGTTTGTTGAATTCTCCGAAACTGTGTTGAACAATGCTATTGAGGCCAATGCTTCTAACGCAGAAGAGCTTCTTGCAGCTAAGGCTGGAGATGCTACTGTTAAGGAAGAGGTTGAAGAAGCAGCAGCTTTGTTTGGCGAGCACGTTAAGGTTGGTCAGATTGCCAAGGTTAGCGGTCCTCACGTTGAGGTTTATGCTCACAAGAAGTCTGTTGAATTGCCTCCAAGCATTGTTTCTATGATTGCTACCGACGAAGCTGGTGCCAAGGTTGCTCACGAAGCTGCTTTGCAGATTTCTGCTATGGGTGCTCAGTGGCTCCGTCGCGAAGATGTTCCAGCAGATGTGTTGGACTCCGAGCGTCGTGTTGCTACCGAAAAGTCCTTGGCAGAAGGAAAGCCAGAAAAGATTGTTCCAAAGATTGTTGAAGGCCGTTTGAACGCCTTCTTTAAGGAAACCGTTCTTCTTGAGCAGTCTTATGTTAAGGATCCTTCCAAGACTATTGGCGATTTGTTCAAGGAAATCGGCGGTACTGCTTTGGCTTTCGCTCGTGTTGAGGTAGGCAAAGGCTCTGCTGAGTAATTTTCGCTGAGTTTCGTTAATTTTCTATTGCTGAAAATTATTTGAAACGTAAAAATGGACTTGCGTGTTTAACGCGTGAGTCCATTTTTGTTTGCAACATATTGTTTAAGCGGATAAACTAATAACCGTAATGCATACAGAAAGGCTGCGTTAAATGGACGACACTTTTGAATTGTCCGCCGCAAAGATGCGCGAACAAGGTATGAGCGAGGTTGCAATTAGTCAATTCGAGCGTCTTTACAAGGTTTGGAATGAAGATAAATCTGGGGGATTTATTCACGAAAACACAGTAGAGCCAATTAAAACTGTGCCTAATTTCCATGAGATTTATGAAACGATTGACCATGATAAAGCTGTTAATGCGTTTTCAAAAACAGCATTTATTAAGCTAAATGGCGGTCTTGGAACATCAATGGGCTTGTCTTGTGCAAAGTCGCTTTTGCCAGTTAGAAGGCATAAAGCTCGTCAGATGAGATTTATTGATATTATAATTGGCCAAGTTCTTACAGCCCGTCAGCGCTTAGGTGTGGATCTTCCGCTGATTTTTATGAACTCTTTCCGCACATCTAAAGATACTTTGCAAGTTTTAAAGCGCACAAAAAAGTTTTCTCAAGAAAATATTCCTGTTGAGATTATTCAGCATCAGGAGCCAAAGCTTTTAGAAGAAACGGGGGAGCCTGTTTCTTATGCAAAAGATAGTGATTTAGAATGGTGCCCTCCAGGCCATGGTGACATTTTCTCTACTATTTGGGAATCTGGATTATTGGATGTTCTAAAGAAAAATGGCATTAAGTATTTGTTTATTTCTAATTCCGACAATTTAGGCGCAAGACCATCTAGAACTCTTGCTCAGCACTTTGAAAATACTGGCGCTTCAATAATGATTGAGGTTGCTAAGCGTACTCAGGCAGACCGCAAAGGTGGTCATATTGTTAGAAGCCTTGAAACTGGCAGAATGATGCTTCGAGAAATGACACAGGTTGCCCCAGAAGATAGGCGAAGTGCACAGAGCATTAATAAACACCCATATTTTAACACCAACAATATTTGGATTCGAGTTGACGCTTTGCAGAAAATTCTTAAAAAATATAATGGCGTTCTTCCTCTTCCAGTTATTTGTAATCATAAGACTGTTGATCCAACTGATGAATCAAGCCAAAAAGTTGTTCAGCTTGAAACTGCTATGGGTTCTGCCGTCTCACTTTTTGATGACGCAATTTGCGTTGAAGTTGACAGAATGCGATTTTTGCCAGTAAAAACAACTAACGATTTATTTATAATGCGTTCGGATCGCTTCCATCTTACAGACTCGTACGAGATGGAAGATGGAAATTACATATTCCCAGATATTGATTTAGACCCGCGTTATTACAAAAATATCAATGATTTTAATGAAAGATTCCCGTATTCTGTTCCTGCATTGGCTGCTGCAAAATCTGTTACAATACGAGGAGACTGGACTTTTGGAAACCAAGTTTCTATGTTTGCGGATGCAGTTTTAGAAGATACAGGCGAACCTAGCTATGTTCCAAATGGAGAATTTGTGGGGCCTCAGGGGATTGAACCCGATGAATGGGTGTGATTCTTAGAAAATCTTAGAAAATCACGATATTCTGCGAAAACATAAGAAAAATGCGCATAAAATAAATTAACTCGGCGTGTCGTGTGGAAAATGGCATTATTTCAACGTTTTTATAGTGTTGTCGAATGTCATTTTAAGAAAATTAATGACTTTTTTTAAAAATGTCCACACGTATAGCAAAACACCATTAAAATAGTTAAGGTGTGTGTGTTGAAGATTCAGCAATTTTCTTGCAAATTTTCTTCGCACAAAAGGAAACTACAAACGAAACGATACGTGAGGACCAATGGCAGAAGGAAGCAACGGAAGACGTCGTTTTTCTGATAAGTGGGGCAAACACGAGCTTGATGTGCTCGCCGTGTTGTCTTCCGCATTCCCACAATGGCTGACTTCGCGTCAGATTGCACAAAGAGTTAAGGCATATGCCGATTCTTATGGAGAGCTTGCTGATCAGGCTGCAAAGGCTGCTTTTGCAAAGCAGTTCCAAAGAGACCGCGCAAAGCTTGCAGCTATGGGTATTGCAATTGAATCTCGCCAGCCTGAATATTCTTCTAAGTCTGAAGGCCAAGATTTTGCATCTTACAGATTGCAGCTTGGGGATGAACCTCGCGTGCGTATTCGTTTTGAGCAAGAAGAGCTTCCAGTGCTTGCCGCAGCTAATTATTTGGCTCGCTCTATGTCGATTTCTTCTTCTGAATCTCATAAAGTAAATCAGCAACATTCTTCTGCGTCTCGTACTGCTCCTCGAGTTCCACAAACTCCTATTCCAGGCCTTGGATTAGATTCAATTGCTCCTGGTCTTGGAACACAAACCATTCCAGATGCTTTAGTCAAGGTTATTGATTCTAGAAGGTTTGCCGCAACAGTTGACGTTGACGGAGAACATTTAAACGTTGCATACACCGATTCAGACGATTTAGCAATGTTTGTTCTTGAACATCCTGGCTCTTGTGTTGTTAGCCCTCAAGAAGCTGTTGATGCTTTCCACCGTAGGCTTAATGCTGCAACAGAATTTGTTGCTTGCGATGAGAATTATGTTGATCAAAGCGATAAGTCTGTAGCAACTGGCGAAGAAGATAATCAAGATAGTGCAGAAAATGATTCAGACAAGTCTCGTCAAAAAAAGACTTCTTTCCAAACTGGAAGCGAAGTTGATCGTAGGCTTAGGCTAATGCTTTTCCTTTCTGCTCATCTTGGCGAAGAATTCCCTCTAAATGAGCTTGCTATGAGGTTTATTGGCAAGCCTAAGAACGACGACGAGCTTCGCAGATTTGTTGCGATTTTACATAAAGATATCAATACGCTTACTACGGTTTCCGACGATGGCGAAATGGCTGGCAGTCAGTTCTTTGACATCGATTGGTCTCTTTTGGAAGCAGAAGGCATTGTTTCCGCCACAAATTCCTTGGGTCTTGAGCGTTTAGCTGGCGTATCTCAACAGTATATGAGCATGCTCACTGCTTCTGTTAATTATCTTGCACATTCTCCGCTTTTGCCTCTTGAGCAAAGAGACCAAGCGAAGGCCTTGTATATGCGTTTGCGTAGGCATGTTAGCCCTGGAGATACTCCTTGGCTAAGTCTTACAGGCTACGAGGTGGAGCCTAGAAATTGCTCTATTGTTCGCAGTGCAATCAACTCTGGTTCCTTAATCGATATGGAATATACGGATGGCGCTGGTAGGACTCGTAGAAAAGTTGTTGCTCCTTCTAAGATTTTTGTTGATGAAGGCGTGTACTACGTTGCTGTTTGGACGGATGTTGAAAATCAAACTCCAGAAGATAAGCGCAGCCTTGTTGCAAAAGACACTTCGATTAACAAAGCAAATGGTTTGCCTAGAATTTGGCAGGTTTTGCGCGTTGCCAGAATTGAGCATGCAGAGGTTATTGCTCCTATTTGCCCTGTTGAAATTCCAGATGTTCCTGTAAGCGAACTTAGAAAGTGGAGCTTCGACAATGGCACGCAAACATGCTTTATTACAGATGAGCCAGATTTGAACTTCTTAAAGAGTCTTTCTGGAGCCACTGTTGAGCCTTGTGGAGCTGGTGTTAAGGTTCACTTAACGGTTTCTTCCGACTCTTGGTTTGTGGCATTTTGCATTGCTCATGCTCGTCATATTAAGGCTGTTTCTCCAGAAACTTTGCGCACTATGATTATTGCTAGAGCTCAAAGGGAGTTAAGTGTAAATCATAGCGATTCCCAGAACGCGGAGGCTTAAAATGCCATCGTGGATTTGGATTCCTATAACTCTTTTTTCGCTTAGCATGATTGCCCTTGGCTTATTTGTCATAATTAAGGGTGCATTGCGTATTTTTACCAATGTTTCCAATCTTTCCAGCAGCGTTATTAAGTGTTTTGACAAGCTGCAAAGCAGTGAAAATTCAGTAAAAAAGAATACCGATCCATTTTTTACGCGCCCAATTAGTGATGCTGCGCAAAGTGTGGAAGATGCTCGTGTTCAAGTTTTAAAGCGCCGCCAACAAGTGGGGGACTTGCACAGAACTGTTTGGCAGCATTGGAACGATATGTCACTGCGCAAAGAAGATATTGACAATCCTAATTTTACGGAATCTAAAGAATAGTTTATGACCACACTCCCTTTATCTCCCGCGCAACGATTTAGTGCGTTTCGCAAGACTTTGCAACATTCTAAGTCGATGGCAGCTAAATTTGAAAGTTCTTTAAGTTTTGACTTAGATGATTTTCAGGTTGAAGCTATTGATGCTCTAGAAAATGGGGATAATGTTCTTGTTGCAGCTCCTACAGGCGCTGGTAAAACGGTTGTAGCAGATTTTGCTGTTTTTTTGGGCGTTAATCGTGGTGTTAAAACGTTTTATACAACTCCAATCAAGGCTCTTAGCAACCAAAAATATCACGATTTTTGTGAAGTTTATGGATCTAATAGAGTTGGTCTTTTAACTGGAGATACATCTGTTAACAGCGAAGCAGATATTGTTGTTATGACAACAGAAGTCTTACGCAATATGCTTTATGAGCGTTCAATAACGCTTAATTCACTTGGATTTGTTGTTTTAGACGAAGTGCACTATTTAGCAGATAAATTCCGAGGCGCAGTTTGGGAAGAAGTTATTATTCATCTTCCACAAAACGTTAAAATTATTGGCCTTTCGGCTACGGTTTCTAATGTTGAAGATTTTAGTGCATGGATTTCTTCTGTTCGCGGAAATACGCATTTGATTGTTGATGAGCATAGACCTGTTCCTCTTGAACGCCATGTTATTATTCAAAAAGATGCTAGAACAGAGCCAGAGCTTATTAATCTTTACGATACAGACAAAAATGGCAATGTAACAAATCGCGTGAATCTTGCTTTAACTAGAAAATTAAGCCAGTGGGAAAACACTGCTTTACGCAAAAAATCTTCGTATTTAAGTAAAGACAAACGATTTTCTAAAAGTAGATTCTCTAGAAGAAAATCGCGCGAGCATTCTAGCGATTTGCCAAAAAACTCCAAGTCTTCTCTAGCTGTTCGCCACACTCCTAAAAGGTGGGCTGTTATTGACGAGCTTGATTATCTTAATATGCTTCCTGGGATTTACTTTATTTTCTCCCGTTCGGGCTGCGATCAGGCTGTTCAGCAATGTTTAAACGCTGGATTAGCTCTTACAAGTGACGAAGAAATGTACGAGATTCGTAGAATAGTCGATTCAATGATCTCGCAAAATAAGCTTTCTAAAAGTGACTTAAAAGCGCTTAGATTTGAACGCTTTAGATATGCTCTAGAACAAGGATTTGCAGCTCACCACGCTGGTATGATTGCAATTTTTAGGCATATTGTTGAAACTCTTTTTGAGCGCGGACTTATTAAGATTATTTTTGCTACAGAAACTCTTGCTTTGGGCTTAAATATGCCAGCTCGAAGTGTTGTTGTAGAAAAGCTAGTTAAGTATGATGGCACAGGTCATGTTCCTCTTACTCCTGGCGAGTTTACTCAGCTTACTGGCAGAGCTGGAAGGCGTGGAATTGACGATATTGGCCATGCGGTTTTAATAGATAATCCTGATTTTGACCCAGCCAAAGCGGCTTCTCTTTCTAGTAAACGAGTTTATCCTCTTCACTCTAGCTTTGTTCCAACCTTTAACATGGCTGTTAATCTTCTTAATAACAGCGATGCTAAAACGGCTCGCGTAACGCTTAGTAGTTCTTTTGCTCAGTGGGAAGCAAATGCTTCTACAACGCGCCTTTTAAGCCGCATTAAAGAGCTGCAAGAGGCGATTAGTGGCTATGAGCAGGCTTTTAAATGTTCTAGTGGCGATTTTGCTGAATTTATGATGCTTAGAATGCGCCTTAAAGACGCTCAGCACGACCAGCGTAGAAAACTTAAGCACATGCTGTTTGCTAGCGATTTAGAGCGTTCTAATGCCTTTAAAGAGCTGGATAACACTATTGCTAGCTTGCGCAGCCAAGAAAGAAATCATCCTTGCGCAAATTGTCCAGATATTCAAAGTCACTTGCACTGGGGCTATTATTGGGCAAGGGAAACAAAGGAGCTAAATCAAGTTAAAGAACGCTATAGCTCTAGAACTGGCTCTGTTGCAAGATGTTTTGACCGTATTTGCAACGTTCTTTGCAGCTTGGATTACTTAAAAGAAGCCGATAATACGTTTATTTTAACCAATAAAGGCCAGCTTCTTAGACGACTTTATAACGAACTCGATGTTGTTTTTGCGCAAGCCATTTGCGAAGGCATTTTTAATGATTTAACGCCTATTGAACTTTTGAGTTGCGTATCGTCTTTGGTCTATGAATCTAGAGGACCTGTGGGGTCTGAGCCAAGAAGATATCCTGGTGGATTGAACGGCGCTGTATTTAACACCGTTTCTAAAATGAAGGAATTGTTTATGCGCATAAGTTATATGTGTATAAACAATCATCTTGACGCATTGCGTCCGCTTGATTTTGGTGCTGTAGATCTTATCTACGATTGGGCGCAAGGAGCGGATTTGCTGGATATTTTGCAAAATACAGATATTACTGGCGGCGATTTTGTTCGTTTTGCTAAAAGACTTATAGACTTGCTTAATCAGCTTGCTGTTCTTGGTGATTATCTAAAGATTTTGCCTAATGTAGATGATTCTTTAGCTCATAATGCGTATGAGGCAGTTCAGATAATTAATCGTGGGGTAGTAGCCTATTGCGATGTTTAGTCTTTTGCACGTTTAGTCTTTATAGTCCGTGCAATTCGCTAGCTTTATAATGGAAACTAAAAGGAGAATATAATATGGCAGAACGCAGTTTACGAGGTATGAGCATTGGTGCTAAGTCGCTAGAATCCGACGATAATGTTGATTTTGCGGCTCGTAACGATGTTACCTATGTTTGCCCTAAAGGGCATAGGACTATTCTCCCGTTTGCTCAAGGCGCGGAAATTCCAGAAGAATGGGAATGCCGTTGCGGTGCATTAGCGCATAAAGAGGGCGATGCAGATAGGCCAGACGACGATTTTAATAAGCCTACTCGCACCCATTGGGATATGCTTTTAGAGCGTAGAAGCGAAGATGAGCTTAAGGCCTTGCTGGATAAGCGCCTAAAGATGCATCACGAAGGCTGGATTCCTGATTACGAGTAATCTAATCTTTAGTTAGTTTTGCGTGATTTAATTAATTCTTAAATCATTTTTAGGGAAAACTCCATGAATGTTGTTTTGCTTGATTTAGATGGCACTTTAACTCAATCTCATGCTGGAATTATTGCATGTGCTAAAAAGGCCATGAGTGACTTGGGTATGCAAATTCCAGACGAAGAAGAGATGATGCGTTTTGTAGGCCCGTCTATTCTTGAATCTTTTCAAAGAAATGGCATGCCAAAAGATTTGCAATCCGAAGGTGTAAAGCTATATAGAAAGTATTATTCCGAAGTTGCAACTTTTGTAGATCCGCAAAATCCCAACGGTAGTAAAATTACGGGAAGTCTTTTAAACAAGGTTTATGAAGGAATCCCAGAACAATTAAAGAAACTACGTGAATCTGGATATTATCTTGCTACGGCGTCTTGCAAGCCAGAATATCAGGTTAAGCCTATTTGTGATTATTTTGGTTTAACAGATTTGATTGATGGAATTTATGGTGCAAGTACCGACATGTCTAGGATTAAAAAAGACCAAGTTATTCGCTACGTTTTAAAAAATATTGGTTTTGACTATTCGCTAGATAAGGCTTTAATGGTTGGCGATCGTTGGACAGATGTTGACGGCGCTTTAGCATGCTATATTGATTGTCTTGGTTGCGCTTGGGGTTATGCAGAGCCTGGTGAGCTTAAAAAGCATGGCGCTTATAGAATAATCGATAATGTTTGTGATTTAAGCAGTGCCGTAGACGAGTATTTTGAAGATACTTGCAATAGATAATCAATAGATAATATAGATAATATTTACCCGATAATGTACGTTATGTCAGATTAGGTATACAACACACAAATCAAAAATCCTTGGCTACACGCACTACTTCGATTACTTTACCTATTTAAATGTGCTAATTGAAAAGATTCTAATCGAAGATTCTTTAGATTGAAGATTCTTTAGTTAAATCAGCTCGTACCTGCTTAACAATACATCCAACCGCAATTGCAAAAACCGCTGAGCCGCCTTCAAGCATGTTAAACATGTCTTCTTGATTATTGTTGCATTCCATAACAGATTGACCGTTACAAATTATAGTCATATTTTCCAGATGACTAATGCTATAACAATTTAAAAAGACTATAGCGGTTGTAACGTTTGTAAGATTCACGCCAGCGTCCAAAAGACGCTTAGCTACCGCCATAATGGAAATGTCTTTAAAGGAATATAAACGCCTAGAGCCAGATCCATGAGAAGGATTAATCGAAGGCTCAATAATGTTCTTTCTAGCCCAATAATCAAGCTGCCTGTAGGTTATACCAGCAATCTTCATTGCAACGCTTCCGCGGTATCCTACAGACTCCTCTCCATCGCTAGAAAAAGCAAACAACTCCCCTTGCACTGGCCGATTATTTTGAGGCGAATCAACCAGCGCATTCTTTTTAGAAGAGTTTTTTAACACCATTATTGTTTATTGATTGTTTATTGTTCGCTTATCGTTTACTAACAGCGCCTTGTGTAAAGAACATTAAGCGGTATTTGCCAATCATAATCTCATCGCCATTATTAAGAATTGCTTCATCAACTCGATTGCGATTAACATAAGTTCCGTTTAGGCTACCAGCATCTGCAATGCTAAAAACGTTCCCATTCCTTCTAAATACCGCATGCGCTCTAGAAACTGTAGAATCGTCAAGCATAATGTCTGCTCTAGAATCACGCCCAACCGACACAACATCCTCATCTAACAAATATCGAGACCCCGAAACTGCTCCACGCGTAGAAATAAGCAATGCAGTACCAGGAAGCAGCTTAGATATTGTATCTAAATCGTCCTTTTTTAGTGGGCGATCTGCACTAGAGTTTACAGGAATAGTTATTGCTGGCATGCCAATAATGGTTGTTTCTCCAGCTGTAGGAATCGGTTCAGTCATAATTGCTATTCTACCTTCTTATTCGACTGGTTTTGCATATTGATATTGTTTTGGTTCGCGTGTTGAACGAATCTCAACCTCTTCAGGCGTTGAAACATATACGGAAGCGCCGAATTTAACCTTTAATCTAGATCCAACTCCCCCAGCAATATTTACGGCGTTTTGCAAATTCTGAGCGTCACCAATTGCCTTAACAATATAAGGCGGATTAATATCAATCCCATCGCAAAGTAATCCATGCTTAGTGTCGGAAATATAAGTGGAGGTAACAATACGAATGTCGTTAATAGACATAACCTCCACTCCAGCGTTGCGAAGCTCCTCTATAAGCTGGAACATTGTTGCAGCATCTACGCGTTCCTTTTCTCCAGCGGTAATATGAATAATCACACCTTTTCCAACAGCTGGCAAACGCCCAGAAATCAAGCCATTTGTTTGTGAATTTTGCTTAGCAATTCTAGCAGCCTCTTCTTGTTTATTAACGGATGCTTTTAACGAATTAAGCTGACTTGTTAATTCAAACTTTCGCTGCTCAAGATTTTGGATTTGAGAATTAGTTTCCGTAATTAAACGAGTAAGCTCATCTTCGCTCATAGTTTGATAAACTAGAGTGCTTCGATTTACTTGAATCATATAAGCAAAACTAAGTAGTGCACAAAGAAGCATAACAAGCAAGCCTGTTAGAATGCGCGTTCGAGTAACATGACCTTGCAAAGAAGGCTTATTTTTTCTTTTAACAATTGGGAAAGAACCTGTTTGAGTGCGGTCGCTTTCTCGATCCCTAGCATGCTGGCGATGCAATTTTTTAACAATATTATCTACATTCTTATCAATGTTTTTATTGTTTAATAAATCATCGTCCATATTGTTTTTTGAAGTATTTGCAAATGGATGTTTCATATTATCCCCTGAATATAAAACGACGAATTGCAGAAACGTTAGAGAAGATTCGTATTCCCAGAACAACAATAACAGCAGTCTGCAGCTGAGCACCAACTCCAAGCTGGTTACCAAGCAAAACTAAGAGCGTTGCAGCAATAACATTCGAGAAGAACGAAATAACAAACACTTTATCGGAGAAGCTGCGCTCAAAATAAGCTCGAGCAGCGCCAAGAAGTGCATCTAGTGCAGCAAGCACCATGATTGGCAAATATGGTTGAATAATCACTGGAATATCAGGATGCACCACAATGCCAATAAGCGCTCCTAGAATCAAACCGAGAATAGCTGTCATAACCTATTTCCTATCTTTCCTATCTTCTACTCGATAATTCTTTTGCAAAATTGACTTCTCCCGTACCTGCTGCAGACAATTTTAAGTTGTTAGCAGACGAAATTTGCGGATTAATACCAGCATTGCTAAGAGACGTAAACCACGAGGAACGTCTTTGAGAATTTAGCTTTTCTATAAGACTTGAACTGTCCCCTATTGCCTCAATTGTATACGGACTTTGAGTTTGATTAACGCCAACAAGAATTGTTGATCCTGCAGTACGAATTGATGTTTGCGAGCCAATTCTGTAACCGTTAACCGATATTGCTTCTGCTCCAGCATCCCACAGAATTGAAACAAAAATCTGAATATCTCGGTCGCTAACAACCTTAATTCTAGCTCCTTTAGACATTTCTCTAGGAATAGAGCCATTTGAAACATCATTGCTAGCGGAAATAGGATTTGCAATAGTTAAAACAACACCAGGCCCATATACAGCGTGAGTGCCGTTAGTCATGTTATCGGATTTATCTACCTGATTTTCGTACGGAGTGTTAATTCTTTTAGACTCTCGATCTACGTTAGCTCGAAGCTTTGCTACTTCTTTAACAAGACTGTCAAACCTGTTTGCATGAGCAGTAAGCTCATTTGCAAGCGATACGCGTATAGCTTTACGAGAATCTGCATGTAGTTTACGCACAAATTGGCTTCCAACAGTGCCAACAGCAATACAAATAATAAAAACAATTATTCTTGTAATCCAAATGCTAAGCTTGCTAACATTTTGTTTGTTTAGCCTAGAATCCATAAAAAGCGGATCAACTGGCCTATTGCTTAAATCATCGATTAGTCTAAGAGAATAATCCTCAAGCCGCCTACGCCTATCTCTATGCGATGAAAAAGTGTCTGACGAATTAGTTACATGATGAGTGCCAAGCGAAAACACAGATTTTGAAAATACAGCTCTGCGTTTTGAAAACAGAACAACCGTTGGCGCAGGAAAAGACTTTGGAATAGTGCCATTGGAGGCAGAATCCCCATTTTGTTTTAGATTAGAAGTCTTTTGCACCATTATAAATCCGTTTTATTTAACCGCTTCTCAATAATTATAAGCTTATTTGCTCTTTTTTATTAGTAGCTTATACGCTTGTATGCAATATAATATTCCAGCAAACCAATAAAGCGTTATTCCCCAAATTGCGCATGCAATTGCCGCAGCATACAATATGAACATTGGCTCTGTTGCAATAGCGTAAACAATCATAAACAGTACAATAGTTACCATTAACAGTGCTGTTCCAGTTTTGCCCATAAAGTTTACAGGCAAAGGACCATAATCATATTGCGCAAGAATCACAATTAAAATGGCCATTATTACGTCGCGCAAAACAACTAAGCCCAAAGCCCACCACGGAATAATCTTTGCAAATGCGAGGGCTAATGTGCTGCAAACAATAAGAAGCCTATCTGCAATAGGATCCAAAATTTGCCCTAATTTGCTAACTTGATTAAAAGTTCTAGCAATATAACCGTCGGCACAATCCGAAAACGCAGATATTGCAAGAACAATTAGCGCAAGCCACATTTTGTTTTGTGCAATTAAAATAGCAAGATACGGTATTGAGCATATTCTTAAAAAGCTAATAACATTTGGCACGGTAAGAACACGATTAAGTGCTTCAGGGCTGTATTCTTTGCTAGAAACGAATTTAACCATACCAAATTCCCTTAAAAATCTTACTAAAATCTAAAGCTTTATGCGTTGGAATGTTGCCAATAATAAAACATTGGGGCATTTATATGCCCCAATAAAAACAACTTTTCTATGCGCGCCAAGCTTCTTGAGCAATATTACGAATAGAATCAATTGCTTGAGCTGGGCTACTTGCTCCGTAAACTGCAGAGCCAGCAACAAGAACATCTGCTCCAGCTTGTGCAACTGTGGCAGCAGTAGATGGGCTAACTCCACCATCAACCTGAATATGGGTGTTTAAGCCACGACGAGTAATCTCATCGCGTAAGCGGCGAACCTTATTCATTTGATTGCTTAAGAACTTTTGACCGCCAAAACCAGGCTCTACAGTCATAACAAGAACCATGTCAAACTCATCTAAAATATCGAAAATAGGTTCAACTGGTTCAGCTGGGCGAACAGCAAAGCAAGCTTTGCAGCCCATGTCTCTAAGCTGACGAGCTAAGCGCACAGGAGCATGTGTTGCGCCCATGTGGAAGCTAACAGAACTTGCTCCAAGCTTTGCGTACTCTGGCGCCCAACGATCTGGATCTTCAATCATCAAATGAACATCAACTGGAAGATTTGTAACTTCGCAAATGCGCTTTACAATCGGCTCCCCCAAAGTTAGATTAGGTACAAAATGATGATCCATAACATCAACATGAACAAGATCAGCGTTGGAAATTGCTACAAGATCTCTTTCAAGATTGCAAAAATCCGCAGAAAGAATGCTAGGTGCTATTTGTATATTCATGTGTTCCATTCTAGGAAAAGCAAGCGACTAGAAAGCAAAAAATTAACGATTCTGCTTAGAATCCTCTTTGGCTTCATTTCTTGCATTTACTTTTGCTTTGGATTGTAATTCGCGCTCGCGCTCGTCTGCAGTAATGTCAATTAAACGATTTACAAGATTTGTTCGCGATTTTTTACTGTTTTGCAAAATAACAAAAACAATAATCGAAGCAATAAAAATAGCAATCGATACCCAAACGTTAATTCTCACTCCAAGGAAAGTGTGTGAAAAATCAATGCGCAAAGCTTCAATCCACATTCTTCCAGCCGTGTACCACATTACGTAAAGAACGAACTGCGATCCAGACTTAAGCTTGCTTTTAAGAACTTTGCTAAAGCATATGAGTAAAGCTGCACCTGCAAAATTCCAAAGCATTTCGTACAAAAACGTTGGATGGAAGAGCGTACCTTCTGGACACGTAAGGCCATCGTAGCATCTTTCGCTATGACCAATTGCATTGGATGCAGAATAATTAAGTTTTAATCCCCACGGAAGCGTTGTAGGAGCGCCATAAAGTTCTTGATTAAACCAATTGCCCAAGCGCCCTATACCTTGTGCAATAAGCAGAGCAGGAGCTACAGCATCGGCGAGTAGGCTTATTGGATATTTTCTGTACGCGCACAGTGCACTAGCAGCCAAGGAACCAAGTATTACTCCTCCCCAAATTCCAAGTCCACCATTCCAAATCCTAAATATTTCTAGAAAATCGCCATTTGCGCCAAAAAACTTTTCGGGAGTAGTAATAACATGATAAAGACGCGCGCCAATTATTCCAAAAGGAAGACTTACAAGAGCAAGGTCTAGAATTTGGTTAAAATCTCCGCCTTCTCGCTTCCAGCGCTTGTTAGTAATCCAAATTGCGACTAACGCTCCAGCAAGAATTGAAAGTGCATAAAATCTTAATGTAATCGGTCCAAATGTAATTTGAGAAATACTTGGACTAGGAATAGAGCAAATCGTCATATTCTTTACTTTCCTTTATTTAACCAAAACGTGACTGCTATTTTGCTAAGCATGTTCTAATAAATAATTAAGACCAAAAAGTACAGATAAAGATTAGAATCCAACCGCTTTAATTAGTGCCATTAAAACAGGCGCACACAGCAATATTGAATCTACTCTATCTAAAACACCGCCATGACCTTTAAGCAAATGACCCATGTCTTTGATTCCAATATCTCGCTTAAGCATTGAAGCGCATAAATCACCAAACGTTCCGACTATTCCAGACAAAACACCCATAACAGCAGGCATCCACCAGAATTTAATCCAGGATTGACCGTAGAAGCCAGCAACAATCGCATAAGCGCCAATCAAAGCAAAAAGCATAGACCCTACAAGGCCTTCAACTGACTTTTTTGGAGATATGCGTGGAGAAAGCTTATGTTTGCCTAGCCAAGCTCCAGAAAACAGCCCGCCAGTATCGCTTAATGCTGGCAAGAATATAAGCAACATTGCGTGTGCTATAGCTTGTTTAGAATCTGCTATAGATAAAATAATGCAAGATGCGAGCAAAGGAATGTACAAAACCACAAACAACGAAACAGCTGTATTGGTAAAATTATTCGCCTTTGTGTTTTGAGAAGTTGGGTGTTGCAGCTTTTTTTCAACTGCGCGCAAAGTTCTTTTTGAAACAGTGCTATTTAAAGTTGCAAAAATAACAGTTAGCAACAAAGAGGCGGTTATTCCGCTTGCCATTGCAACTGCATGCCATTTTGCATAAAAAGTTGAAAAAATTGTAATAACTGAGCAAATAGACAGCACTGCAAAAGGAATTCTAAAACCTGCCGTTGCAAAATCAACATGCAATTCCCACAATGCAAGAAGCATAAAAACGGTTAGAAGAACCACAAAAGCATCTATGCTTACAAGAAGGCATGCCACAATTATTGCAATCAGAATAACTGCTGTTGCAATAGCCTGTGGCATGTTTCTGCCAGTTCTTTTGTTTATATCTGTTAAAGCTTCGTGGGTGTCGCTTGCAGCATTAGAATCCAAAGAATCAGACCTCCATAATTTCCTTCTGCTTGCCTTCCAGCAAGGTATCTAAGGAATCGGTAACCTGCTTAGTTACCTTATCTAGCTCTTTTTGCAAGCGATCGCCTTCGTCTTCGCCAATTTCGCCATCTTTTACAGACTTGTCAATGGTCTCCTTAGCTTTACGGCGAATGTTTCTAACAGCAACCTTGCCTTCTTCGGCCTTAGTCTTAGCAAGTTTTACGTATTCTTTGCGACGATCTTCTGTAAGCTCTGGCATTGTAATGCGAATAACATTGCCATCTCTATTTGGGCTAACACCTAAATCAGAATCGCGAATAGCCTTTTCTACTGCGTTTGCTTGCGATGCGTCAAAAGGAGTAACAGAAAGAGTTCTAGGCTCTGGAACACCAATAGACGCAACTGCCTTAATAGGAGTAGGAGCGCCATAGTAGTCAACCATAATGCCATTAAGAAGAGCAGGATTAGCTCGACCAGTCCTAATGCCCATAAAGTTTTCTTTTGTAGCTTCAACAGACTTGTTCATTTGTTCAAGAGCCTGATCAATAATAGCTGGCATATGTTCTCCTTTATTGGTATTAGTTTTGCCAATTAAAATTCTATTTATAAATTTTGTGTTTGTTAAATTATTACCTAATTTGCATTTTTTATTTATTATGTTTGATTAATTAAGCAAATGTAGGCTCTTCGTTGGAAACCAAAGTTCCTATTTGATCTCCCACTAATGCGCGAGTAACGTTTCCTTCTCCTTCGAGACCAAACACGCGAATCTTTTGGTTGTTATCTCGAGCCATAGAAAGCGCAGAAGCGTCCATAACTGCAAGACCATCAACAATCGCGCGATTGTAATTAAGAGTTAAGAATTTTTTAGCATTAGGGTCTTTACGAGGATCTGCGCTATAAACGCCATCAACGCCATTCTTTCCCATTAAAACTTCGTTACAATGAATCTCTAGAGAACGCTGAATAGAAACGGTATCGGTTGAGAAATAAGGCATTCCAGCACCAGCGCCAAAAATAACAACTCGGCCTTTTTCTAAATGGCGAATCGCCTTAAGCGGAATATAAGGCTCAGCCACCTGACCCATGGTAATAGCAGTTTGAACGCGAGTTGCCTGACCTGCTTGCTCAAGAAAATCTTGAAGAGCCAAGCAATTCATAACAGTTCCGAGCATTCCCATATAATCGCCGCGGCTACGGTCAATGCCTGCCTGCTGAAGTTCTGCTCCGCGGAAGAAGTTTCCACCACCAACAACAATTGCAACCTGTACCCCATTTTGTACAGCTTTTACAATTTCTCCAGCAATTCTACGAATAACATGAGTATCTATACCAACGGCGCCACCGCCAAATGCTTCTCCCGAGAGCTTTAATAAAACTCTACGAGACTTGCTTTCCTCCGCTTGTGCGATAGTCATAAAACTTTCCTCCAGTCATAACGGCGAACGCAAGCATATCTTTGTTATAATATCTTTCAATAACGACACAGCAAAACACGATTTTGCTAAGATTTTGTGCGATTTTTGTCTTGCAACGATTTGCAACGATTTGTATACGATTTTCACATGTTTGTGTATGCTAAGTCATATTTTGTTTAAAAGAATAAAAAATAGCGCAATAGGAGGAATCAACCTATTGCGCTATGGATTCATGAATTAATCTAAAAATTAAGATTAATCATGCTTTTTTATTGTTTTATCTTGGTTAGTATTTTGACTATCATCTAAATTCTCGTCACCAGTTTCTAGATGATGCTCATCGTATCCTTGCAAGTAACGAGTACGACGCCAATGGTGAATAGAAGCGTTTGTACCGCGGTGATGCACGTGGTACTTTCTAGGAGTCCCGCCATGTGGCAGCTCCTTAACTTCTTTTGCAACAGCAATCTGATTCACGTTAGAAGGATCCATAATTGCAATTGGCGCAACAGGTTCTGGCTCAGTCGGAGCTGCAGTTCTGCTACTAATCTTTGATGGAAGCCACTCGGCAAACCAAGAAAGCGCCCAGCAAATCAAAAAGTATACAACTGCCGCAACAGTCAAAGTTTGCAAAATGTTAAAGTACATTGATCCAAGTCGTCTAGACTCTTGAAGCAAATCAGTGTACATAATTATGGAACCTAATGCCGTATCTTTTAACACAACTACAAGCTGAGTTACAGCTGCTGGAAGCATTGCGATTATTGCCTGCGGCATTTCGATTTGAGTTAAGGACTGATATTGCGAAAGTCCAAGAGCTAAAGATGCTTCGCGCTGGCCATTAGGAAGATTTCCAACGCCAGAACGAACCAACTCTGCAACAACAGAACCGTTGTACAAAATCAAAGATAAAACAACAGCCCAATAAGAAGCTCCGCTTATTCCAGCAAATGCAAATCCTCGCCAAAGGAAAATCATAAGCAAAAGCACTGGAACAGCTCTACAAAACTCAACAACTATTGCAGATATGCTGCGAAGAATAAGGTTAGGCAACAACCTTAAAAGACCAAACAAAAGTCCAAAAAGTATTGAGCCAACAACAGCAAGAAGTGATGCTTTAAGAGTCATCCATAATCCTGGAAGATAAAAATCACTCCAGGCTTCCGATTCAACTGCAGGATTCCACAAAGCCCACGAAAGCTGATTCTCGCCTTCTGGTGGATTGCTAAGTCTTAAAAGCAAAGCCACAACAAAAAGCGCAAACACAACGCATGCAACAATATTTGCAATACGAATCTTCTTTAAAGCCTTTGGCCCAGGAGCGTCAAATAACAGAGATTTTTCTTGTTCTTTTGCCATTTTTATCACCTTCTAACCGCAAGCTTATTAGACAAATAAGTAGTGAGAATGCCGATTGGAATAATCAGCACAATGTATCCGCAAGCAAAAATCAAAAAGATTGGAACAATTAAATCTGCGTGCCTTTCAATCATCTCGCTCATAAGAGTAGATGTTTCGGTAGCAACAGATGCAGCTGCGGCAACAGTGGAATTTTTAAGCAAAGCAATAAAAGTGTTTCCAAGAGGAGCCACAGATCCGCAGAAAGTTTGCGGCAAAATAACATTAAAAGCCGATTGGAAGAAGTTAAGACCAAGTGCCCTACAAGCTTCCGCTTGACCCAAAGGTACTGTATTTAAACCAGATCTTAATGATTCGCAAACAAATGCAGCAGTGTAAAAACTCAAGCCAGCGATTGCAAGCCAGAAGAAGTTTACGCTAAAAATCGGCGAAAAACCAAGTTTTAGCTGAGCGTACACGCCTAGAACCATAAACACCATGATTATAGTTAGAGGCATATTCTTAAAGAACTCAACGTATGCCGTTGCAACAAATCGAAGCGAGTGTATTGGGCAAATCCTCATCATAACTAAAATCACACCAAGAACTGTGGAGAATAGAATGCTCCACAAGGTGATTTCAATATTTACCAAGAACGCTCCTGGAATATTGTATGAGGTAAATAATTGCACAAAGTCTTGCATTTTACTCCTCCCCTTCATTTGGTACTGGCGGATTATACTTTGCGTTTGGCTTAAAGCCAGTTCCGCGCATATTATCGTCTAAAGCCCTTTTCCATGAACCGTTTTTAATCATGTCTTTAAGAGCAGCATTAATTCGCTTAGCAAGCTTAGTATTGCCTTTTTTAATGCCAATACCATAGTGCTCTTCGGTAAATGGTTTGCTAACAAGCTTTAGCCTTCCGCGCGAAGCCGTAGCAAGACCAGCAAGAATAATGTCGTCTGTAGTAACAGCGTCTACAATTCCCGAGAATAATGCAGTTGCGCACTCTGCGTAGCCTGGCTGCTGCATAAGTTGTACCTTTGAAGAGTACTTCTCTTTAATAACTATTGCAGACGTTGAACCAGTTACTGAGCACAAGCGCTTTCCATCTAAATCGTCTGGGCCGCTTACTTTATGCTCGTCTTTGCGAACCAATAAATCTTGGCCAGCAATAAAGTATGGTCCTGCAAAAGAAACAGTGTTCTTTCTTGCGTCTGTTATGGAATACGTTGCAACAATCATATCTACGTCGCCATTTTGAAGCATTGCCTCTCGCTGTTTTGAAGGCGATTCCTTCCAAACAATTCTATCTTCGGAGTAACCAAGCTTTTTGGCAACGTACTTTGCAACATCTACATCAAAACCAACGTAGGTTCCAGACTTTTTAAAGCCAAGACCAGGCTGATCAAACTTAATACCAATGCGTATTACATCGTTGCGACTATTTTGACTGCAAGCGCTAAGAGGGAGAACGCAACACAATGCGCAAATCATAGATAAAATTGCGCGATATGTATGCCTTAATCCCAGCTTGCAACGCTTACACTTAAGCGCAATATTGTGTAAATATTTCATAGCAACCTCTTAAAGATTTAAAAAATCGATATTAATGATTTAAAAATGAGTCAAATTAATGAGTCAAAATCTTTGAAAGGAAGTCTTTTGCCCTGTCTGTCTTTGGATTTTCAAAGAACTCTTCTGGCGTATTTTGCTCAAGAATTCGGCCATCTGCCATAAACACGATTTTATCTGCTGCTTTACGAGCAAATCCCATTTCGTGCGTTACGCAAATCATGGTCATTCCCTCTTTAGCAAGCTCCACCATAACGTCTAGAACTTCGTTAACCATTTCTGGGTCTAGTGCAGATGTAGGCTCATCAAAAAGCATAACCTTTGGATGCATTGCAAGCGCGCGAGCAATTGCCACGCGCTGTTGCTGGCCGCCAGAAAGTTGAGATGGCATTTTATTTGCCTGATTATCAACGCCTACTCTAGCCAGAAGATCCATTGCTAAGCTTTCTGCTTCTTGCTGTTCCATATGGCGAACCTTAATAGGAGCAAGCGTAACGTTTTCTAGAATCGTTTTGTTTGCAAAAAGATTAAAGGACTGGAACACCATTCCAACTTCTGCACGCAATGCTGCAAGTTCTTTTCCCTCTTGAGGAAGCGGCTTGCCGTCAATGCGAATATCTCCAGAATCTATTGTTTCAAGACGATTAATAGTCCTGCACATTGTTGATTTACCAGAGCCAGAAGGCCCAATAATAACAAGCACTTCGCCTTTATTAACCGTTAAGTTAATATCTTTCAAAACGTGAAGCTTGCCATAATGTTTTTCAACATGGCTAAGTTCCACTAAAGGCTGTGCTGATTTTTTTGTATTGTTCACTTTAGTATCCATAAAAAGGATTTTAATGTTCTTGTGTTACATGCGTTTATCGTAATAGTTACTTTTAAACACCTCTAAAGTTACGAAAAACATTAAAAATGATACAAAAATGTTAATTTTACTTAAAAAAATGCCGTTAAGCCTTGATTTTGGTTTAATTAACCAAATTGCTTAACGGCATGTATGAATATTAATTCTTTTTTAACGCTTTAAACTACTCGTCTTCTTCTGGATCGTAGTCAACGCCAGTTTCAGCGCGCTGCTCAGCGGAGATTGGCGCTGGAGCACCCGTTAGAGGATCGCGACCGCCGCCAGCCTTAGGGAATGCGATTACGTCGCGAATCGAGCTTGCGCCTGCCAAAATTGCAGCAGTACGATCCCAGCCCAAAGCAATACCAGCGTGAGGTGGAGCGCCGTACTTAAAGGCCTCAAGCAAGAATCCAAACTTTTCTTCTGCTTCCGCTTTGTCGATTCCAAGAACGTCAAGCACGCGGTCTTGAATATCGTCGCGATGAATACGAACGGAGCCACCGCCCATCTCGTTACCGTTGCAAACAATGTCGTAAGAATCGCTCATTGCATGCTCTGGGTCTTTATCGAACTTGTCAATCCAATCAGCGGAAGGCATTGTAAATGGATGATGCATAGAAGTCCACTTAGAATGGCCAACTGCAACATCATCATCGTCTGGATCATCTGTGCGCTTAAACAATGGGAAGTCAACAACCCAAGTAAAAGCAAACTCGTCTGGGTGAAGCAATCCTGCGCGGCTTGCAAGTTCTACGCGAACAGCACCGAGCAAAAGCTGGGAAGATTCACGTCCTCCTGCTGCAAAGAACACAGCGTCGCCATCTTGCGCTCCAACAGCTTCCTTAAGTCCCGCGCGTTCTTCTTCGCTAAGATTCTTAGCAACAGGGCCTTTAAGCTCACCATCTTCACCAAAGACTACATAAGCCAATCCCTTAGCTCCGCGCTGCTTAGCCCAATCCTGCCAAGCGTCAAACTGACGACGAGGTGTATCTGCGCCGCCCTTAAAGAGCACAGCACCAACATAAGGAGCTTGGAACACGCGGAATGGAGTGTTCTTAAAGAAGTCAGTCAACTCAATAAGTGGGTTGCCAAAACGCAAATCTGGCTTATCGGAACCGTACTTATCCATAGCTTCTTGCCAAGTGATTCGAGGCAAAGGAAGAGTGATTTCGTGGCCTGCTTCCTTCCAAATAGCAGCAATAACGCGCTCTGCCATAGCCATAACATCTTCTTGGCTTGCAAAGCTCATTTCCATATCTAGCTGAGTGAACTCAGGCTGACGATCTGCGCGGAAGTCTTCATCGCGGTAGCAGCGAGCAAGCTGATAGTAGCGCTCAACACCAGAAACCATAAGCAACTGCTTTAAGAGCTGAGGAGACTGTGGAAGTGCGTACCAAGAGCCTGGAACCAAGCGTGCTGGAACAACAAAATCGCGAGCGCCTTCTGGAGTGGACTTAATAAATGTTGGTGTTTCTACCTCTGTAAAGTCCATATCTTCCAAAGCGTGACGAGCTGCCTTAGCCATGTTAGAACGAAGCTTTAGATTGCGCTGCATAGATGGACGGCGCAAATCAAGGTAACGATACTTTAAACGAACGTCTTCGCTAGGTAGCTTATTTTCGGACTCATTTTCCAAAGCTGTAGAAACCTGGAATGGAAGAGCATCGGACTTAGCGAGAATCGTTACATTATTTGCAACAATTTCGATTTTTCCAGTTGCAAGATGGTCATTTTCGTTGCCATCTGGGCGAAGGCGAACCTCTCCACTAACTTGCACAACAAATTCGCTACGCAATGGTCGCGCAACTTCTTCGTCGTAAATAACAACCTGCACTAAGCCTGTGTTGTCGCGAACGTCTACGAAGGCAACGCCGCCGTGATCACGACGACGATCAACCCAACCAGCAATGGTTACGTTTTGTCCAACTAAGGTCTCAGTCACTTCAACGGCATGGTGTGTGCGATACGCCGTCTGGCTCATAAGTCCACTTCCTCTGTTTTGAATAATTGTATTAATTTTTGTTTTGACTTTAATAGTTTACCGCATGAATCGCGCGTTCAAATATTTAAATTGCAAAAAGTAAATTGAAAAATTTAAATTGCAATTATTGAGCGCAAGAAACAGTCTGACGGGCATAAACAGTATCTGGTTGCCAAGACGTGGAGTCTGCAATCTCTTGATTGCCCGTAATTATGTTCTTTACTTCATCATGCGAAGAGCTGGAATCTGTACTATCTGCTGGGAACCAAACATAAGGAATACCCAACTTGTCTGCATACTTGATTTGCTTTCCAAGCTTTGCGGCAGTTGGAGAAACATCTGCTGCGATTCCTCTGGAGCGAAGATTTTGAGCAATTTGGTTGCATGCTGGTCTATCTTGCTCATTCCAAACTGCAACAAGCACGGCCGCAGGCGAAACGCGCGAAACCGTAGCGCCAGCCGTGTGAAGCATATAAGAAAGTAAGCGCGAAAGTCCTATAGAAAGACCTACTCCTGGATATTTTTTGTTTCCCTGAGAAACAAGATTGTCGTAGCGACCGCCAGAGCAGATTGATCCAAGGGATTCAGCACCGTCTAAGAACGTTTCGTAAACGGAGCCAGTGTAGTAATCCAAGCCACGCGCAATCTTTAAATCTGCAACAACAGAGCCTGGTCGAATTTTTGCAGCATCGTCCACAATCATCGCAAGCGTTTCTACGCCTTCGATTGCTAGAGAGTAAGAGTCATTGCTGCTTTCCATAGAAATATTGTGCTTTTCGCACAAATCGTTGAATCGAGCCTTTAACTCTTCGCCAGTATTTGCGCTAAGTTCCGCCAACTCTAGGCATGCTGCAGCTTGAGAATCTGTAGCTTTGCATTCCTTTACAAGAAGCTTTGCAACCTCTTGAGCGCCAATTTTGTCTAATTTATCGATTTCTCGAAGAACACCTTCAATATCGCTTAGGCCAATGCCACTGTAAAAACCTTCGGAAAGCTTGCGATTATTCGCATGAACGGTGGCTTTAGGAAGACCAAATTCACGCAAACGCTCAAGAGCTTCTACCATAACAAGCGGAAGCTCTACCTCGTAGTGGGATGGCAAGTCACCATTTCCTACAACGTCAATATCTGCTTGAACAAACTCACGGAATCTGCCTTCTTGTGGGCGCTCGCCACGCCAAACTTTTTGCATCTGCCAACGCTTGAATGGAAATGCTAAGTCGCCAGTATGTTCAACAACATATCTGCTAAGAGGAACTGTTAAATCAAAGTGCAGCCCAATGCGATTTTCAACTGGAGTGTCGCTTTCGTGACCAACTTCTTGCAGCCTAGACAAAAGATATATTTCTTTGCTAGTTTCGCCTTTTTTCAACAGGCTTGATCCCTGCTCAACAGCACGAGTTTCAATGCCTATAAAACCGTTTAATTCAAATACTTCCCTTAATGTGTCCATAACACGCTGCTCAACAGCGCGCTCACTTGGAAGCCACTCTGGAAAACCAGATATTGATGAGCCTTGTACCATGTCCACTATAATAGGTTATGTTACGGAAAAATCATGGCATACCGTCATACTTATTCGTAACACTATTACCGTGCATATGCTCTAAGGAGTCGTCCCGTGACCGAACAGACTAAACCTGTAGAAACTACTAAACAAACTACCCCAAAGCCGCATGCGCCGTCGCCTGCAAGTTTTGCAAACAAAGCTCGCGTTGTTGCTGCCGTGCCTGCTATTTCGTATAGCGAAGAAGATGTTAAAACCGCTAAAACCTTTGGGCGTGTTGATGAAAATGGAAATGTGTATGTTCGCACAGAAGAAGGCGAGCGAGAAGTAGGACAATACTCCACTGGCACTCAAGAAGACGCTTTGACTTTCTACGTTCATCGTTATCTTGACTTAAAAATTAAGCTTGATCTTTTTGAAAAAAGACTTGACTCTTCTAACGTTAGACCAAAGGAAATTGATGAGACTTTGGCTACAATAGATGCAGAACTTAAGGAGCCATCAGTTGTTGGCGATCTTGCTGCTTTGAATGCACGACACGCCGAGCTGAAGACTAAGGCTGCTGCTAAGAAAGAAGAACTTGCTAAGGCTCGTAAAGATGAGCTTGAGAAGGCTCTTAAGGATCGTACAGCTATTGTTGAGCAGGCAGAAGCACTTGTTGCACAAATGGGCGATTCTACAAATTGGCGCTCGCTTTCCGATAAGCTCCGCTCCTTGTTCGATAAGTGGCAGCAGCATCAGCGCACAACAATTCATTTAAATAAGGCAGATGCCGATGCTCTTTGGCAGCGTTTTTCTAAGGCTCGCTCCGCATTCTCGCAGGCTCGCTCCGCTTGGGTAAAGGCACGAGATAATGAGCGAAATAGCGCTAAAGAAATTAAGGAAGAAATTATAAAAGAAGCGGAAAGCCTAAAGGAATCTACTCAATGGCGCGAAACTTCAATGAAGTTTAACGCTTTGATGGATCGTTGGAAGAAGGCTGGAAACGCTGGACGTCAGCACGACGACGAGTTGTGGGCTAAGTTCCGCGAGGCTGCAGATGCGTTCTATCATGCTCGTCAAGAAGATAGAGAAAAGATGAACGCTGGAGAAAAAGAGAATCTTAGCAAGAAGGAAGCTTTGCTCGCTAAGGCAGAAGCTCTTCTTCCTGTTAAAGATGAAGAAGCTGCTAAGAGCGCTAGGGCTGCACTTTCTGCAATTCAAGAAGAATGGGACAAAATCGGCTTTGTTCCGCGCGAAGATATGCGCAGAATTGAAGCTCGCCTAAACGATGTAGATAAAAAGATTAAGGCTGTTGAAGATGCTGCTTGGAAGGATGCAGACCCAGAAGCAGATGCACGTAAGTCTAGTTTTGCTACACAATTAAAGGCTCAGCTCGAAGAGCTTGACTCTAAGATTGCAAGCGAAAAAGATGCAAAGCGCAAGGCTAAGCTCCAGGCAGAAAAGGCCACTAAGGAACAGTGGCTTAATGCTATTAAATAATCAGCAATTTAACTGATTTAGTAAATTAACTGATTTGAGGCCGCTTGATAAAAAGTCAAGTGGCCTCATTTTTATGGATTCTACGCTTATTTAATCAAATCTTTAGCGAGCTTAACAAAAGTGCTAGCAAGTTGAGTTTTAGATAATTTACCATCTTCATCTAAAACAGCTGGCCTTCCACTTTCACCTATCTCCCTAATGCTTGTATCTAATGGAATTTGAGCTAGAAGAGGAATATTTGCGTTTAATGCTTTGCAAAGCTGATTACTCACGCGTTTACCGCCGCCTGAACCAAAGATTTCTAAGCGTGTTCCGTTGTTTTCAAACCAACTCATGTTTTCTACAACACCACGCACATTAACTGGAATTTGTAACGCCATAAGCCCAGCCCTAACTGCAACATCTGAAGCACTAGGCTGAGGGGTTGTAACAACAACAAGCTCCACATTGGGCAATGATTGCGCAACAGCTAAGGCCATATCTCCTGTTCCTGGAGCCAAATCTAAAAGAAGAACATCGGGGTCTGCCCACCAAACGTCGCAAAGAAATTGTTCCAAAGAACGCTGCAAACGAGGCCCTCTCCACAAAATCGCACGATCTGTTCCAGCAAACATGCCAATGGAAATTAGTTTTACTCCCCATGCTTCAACAGGCATAAGCATGCCGTTTAAATTAGTAGGCTGAGTTGTAACGCCAAACATTTTAGGTATTGAAAACCCATAAACGTCTGCATCGATTACGGCTGTTTTGTAGCCTAGAGAAGCAAAAGTCGCAGCTAAATTAGCGGTTATAGAAGATTTTCCAACTCCGCCCTTTCCCGATGCAATAGCAAAAATCCTTGTTTTAACGCCATTTTTGTTAAATGGATTTTCTTTACGCTCTTCTTTTAAATCCGAAACAAGCTTTGCGAGCTTATCTTTACTCATTGCTTTTACGTTTACGGTTGTAATAAGCTTTGCGTTTGGATATTTTTCTACAGCATTCTGAACTCTTTGCGTAATAACCTGGGCTAATGGGCAGTCTGGAACAGTAAGTTCAATATCAATAGAAACATTGTAAATTGGGTTACTATTTGATTTGATTTCTTGCTTAACTGCGTGCACTCCAGTTACCATGTTTAGTTCGGTAACAGATTTGCCCAATTCTGGGTCAATCACACTCCCCAATAAATCGTAAATACGTGTTTCGAGTTCAGTAACGTTACACATTTTATGATTCACTTTAAATCAAGCTGAGTTTTACTGTTTAAAGCTGCATCAACGCTACCAGTATTTAGCAAAATCTTAAATTGATTTTCATCTAGCATAGGCAACCCCAAATCCTTGGCTTTAGTTGCTTTAGATCCAGCGTTTAATCCAACAACAACGCAATACGTATTCTTGCTAACAGAAGAAGCTGCTTTCCCTCCTCTAGATATTATTGCTTCTTTAGCGGAATCTCTTGTAAAGTCTTCTAAAGATCCCGTAACAACAACGGTTTTCCCTACAAGCGTTTGCTCAAGATTGATTGTAGAAGAATTAGAATTGCCAACAACTCCAGCTTCTTTCCATTTTCTTAAAACCTCACTACGCCAATCTTGAGGATCTTTTGATTTTTTAAACCAATCGTAAACAGCTTGAGCAATCTCTGGTCCAACTCCGTCAATCATAGTTAAATCTTCAATAGTCGCGTTTGAAATATTCTCAATAGAACCAAAGCTTGATGCTATTGCGCGCGCAGTTGGAGGGCCGAGCCTACGAATAGAAAGAGCAACTAAAACGCGCCAAAGCTCTGCCGATTTACCTTTTTGAGATATCTCTTCTAGCATGCTTCTAGTTGTTTCACTTGGACGCGTATATTCGGGAACGCTTATTGTTGCAAAAACGTCATTCTTATGAATTTTCTTTTCGACTAACTTTGTTACACAAGCATCTATTGGAACCTCAAACATTGGGTAGTCGGGATTTAAAGACTCATTAAGCTCTTTGCTGTTAGATTCATCATTTGACTTTCGCTTAGTAGCTTCTAAAGGTCTAGTCCAAAACGCGGAAACTTGTTTCCAAAGTCCGCTCCCGCCAATCTTTTTAGTTTTTTTCTTTAATTTACCGTCTTTGCCTTTTTCTTTCCATTCTTCAACAAGAGGAATTTCCTTCCAAACTTTAACGTTTTGCAAATCTTTAGCACTAATGCTAAAAATATCCGCTTCGCTTGTAAGAACAGGCGTTTGAGGTTGAGGAAGATTGTAATTGGGCTCTGAAACAATCTCTGGAATTGAACATCCTTTCTCAACAACAAT
The DNA here is from genome assembly GCF_030217745.1 of Bifidobacterium sp. UMB1197. Lineage (NCBI taxonomy): Bacteria > Bacillati > Actinomycetota > Actinomycetes > Bifidobacteriales > Bifidobacteriaceae > Bifidobacterium > Bifidobacterium sp. UMB1197. The sequence goes on along the minus strand of NZ_JASOOL010000002.1, from coordinate 138,506 downwards.
CTTATCGGTATATGGTCTATACACTTTAGATGTTACTGGCCTAGAATCTTCTGGGTTTGTAAGAGCAAGAGCAGATGCTTCTCCAAGATTTTCAATGTCGAAAGCATGCCTTGAAGCCAAGTTAATTATGCGCTCAGTTAGCTGAGCTGGGCAATTTTCTACATTAGGGCATCGAATGTCTTTATCGCCTTCTTTTGCCGGAGCTAGCTTCGTTCCGCACGACGGGCAATATTCTGGCATAACAAACTTGCGCAATTGCTGCTCTTTACCGCTTCTAGCTTTAATAACTGGGCCTACCAATTCTGGAATAACATCTCCAGCTTTTCTAACAACTACAGTGTCTCCTATTAGAACGCCTTTATGTTCAACTTCGTAAGGATTGTGTAGCGTTGTACGAGATATTGTGGAACCAGCAACTGTTACGGGTTCCAATACGGCCACAGGAGTAACTCTACCCGTTCTTCCAACTTGAACAACAATATCTTTTAGAAGAGTGTTAACTTCTTCTGGAGGATATTTGTAGGCAATCGCCCAGCGAGGAGCTCTAGAAGTTGCTCCTAGTTTTCTTTGCAAAGCGCGATCGTCTACTTTTACTACAATTCCATCTAATGCGTGAATAATATCGTTTCTATGCTCGCCATAATAGTCAATCATCTCTTGTATTTGATTAAAAGACTCGACTTTACGCGTGTATGGAGAAACAGGTATTCCCCATTTTTTGTATAGATTATATGCGTCGGACTGGTTGAAGGACGTTTGATCATGCAGGTTAGATTCGTCATTGCTTTTGGCTAAATCCTTCCACCTTAGTTCTCCCAACCCATGCGCTATAAAACTCAAACGCCTTGTAGCTGTAATTCTAGGATCTTTTTGCCTTAAAGAACCAGCAGCTGCGTTTCTTGGGTTTGCAAAAGGTGCTTTACCTAAATCTTCTTGCTCAATGTTTAGTTTTCTAAAATCCGCCCACTTCATAAATACTTCGCCGCGGATTTCAACAAATTCTGGAATGTCATCCAAATTCTCGCACGTAAGCTGAGTTGGAATTTCGTCAATCGTTCTTACGTTTAGCGATATATCTTCTCCAGTAACGCCGTCTCCCCTAGTTAAGCCTTGTTCAAGAGTGCCATTTCGGTAAATAAGGTTTAGTGCAAGACCGTCGATTTTTACTTCGCAAGTCATTGGTAACGGCTTATTTTCTGGCCATTGTAAATCGCGAATAATGCCGTCGTACCAAGATTTTAATTCATCAATTGAAAAAACATCATCCAAGCTCATCATTCTTGAAGGATGACGAACTGGCGCAAAATCGTTGGAGAAAGTGCCGCCAACTCTATGTGTTGGCGATTGCGGAGTATCTAAAACTGGAAACGCTGCTTCAAGAGCGCTTAGAACCCGCATTCTTGCGTCATAAGCCGCATCGGAGCTTGTTGGAGAATCGTCAACATAGTATGCAATTTGATCTGATTGCGCCCACGCTGCCAATTTAGCCCATAATCTTGCAGCTTGTTCGGTTGTTAAAAGCGAAGGATCTAGTTTAGATAATTGTATTGCATCTGCATCGGAAGGCTCTAGTTTAGTAATCCAATTGTTAAAATCTGTGTTTGAATTGAAGCCAGCTAAAACGCTAGTTTTACTAGTGTTGACGGTGTTGCTAGTGTTATTTAATTGATCTTCACTTGAACTTGAACTTGAATTGCTTGAATTGTTCAAATTGTCAAAATCGTCAAAAAGAGACAGTTGAGCGCCATTTGAGCCTTGTGTCAAATCGCTACTAGATGCAGTCATTAGTGTTCCCTTCAAAGCGTTTTAATCCATTTTATAGTCTATTTAGCAAGAATCTAATCAAGCGTTAAGAGATCGCAAAAATTGCATTTGAACAACACTTTCGGCAGAACCATTTCTAAACAACATTCTTGCTCTCGCTACAGAAAGCGTTCGAGCAATAACAAACATTCCCTCATTAACCGTAATTTTTGCAGCATCATCAATAATTCCATAAGCCTTAATATCTGGCCATTTTGCCACATTGTTGATTCTTAGCACTTCTTCTACCTGTTGCATGTCTTTTGGTACAGCAATGCACTGGGATTGCATACGACTTAGAAGCTCTGAAAGTTCAAATTCAAGCGATTCATTTTTTTCGCTAAACAGACTATCCGCAATTTTGTACGCCGCAACAGCAAGAGGAAAATTGTCTTGCATCCACTCTGCGTAAGCCAGCTTGTAGTAGATAAATGCAGCGTCTTCCCTATCAAAACACACTTGTAAAGCGTTTAAGCATACAGCCTCTACCGAAGGCCAATCTTCTTGATTAGATAATTGAGAAGCCAGCTTTAAATGAGAGATAACATACGTAGGAGCATAAGAAACCATTGTGTTCAAATGCTTTAACGCTTCTTTATGTCTTCCTAGCTGTTCAAGCAAATCAGCTATTTCCATATGAGCATAAAAAAGTCCATCTGGTATAAGACGCATTTGCTCATTTTGTGTTGCAAATAAACGATTATAAACAACACGCTCCGCATAAGAGTTAAAGTATCTTGGAACAACATCTCCAGAAGCAAAAATCTCATCAAAATGCTTTATGTTGTTCTCGTATTCTTCGATTGCGCTATTTAAATCTTCGCTCACAAATTGTTCGTGTGCATGCATACGCATGTTGTAAATATCTTTTGACGCCTTAAACGATATTTCTGGTATTTCTTTTTCGTCTATTAAAGCGCTTATTACAAGGTTGGACTGATCGTTTAGCTCTGGATCATTAATGCTTTCAATAACATCCATTGCCATTCGAGCTTTTTCTGCATTCGTTAATATTTCTTTAGACGCTATGTGATTAAAATCTGCAACAGCTTGCTGTAGAACATCTTCACGCTGAATTGAAAGACCTTTTGCATCTTGAGTTGCCAATATTTCTTGCGATTTTGCGTCGAAAATTACATCGGAAAACTCTGGCTCCTCTTGAGCGCCATGCGGAGCAAAGCAGCTGTCTCGTAAATCAAAGTTTGGATTAATCTGATTTAACGCGCCATTTTCGTCAATTTTAAATGTTGCATTGAATTTTTTATATGCTTCAATAGGATTGTTTAAGCCGTTTGCACGTATGTGTTTTAAGAACGACTTTCTAGTAAAAGTAACAGTCAGCAAAGGTATAATCGAAGGGGATTTACTAAACGCTTCCAGCGGATCTTCGTTTTTATTGTCTGGAGCATTGTCTGGAGTATTATCGGCATTATTATCCGCGCTATTAACAGAATTATTATCCGCGCTAATATCTGCGTTAGATCCTAAATTAGAAAAATTACTATTAACGTCTCCATGAATATCCCCATCTTTTGGGTCACCTTTTGACCTTGCTGCATTCTTATTCATGTGATTTAAAGCGTTAATTGTTTGGCTTAACATACGGTTCATTGCAACATCTTGTGCTGCAATCATTTCTTCTAAGCCAATTGAATCTAAGCGTATAGAAACATTCTGCACTTCTTCGCTAGCGCCAAAAGCAAGAGTTGCCATTATTAATCCAAGACGAAGATTGTAGTTAGTTGTCATCTTAGATTTATTTTTTTCGCTTACTGAAACAAAGTCTTTTTTAATAGAATCATAGGCTCTAGAAGGCATCATTGAGCTACCAGTGGCCATAAACGCAAGCGCAACGTTTCCATCTTCTAGATTCGATCTAAAATCTGCATCAAACCTAAAAGGCAAGTAAAGGCTTCGAATTAGTTCGGAAAGTCTTTGTCTGTAAGACCATTCGCAATCAGAAGATCCACTTGCCTTGTAAACAAATAAGTCATTAGATTTTCTAGCACGATTAAGCAAATGCATAAGTGGACGAACATTATCATCTTGCAAAGGATTGCCAAAAGAATTCATGTCGATTTCGCCACTTGCGCAAAATGCCGGATTGTTTATAAACGCAAAATCCATTGCGCAAACTTGATTGCACGTTACGCTATTTTCTATTAGATTACCGCCATTAGCGCAGTTTTCTTCTAAGCAGTTGCTAATGGACTGAAACCTGTTTATTGCTCCTTCTATGCGTAAAGCTCTTAAAGCAGACTTTGCTTCTAGAGAGTCTTCCCAAAGAAGAAAGTTTGAGTCTGAGCACTTAGATTTTTGCAAATGAAGCCGTTCGGCTCCGTGCACAGCTTCTAAAGCACCAGCGTTTTCTAATGCTCCAGCGTCTGCCATTAGATATTCAAAATATTCTTCCATTGCAGAAACTCGTAAGCCAGCGTTTTTGGCAGCCTTAGAATCGCAAATACTTCGCCTAATAGCTCCAAGTGGCGCTTCTTTTGTAAGACGTCTAAAAATGTTTCCAGAACCAAATCCGCTAAAGGCTAGCAAAATATCTGGAACAAAGAATGATGCAAAGAAAGATATAGCAATTGCATCAAAATAAGTAAGATTGCAACGCAGATTATTTGGCAGTTCTACACGCGTTTCTTCTAGGGTATATGTTTCTTCTTTACTGTTTGCTTTACGAATCCAAGAAGATACCCATTGAATTCCGTCATCTTGAGAAAGTTGAACAACAACATCTCCCTTAATAACAACTAGATTGCCACTTGCTTTATTTTTTAAGCTATTTTTTGCAACATGGCTTGGACTGTGACTTGCGTGAATCGTTTTTTTATTGTTAAAACCGTAGAATCTATTAGAGTCAATAAGAGTCATTGAATTTTGCTCAATAAAAGACAATTCTGGTATGCTTTCTATTGCATCTTCAATAGTTATAGTGTTTCCCCCATAAACTCTACCTTCTAAATCTGCAACAGCAAGTTGGCGAAAACGCTTGCAATCCCTGCTAAACATTCCAATAGCAATGCCTTGTTTTTTGCCAGAAATCTTAATCCAACCTAATTTTGTTGAACAAGGAATAAGAGGAAAATTGTTAAAAATATGCTTTTTTGAAAATGCTTTAACTTTGATTGACTTTCCTTCTTGCCACAAAGCATCAATAGTATGTAGCACAATCTGCACGCGAGTATTTGCACTATCTGCGTAATTTTCTGCGCTACTTTCTGCGCTATTATCTGTGTTATTATTCGCAGAATCTGCACTATCGCTAGATTGCACTTTGTCTTGCATATTCCTCATTCTTTCGTCTTTTAATGTTGATTTTTGCGCAAACCAACAGTTCAGTCACGTTTAAACGACTTTATACCTACAATGTTTATACACACATTGATTCTTACTCAAACATTTTAAGTATAGCGGATATTGAATCTAAAAACACAGCTTAAGCACGCGTGTTTTATTGTATAACAATCTAAGATACCCGTGTTTATTTGCTCTTAAAACCTACATTTAACGATCATTGTTTTTAATTTTTATGCAAGTTTGCACATGCTCCAGAAATAATCTTGCCTACTCCTTCCATAATCTGGTCTACTGGAGAAGCGGCACGCCAATTTAAGTACAATGAGCGATATGGTTTTGGAGAATTAAACTCGCGAATCGTTAAGCCAGTTGGCTGAACAATAGGTGGAAGGATTGCAAGGCGCGGAAGCAGAGTTACATCTTTACTTCCAACAACCATGTATCTTAATGTTTCCAAAGATGTTGCGCAAAATTCCGACTGCTTTGCGCCAACTTTTTGACAAACATCAACCATGCTTCGTCTCATGCAATGGCCATCTTCCAAAAGCAACACTTTTTGACTAGACAATTGAGAAATATCTATTGGAGTACTCTGGTGGCCAAATTCAGAGTTTGTAGACGCCGCTAAAACAAAATCTTCATCAAAAATGTGCTTAACTCTTAGTGTTGACTCGGTTAATCTCTCGCTTAATATTGCAGCATCAATCTGACCACTATGCAGCATTTCTATAAGAGTTGCAGACTTTTCTTCAACAAAACGAACAGTAAAATTAGGCTTAAGTTTACGCAAAACTGGCATTATTCTTGGCATAAGATAAGGGGCATAGTGTTGGGAAAACACCCAAAACTACAGTAGACGACCATGGATCTTCTAAGCGTCTTGCTGCTTGATAAATATTGGAAATATCTGCGTGAATGCGATTTGCGTAATACACTACTTCTCTTCCAGCTGGAGTTAAAATTTGTTTTCCAGGCGTACGCTCAATAAGACATACACCTAATAAATCTTCTAACTTTTTAATTTGCGTAGATAAAGTTGGTTGAGAAACATGCATACGTTCAGCAGCCTTTGTAAAACTTTCTTCTTTTGCAAAGGCTATTAAGTATTCAAGCGATTTAATATTCACGTATTCCCCTTATATGTTTCATACATTTTGTTTTATTCTTAAAGTCGTTTTAATTTTGTGGACTTCTAATCAAATAGTCAAAAGCGCTAAGTGCTGCGTTTGCTCCAGATCCATATGCTGTAACAATCTGCTTATAAGGCTCATCCGAGCAATCGCCAGCAGCAAAAATGCCAGGAATATTCGTGCATCCTCTTCTATCTGTTATTATTTCCGCTCGATTGTTAAGACTTAATTTATCTGCAACCCACTTTGTGTTTGGCATTAGTCCAATCTGAACAAACACTCCGTCTGTTTGCAAAACTTTTTCGTTGTTTTTGCTATTTTCTGCTATTTCTTTATTGCGCTCCTTATATTGCACGGCTGTAACCTTTTTGCCATCTCCATCTATTCTACTCATTGCAGCGCTAGTTAATACAGTAGTGTTGGAAAGAGAATTCAAAGTGTTTAGCAATACTTGATCTGCTTTAAGAAAATCCATAAATTCAATAACGGTAACGTGATTTGCAATACCTGCTAAATCAATTGCAGCTTCGACTCCAGAGTTTCCGCCGCCAACAACTACAACGTTTTTGTTTTTAAACAAAGGACCATCGCAATGAGGGCAGAATGACACTCCCCTGTTTCGGTAATCATCTTCCCCAGGGATGCCAAGTGTTCTCCAAGTAGCGCCAGTTGCAATAATAACAGCTTTAGCTTTTAGGCTTCCACCAGATTTGGTGTGTATTGTGTGCAAACCATAAGCTTCTTTAGCAATATCTAAAGATGTAGCCCAGTCTGGTGTAAAAACATCAATATTGTACTGTGCAATATGATTTGTTAAATCATTAGCAAGTTGCGCTCCAGTTGTGTGCGCTTGAGAAATGTGGTTTTCTATGCTTTCTGTTTCAACAACTTGCCCGCCTCTATGATCCATAATCATTGCCGTTTTAAGGCCTTTTCTAGCGGTGTATATTGCAGCTGCGCTGGCAGCAGGGCCTCCACCTACAATAAGAACATCGTATGGATTTTTAGAGTTCATTTTCTGTGCCATTAAAGAATCCGCAGAATCCGCAGAATCGCCATTTTTTTCTTGACTTAAAAGAACAGAAACTAATTCGTCTATAGAAGATCTGCCAGAAGAAATCATTTTTCCATTTTCAAAAACAGCAGGAACGCTCATAACTCCAAGACTGTCTACCTCATTTTTAAAAGCACTTCCTTCTACCGAAATATGCTTTACCTTTGGATTAATAATGGAAATAGTGTTAAGAGATTGAACAACTTCTGGGCAGTTGATGCAAGTAACCGACATGTATGTAGTAACATTATGATTTCCAAGCTGCAGAATGGCTTTGCGCTGTTCGTTACTAATTTTTGGAGCATAACCACTTACTTGCAAAAGTGCAAGAACTAAAGAGCTAAATTCGTGTCCTAGAGGCAATCCTGCAAAACTTACGGAAACATTATTTTGCGGATTTAAAACTTCAAAGCTTGGTCTTCGATTTGCACTACTTTTATTACCTTCTATAACGGTGATTTTATTGCTTTGATTTGCTACTTCTTGTAAAAGCTCAATAACTTTTTTAGAATTTTCGTCATTTTCAACGTACGCAACAAGATTAATTGGATTAACCATTTTTTGCAGTAATCCAGCAAGTTGAGTAGTTAAGTTTGAATCCAATAAAGTCATTATTTTCACTTTCTATAGCAAATCAAAGCAACATTAAAATTAAATAGTGTTAGAAATTATGCGATTAAATCACACATAAATCACGCATAAAATCAGATTTTTCCAACCAAATCAATTGATGTAGCAAGTGTTTCTTCTCCCTGCTCCCATTTTGCTGGGCATACTTCGCCTGGGTGAGCTGCAATAAACTGAGCAGCCTTAACCTTGCGAAGCATCTCGTCTGCGTTTCTACCAATTCCATCTGCAGTCATCTCGTAGAACTGAATGTTTCCCTGAGGGTCTACAAGGAATGTGGCACGGTGAGCTAAGCCAGATTCTTCATTTAAAGCATTAAAGTTTTTAGAAAGTGCGCCATTTGGGTCTCCAAGCATTGTGTACTTGACTTTTGCAATGGCTTTAGAATCGTCATGCCAGGCTTTGTGAACAAAGTGAGTGTCTGTAGAAACAGAGTAAACTTCTACGCCTAGCTCTTTAAGCTCTTCGTAGTGATTTGCAAGATCTTCAAGTTCTGTAGGGCAAACAAACGAAAAATCTGCTGGGTAGAAGAAGAATATAGCCCACTTTCCAAGAACATCATTATCGCTTACTTCTACAAATTCACCATTCTTATATCCATTTACTTTAAACGGAAGAATATGTGTACCAATAAGGCTCATAATAACTCCAATCTTTAATCGCTTGTTAAAATCTTTTGATTGCGTTGTTTGCAATACTTTTAGTTAAACGTGTTAAATAGCTTGCTAAGAGTCTGGATTTAACTACATTCTTATAATAGATTATTTATATCAAAAATCATATATCTATAGACAATATCTATAGCTAAAAGGGTGTTGTATCAATATCATTTTTATATTTTATGCTCGATATTTCAACGAAAACAACGCATAAGCAACAAGTAATACAAGATTTACGATTAATGAATGATGGAGCGGACAGCGGGACTCGAACCCGCGGTCTCAACCTTGGCAAGGTTGCGCTTTACCAACTAAGCTATATCCGCAAACAATCATCCAGTATAAGTCCACTTTTTTAAATATGCAAATTGTGGAATGTCGTAAAAAAAATTACATATTTGTAACTAAAACCAAAAAAATTATGTAAAATAAGAATGGATTTATTCCAGGTTGTTGGAATAAAAGCAATAGAACAAGGAGGTATCTATGAAGGCTATTGTTGCAACAAAGGATAAGAGGGCTCAAGTCGTAGAAAAGGAACTTCGCCCATTGGAATTTGGTGAAGCCTTACTCGACATGGAATGCTGCGGCGTATGCCATACCGATCTTCACGTTAAAAACCAAGATTTTGGCGATAAAACAGGCGTTGTGCTTGGCCACGAAGGCATTGGTATTGTTAAGGAAGTTGGCCCTGGAGTAACAACGTTAAAGCCAGGCGACCGCGCATCTGTGGCATGGTTCTTTAAGGGATGCGGACACTGCGAGTATTGCACTACTGGTAGGGAAACATTGTGCCGTAGCGTTTTGAACGCAGGCTACACTGCCGATGGCGGCATGTCTCAGGAGTGCATTGTTGCAGCAGATTATGCTGTAAAGGTTCCAGAAGGCTTGGATCCAGCTCCTGCAAGCTCCATCACCTGCGCTGGCGTTACAACCTACAAGGCTATTAAGGAATCTGGTGTACACCCAGGCGAATGGCTTATTCTCTTTGGCCTTGGCGGCCTTGGAAATCTTGCGTTGCAATATGCAAAGAATGTATTTGGTGCGCACGTAATCGCAGTAGATGTTAACGACGCTCAGCTTGAATTTGCTAAGGAATATGGCGCAGATTTGTGCGTAAACCCACTTAAGGAAAATGTTCCTGAATTCGCTATGAAGAAGGTGGGCGGCGCTCATGGCGCTGTTGTAACCGCTGTAAGCAAGGCTGCTTTTAACTGCGCAGTTGACTCTGTGCGAGCAGGCGGCACTGTAGCAGCTGTTGGTCTTCCACCAGAAGACATGGAACTTAGCATTCCTCGCCTTGTTCTCGACGGAATCCGCTTGGTTGGATCTCTTGTTGGAACTCGTAAAGATTTGGAAGAAGCATTCCAGTTTGGTGCCGAAGGCAAGGTTGTTCCAAAATGCCACATGCGCAAGATGGAAGACATTAACGACATCTTCGACGAAATGCTTAGCGGTAAGATTCGTGGTCGAATGGTAATTGACCTTTCTCACTGAGTTAAACTAAAAAGAGATAAGTTATAAAATCTAAAAGCCACTTAGCAAACGCTAGGTGGCTTTTGGTTTATGTTTTAAAACGTTTTAAGATGTTTAAGATGTTTTAAGACTTAATGTTTTACACACTATTTTAACGGCGGCATAGGCTTCCAGTTAGAATCGTGCAAAATTTTTCTGCTTGCAATCCAACCTGTAAAAAGCTTTTTAATGCCAGTTAGAATATGTTCACGATCTACAGCAACAAGCCTAATAAGCTCTTTTGCAGCCGTTAACGCGGTTCCAAGAGCAAACATAAATGGCCTATAATCGCCGTTAGTCATAAAGTATCGAGCCATAAATCCGCGATTTTTCATAATATAATAGCGGTTCATGTCGGAAGTGGAATTTAGCTGACGAACACCAGCAATATCCCAATTAGGAATATTACGAGTTCTGCGAAGAATAATGTCATTTACAACAATCGGATTTGTAACTTTGCTAGCAAGATAGCCATAAGTAGTGTCATCCCAATAAATAAAGTAGCGCGAATCTGGAAGTCCGATTTTCTCTACAATATTGCGCTTGAACAATCCGCCTTCAAAGCACATTGTGTTCATAACGCGGTAGCCGGATGGGCCAAATGCGGCTGGAGCTATTGGATTAGGGATTCCAAGCGAAACAATAAAGTTATACTGCCAGTAAAAATCGCCGCCGTCGTAATCTAAACGGCTTCCTTGAATAACATCGTGGCTCTTAGTCCACTTGTAAAGACGCTCAATAGATTCTGGAACTGTTTCAACATCGTCGTCCATAACCCAGAACCATTGCGCTCCAAGCTCGTAGGCTTTTTTAACTCCTGCGCTAAAACCACCAGCTCCCCCAAGATTGCTGCTTTGAGGCGCATAAACAACGCGGTTTGAAGCGCCAGAATCGTCCATGCTAGAAGCACCCCATCTGCGGGCAAGAATATCACTTAAATCATCAACCATTTTGCGCGTTTTTTCGCTGCTTTCGTTGTCTACAATAACAATTCGCCATGGGCATTTATTTAAGCATTCAAAAGATTTAAATAGATTTGCAAGAAGCTCTTGACGCTTGTATGTAACAACAACAATCGCAAGCTTATCGATATTTTGGTTATTATTCGTAACTTCACTCATAACTTTAATTTTACACTTAGCATTGCCATCAAGCGAATTAGCAAGTTTAAATTTTACGCAATATTTCTTAAATGTTCTTAGCATAAGATAAAAATAAAGAGTAGTTTCAGGGAAGGTGAAAATCCTTACTGGCGGTAACGAGGCAATTCTTGTATTACTGAATTTTCTCGAAGCCCGCGAGCGGCATTGCGCTGCTGATTCGGTTAAAGTCCGAAGCCAACGGTTAAAGTCCGGATGAAAGAAACGGAGGCTCTAATGAGCATTTCACGTAATAGTAATAATAAAACAAGCAATCGCACGAGTAATTACGCAAACAATCACAAAACAAACTCTGGCACAAGCTATTGGTCAAGCGAAAAAATCGCTAAATACGCGCTGTTTGTTGCACTCTCAATGGCTGTAAGCTTTATAGAATTTCCACTTATTCCAGACTTAAGTTACCTTAAATACGATCCTTCGGGAATTGTGTGTTTAATTGCAGGATTTGCCTACGGGCCTTATGCTGCCGCAATCGTAAGCGTGCTAGGATTTGCTCCACACTTCTTCACTAACCCGTTTGGAGCAATAATGGCAATATTAGTTTCACTGGGCGCTTCTGTTAGCGCTGCAATCGTCTACAAAAAAATTAGAACTAAAGAAGGCGCTATTATCTCTCTTGTAGTTGGCTCTATAGTTGCGATTGCTCTTGCAATAGTTGGAAACCTTATTATTACGCCGCTTTACGCTCATATGAGTGTTGAACAAGTTGCTGCTCTTATTGTTCCAGCTCTGCTACCATTTAACTTGATTAAGCTTGCTCTACACTGTGCAGTAACAATGCTTGTTTATAAGCCTGTTTCAAACCTGCTTAATTACAGCAAATAATTATTTGCATCTTTAATTAAAGAAACAAGCGAATTATGCAAAGCAATAAAGTTATTCAAGATAAAACAATTTGCAAAGACGAAAAAAGCAATACGGATTATTGTGTTAAAAAAGATAATGCTGTTTCTTTGCAAAAAGTTCGCTTTAGCTATGATGGCGGAAAAACTTGGATTCTAGACAAAATAGATCTTGAAATTGCATATGGTCAAAGAATTGCCATTATTGGCAAAAACGGGTGCGGAAAATCAACACTAGCTAAAATAATCGCTGGCCTTTCTTCCCCAGATTCTGGAACTGTTACGCTATGCGGAATAAAAGTTTTTGAAGCAAACAATGTTGATTCAAAAGCGTACCAAAAAGCACGAGAATCTATTGGAGTATTGTTTCAAAGCCCAGAAGACCAAATTGTTGCAACAGTTGTGGAAGACGATGTTGCTTTTGGACTGGAAAACTTAGGTGTTTTGCAAAAAACGATGATTCAGCGCATAGACAAGGCTCTACTCGCTGTAGGAATGGAAAATAGGCGTTTTAGCGACCCAAGCAATATGAGCGGAGGTCAGCAGCAACGCGTAGCTATTGCATCGTCGATTGCTACAAAATCAAAGCTTCTTGTACTAGACGAACCTACTAGCATGCTAGATTCTTATGCAAAAGCAGACGTTGACAATCTTTTTGACGATTTGCAAAAACGCGGAACAACAATCGTACAAGTAACGCATAAGATTAGCGAATGCAAAAACGCGGATCGAATACTTTTACTAGAAAACGGAAAATTGCGTGATGTAAATTTATTGGAATTAGAAGAGTTTTACGCGCAAAAATCGCAAGCTGCTATTGAATTAAAAAACATAGCGAAAAATGTAGAAAATTCAAATATAGCAGTTGAGGTATCGAATTTAAGACTTAGCTATAGCAAAAATCAAACTCCTGTATTCTACGATTATTCACTAACAGTACAAACTGCAGAAACCGTTGCAATTATGGGCAAAAACGGGTGTGGAAAATCAACGCTAGCAAAAGCTATATGCGGTCTTCTTAAATACGATTCTGGATCCGTTTGCGTAAATGGCGTAAAAATTTGTAAAAATACAAGCAAAAAACAAATGCGAGAAATTCGCAAAAACATTGGTTACGTTATGCAATTGCCAGAGCAGCAACTTTTTGAGCAAACTGTGTTTGAAGACGTGGCATATGGGCCAAAAAACTTTGGGCTAGATGGGTGCGAATTGCATTCCCGAGTATTAAGCACGTTAAAATCGTTGAATATTGAACACTTAGCACAAAAATCACCGTTCGAACTTTCTGGCGGCCAGCAACGCTTAGTGGCAATTGCGGGAATTTTGGCATGCAATCCAAAAATTTTGGTTTTAGACGAGCCTACTGCAGGGTTAGATCTTGAATCCGCAAAAACCATACGAAAAATTTTAGGTGATTTACACAATAATGGCGTAACTATTATTGTTATTACGCATGATTTAAACGAAGCAAAAACACTTGGAGCGCGCATAGTTACACTAAAGTCGAACGAAAATAAAGAACAAGCACAAAATAAAACGTGTAAAAAGATTAATCAAAATAATCAAAGCTCAAAAAATAATCACAATATACAAAGCAATCACAATAAACAAAGCCAATCTTTACTTTCTAACTTAGACCCAAGGATCACACTGTTTTCTTGCTTAATACTTATGTTTAGTGCATTTAGTATTACAAACTTTATTCAGCTGGCAATGCTTGCGCTATCAACTCTTGCATTAGCGATTTGTTCAAAAATGAACATTATAAAACTCTTACAATCAATCCACATGTTTATTGCAATATTTGTATTTTCTGGATTGCTTAATATGATGGTAGTTCGCTCTGGGACTGAAATTTTTAAAATTTTTACAATACCAATTACAAGCGATGGAATAAAGTTTGCAATATTATTCTCCGCAAGATTCTCACTAGTTATAATAATCGGATTAATAATCGTATTAGCAATAAGTCAAACGCGACTAACTGAAGCATGCGCATCTATTATTTCACCGCTTAAAATCGTAGGATTGCCAATCCAAGAAATTGCTCTTATTATGAGCCTTGCTCTGCGATTTTTGCCAACTCTTACAAAAGAGGCAAAGTCAATTGCGCTAGCACAAACTGCACGAGGCGGAAGCATAAAAGAAGGATCAATAAACAAACGACTACACGCAATTACGTCTCTTATAGTTCCAGGATTTGCAAGCGTTATTCGCCACGCAGACATTCTTGGACTTGCGTTAGATTCCAGATGCTACGTACCTGGCGCAAAGCGAACGCACTTGCATGCGCAAAAAATACAGCTAAAAGACATTGTTTTTGTAATAATTACTCTGGCCATTGTGTGCGGAATAATTTTTGCTGGAATATTTATATAGACGGAATATTTATATTAAACGCGCCATATTAATCGCGATTCTTACGGTTACTGTATAATCCGATAAGCATTAAAATTTAAGCGTTACAAATAGATAGTCGCATTTGTGTAAGTGTTTTGTTTAGTATTTACTGTTTAAGTTTTAATACTTTGCACTCGGCAAATTTAAACTGCGATTTGGAAGGAATAATAATGGCATTAACTAAAAAGCAGATTAAGCAATTGCGTGCGCTCGCTAACACTTTAAGCCCATTGCTTTACGTTGGAAAGAACGACATTAGCGACGCTGCTGTTAAGCAGGCGGATGAAACAATGCAATCTCACGAGCTTATGAAGTGTGCTGTGCAAGACGGCTCTGGCTTAAGCGCAAAAGAAGCTGCGACTGAGCTTGCGGAGCATCTTGGTGCAGAAGTTGTGCAAGTAATTGGAAACCGCTTTGTGTTGTTCCGTGTTTCCAATCGCGAAGATATTGACCACATTATGCTTGTTCGTGAGTAGAACTCTAGCAATTAAAACCCTAGTGAGTAAAACTCCTTATAAGCATAAGCTATTTAATTGTTTTATCTTGAGACTCGTTAAGAATATTGCGAATTTGAGATAAACGTTGCGAAATCTCGTGCTCGTAGCCGCGATTATTTGGGTGGTAATATTCTCTGCCAACTAACTCGTCTGGCATATATTGTTGAGGAGCAACCGCACCTGGATAATCGTGAGCATACTTATAGCCATCATGATTTCCCCAGCTTTTCATCAAAGCAGTTGGAGCATTGCGCAAATAAAGCGGCACTTGACCAATATTGCCAGAATCAACATCTTTAAGAGCCTGATTAATAGCATTGTAACTTGCGTTTGATTTAGGAGCAGTTGCTACAGCAATAACAGCTTCCGAAAGAATAATGCGTGCTTCTGGCATGCCAATTAGAGCAACTGCTTGAGCTGCAGCAACAGTTACTTGCAAAATTTGAGGAGCAGCCATTCCAACTTCTTCGGCAGCAGCAATCATAATGCGTCTTGCAATAAAACGCGGGTCTTCCCCAGCTCGAAGCATACGTGCTAAATAATGCAAAGAAGCATCAACATCACTTCCACGCATTGACTTAATAAAAGCAGAAATCACATCGTAATGATCGTCGCCATCTTTGTCGTAGCGAACTGTATTAGTATCCATTACGTTAGAAACAATATCGGCAGTAATTACAGGCTTTTTCTTGCCGTGCTGCAGCGCAATATCTCCAGTTACCGCTCCTGCTGCCGCTTCTAGAATCGTAAGAGTTTTGCGCGCGTCTCCCCCGCTTAAGCGAATAATAGAATCAATAGCTTCATCATCAATTTTAAGCTGATTATTAAGTCCATTTTTGCTTGCAACAGCTCGTTCTACAAGCGTGTGCAAGTCTTCTACACTAAGCGACTCAAGTTTAACAACTACTGATCTGCTAAGCAGCGGTTTGATAATTGAAAAACTTGGATTTTCGGTTGTAGCACCAATAAAAGTTATATCGCGATTTTCTACGCTTGGAAGCAAAGCATCTTGCTGCGATTTAGAAAAACGATGAACTTCATCAATAAACAATACTGTTTCTTGGCCTTTACTAACTAAACGCTCATGCGCGCGATCTAGAACTGCGCGAATGTCTTTAACACCAGAGGTTACAGCAGAAAGCTCTTCAAATACACGACCAGACTGATGAGCCACAATATACGCAAGAGTGGTTTTGCCAACACCTGGAGGGCCAAATAACACAACAGAGCTTGGAGATGTAAGAGAACCTTTAGATTGCGGATTTGCAAGCCTTCGCAAAGGCGAACCATCTTTTAGCGCATGAGTTTGACCCAGTACATCTTCAATTGCACTTGGACGCATGCGAACAGCCAGAGGACGAATTAAATCCCCTGGATTGCTACTTGCTGTAAATAAATCCTGAACCATAATCTAATTATACGCAATCTATAGAACAAACGTTCGACTATATTTTGTATCTTGCTCTAAATCTTAAGTAAAACAAGACTAAACGTGCGACACGCTGTAGTCAAAGAAAACAACTTCGCCCGTATCTTGTGTGGAGTCCAAATCAACAATTCCAGTAATAGCCCAATTACGGTCTCCGTCCGAATCGTCAATAATTTGCCGAACCTTCCACGAATGCTCACTCTTCTCTAGCGAATCGTCCAAAATAAACAAGTCGCCACCACGAGCTTTAGCATCAATACCAACATATTCATGCTCATCGTAATAGTCGTCGAGCACATCATTCCACTCGTGAACGCCGTAACCCCAAGCTTTATCAAGCTCTCCTAAAGTATCTGCATCTTCCAAATCCATAAGTTGCACGCGTCTAAACATTGCGTTTCGAATCAACACAATAAGTCCACGACGATCCTCAACTACAGACTCAGAAGTTCCAGGCGCAGCCATAGTTACAGCGCTAGCTTCAGCGTCCGACCCTCCAGCACTCTCCCACTCGTCAACAAGACTAGAATCAATAGAGCGCACAACAAGGCGAAGCCAAGAAATAATATCACGCAATTCTTCGTTAAGCATATCTTCTGGCACAGTGCGAGCAAGCGAACGGTAGGCATCCGAAAGGTAACGAAGAAGCGTTCCCTCACTTCTAGCAATGCCATAGCGCGAAATGTAGCCAGTAAAATCGGAAGCAGTTTCAACCATGTCTCGAAGCACAGATTTAGGCTTTAGCCAGTAGTCGTTTGCCCACGGAACATCTTTGCGATATTGCGCAAAAGCAGGAGTTAGCAAATCTTCCAAAGGCTTAGGATAGCTAACTTCAGCTAAGCGTTCCATGCGCTCTTCGTAATCAATACCATCATCCTTCATGCCAGCCATTGCAGCATCGCGAGCCTTGCGTTCTTGAGCGCGCAGAACAGGCTTAGGGTCATCCAAAGTTGCTTCAACCATAGAAATTACGTCAAGAGCGTAGCTTTCAGATTCTGGGTCTAGAAGTTCCAAAGCTGCGAGCAAGAATGGAGAAAGCGGCTGATCTAGCGCAAAACCTTCAGGCATAGCAACATCAAGATCATAATCACAAGAACCGTCTGAAAGCTCTCTGCATTCAATGACTTGAGTATCAAGCAAAGTTTGGAAAATATCGTCGCAACGCTCAAGCAATTTTTCTTTATCTTGCGGCTTTTGTGCGCTATCTTCAATAAGTTTTTCAACGCGTGCTCTAGCATCCCCGCCTTGCGTAACTTCGTTCAAAATCATTGAGTGTGTTACAACCATGTGAGGATTCAAAGTTTCTGGAGCGCTTTCAATAAGCTTAGTAAACGTTGGCTCGCCCCAGACAACAAATCCTTCTGGAGCTTTCTTACGCTTAACTTTTTTAAGCTTTTTAGGGTCATTTCCAGCTTTTGCAACAGCGCGAGCATTCTCAATCTCGAACTCTGGAGCCTCACTAACCACTAAGCCTTCGGTATCAAACCCCATTCTGCCTGCGCGACCTGCAATCTGATGAAACTCGCGAGCGCGAAGCTTTCTACTACGATTTCCGTCAAATTTTGTAAGAGCTGTAAGCACAACCGAGTGAATTGGCACGTTAATACCAACGCCGAGAGTGTCTGTTCCGCAAATAACTGGCAGCAATCCCTGCTGTGCGAGCTGTTCGACAAGCCTACGGTAGCGCGGAAGCATGCCAGCATGATGCACGCCAACTCCTGTGCGCAGTAGTCTTTGCAAAATTTTGCCGAAGCCTGTAGTAAATTTAGTACCTTTAATTGCTTGAGCAATTTTGTCTCGCTGCTCTTTGCTAGAAACTCCAGTACTTGCGAGCGCTTGAGCTGTTTCTAGAGCTGCATCTTGCGAAAAATGAACTACGTAAATCGGCGTTAAACCCTTGTTAAATAAGAGTTCTACGGTTGTAGCAAGTGGCTTATCTGTGTACTCGTATTCGAGTGGGATTGGCCTTGGCGCGTCTGCAATAATATCAACACTTCTTTTTGTTGATTTTTCTAAGCGTTCCGCAATATCCGTTACGTCTCCAAGAGTTGCGCTCATAAGCAAAAATTGCGTGTTTGCAAGAGTAAGTAGCGGAACTTGCCAAGCCCATCCTCGCTCTGGGTCTCCATAGTAGTGGAATTCGTCCATTGCAACGCAATCAACTTTTGCGTTTGCACCTTCGCGCAGAGCTTGATTTGCTAAGATTTCCGCCGTGCAGCAGATTATTGGAGCATCCGCGTTAATATGCGAGTCGCCAGTAATCATGCCTACGTTGTCTCGCCCAAAAATCGCAACTAAATCGAAGAATTTTTCGGATACAAGTGCTTTGATTGGCGCAGTGTAGTAGGAGCGTCTGCCTGTGGCGAGTGCCGCAAAATGCATGCCGAGGGCGACTAGTGATTTTCCAGAACCTGTTGGAGTGTTTAAGACTACGTGGTCTCCTGCAAGCAAATCCATAACGGACTCTTCTTGATGCGGCCACAAATCTACATGCTTATTAGTCTTAACCCAATCAACAAATGCTTGAAAAATCTCGTCTTCGCTAGCATGATGCAAATCAAGAGCTAACTCGCCTAATCCAGCCATACTACGCTCCTACTCAACTTTACTTGCGATTTTACTTGCGCTTCTTTTTATCTCGTACTTTTACGGAGATTTGAATAGGAGTTCCCTCAAATCCAAACTCTTCTCGAAGAGAACGCTCAATAAAGCGACGGTAACCGTGCTCTAAGAAGCCTGTTGTAAAGATTACAAAACGCGGAGGGCGAGTAGAAGCTTGCGTTGCAAACAAGATTCGCGCTTGCTTTCCACCTCGCAAAGGATGTGGATGAGCAGACTGAATACGGCCTAAGAAGGCGTTAAGCTTGCCTGTAGGAATGCGCTTATCCCAGTTTTCTAAGGCTGTTCGCATAGCGCGCGCAAGACGGTTAGTATGCCATCCCGTTTTTGCAGAAAGGTTCACACGCTCAGCCCAAGTGACGCGTTCAAACTCCGTTTTCCACAAGCGTTCCATACGCTGCCTGGAGAATTCGTCCATCAAATCCCACTTGTTAAACACAAGTACGATTGCGCGACCTGCATCCACAGCCTGGCTCATAACTTTTAGATCCTGCTCTGCAATCGGCTGAGAAGAATCAAAAAGAATCAAAGCAAGTTCCGAGCGTTCAATCGCAGCCTGCGTGCGTAGCGAAGAATAGTATTCAGCACCCGTAAGCTTATGAGGCCTGCGCTTAATACCAGCTGTGTCAATAAACAGCCAGTCTTCTCCGTCAACTCGCACAACTTCGTCAACAGGGTCACGAGTTGTTCCAGCTAAGTCGTTTACAACAGAACGCTCCTCGTGAGCCAAATGGTTTAGGAGCGAAGACTTTCCAACATTTGGTCTGCCAACTAAAGCAACCCTACGAAGACCTTGCGGAGTTAAGAATCCAGAAGTCTTATTCGCTTTCTTTAAAGATGCAAGAGCCGCGTCAAGCAAATCTCCAACGCCTCTTCCGTGCATTGCAGAAATTCCGTAAGGCTCGCCCATTCCAAGCTTCCAAAACTCTGCCGTTAAATACTCGCTTCTAGCGTCATCAACCTTGTTAACAGCCAAAGTAATAGGCTTACCAGCAGCACGAAGCATGGAAACAATGCGCTCGTCGGTAGCTGTTAAGCCAACTTGACCGTCTACTAGGAAGATTACAGCGTCACTTAAACGCACTGCTACTTGCGCTTGCTGAGCAATCGAAGAATCAATGCCTTCAACATCTGCTTCCCAGCCGCCCGTATCTACCAGCTTGAAGTTGGTTCCGGCCCACTCAGCATCGTAGCTTACGCGATCCCTTGTAACACCTGGAGTATCTTCAACAACTGCAACTCTGTGCCCTAAAATACGGTTTACAAGCGTTGATTTTCCAACGTTTGGTCGGCCTATAACGGCAATTACTCCAACCGCTTTAGTATCTTTCGATTCATCTTCGCCTGCTAGATCTCCGCTAAGAAGCGCACGGTCTTCATCATCAAGATCGTAGCCTTCAAGATTCGCTGCGTAACGGTCGTATTCGTCTTGCTCAATAGCAGCGTCAACCATCTCCACAAGCGCGTCGAGAGTCTGCTCAAAAGTCAAATCAGAATTATCGAGCGTCGTAACACCGTCTGCTGCTTGAAGAAAATGCGTTACTTTAGCATCTTTAGCATCGCGAGCGCGAATATTGTCTTCTTCAGACGATTGATTATTTTGCAAATTTTCTTGATTACTATCTTGCTTATTTCTACGCGCCTGACGCACATCTTCTCTTGCAGTAAGAAGCACGCGAACTTGCGCATTAGGAGCCACAACAGTAGTAATATCGCGGCCTTCTGCCACTATTCCTAAGCCAGCCGAGAATGATTCTTCACTAGATTCTGCCGATATATACGCGCGCTGAGCAGCAATCAGCATGCGGCGCACTGCAGGAATAGAAGATACGGTAGAAACGCACGAAGAAACATCGCTAGAACGTAATTCTTCGCTAACATCTTTTCCGTCGAATTTAACTACAGGATTTTTTGGATCCACACTAAATTCAGCATGATCTTCGGTAAATAATGCTCCAACGGCTTCAATAATTTGATCAAAACGCTTAGAATCCGCACTATTTGCAGGCTGGCCATCTTCATTCAATTCAAGCTGTGTGCTTAAATCAATACCTTGCTTTAAGCAAAATAACGCAGCAGCTCTATACATTGCACCCGTATCTAAATACGCAAAGCCGTAGTATTGTGCTAACGCGCGAGAAGTAGAGGATTTTCCAACTCCTGCAGGACCATCAATTGCTACGCAAATCACAGACCAACCTCCTTAGAAAGCGAGCGCACTTCTACTTGCGAAAGAACGCGATATGACCCAGCTTTTAAGTCTCCTAATTTAATCGGGCCAATTTGCGTTCTAACAAGACGTTTTACTGGGAATCCAACGGCTCCAAAAATCCTACGCACAATGCGATTTTTGCCAGAGTGTAGAACAACTTTTACCATTGTTGTATCGTGATTTTGGTCGATTATTGCGCAGCGATCTAGCTTAATCCACCCGTCGTCTAAATTTACGCCTTGGGAAACTAGTCTGCGGCAAATCATGCCGTTAATCTTGCCTTCAACGGTTGCAATATATGTTTTTTCAACTTCATACTTTGGGTGCATTACGTGCTGGCTTAACTCACCATCGTTGGTCATTAAAATAAGACCTTCCGAATCGTAGTCTAAACGACCCATGTGGAAGATTCGCTCGTACTTATCTCCAACAATATCTCTTAAAGTAAAGCGACCTTTAGGATCATCCATTGCACTCAAAACTCGTTTTGGCTTGTTAAGAGCCAGCGTTACAAGCTTGTGATTGAACTTTACTCTAGAGCCGTCTACACGAATCTTTTGCTTGCTTGGATCTACTCGAGTTCCGAGTGTTGTTACAAGCTCATCATCTACTTCAACACGCCCATCAAGGATTATTTCTTCGCATTTGCGTCTCGAACCAAATCCAGCTTCTGCTAGTAACTTTTGCAGTCGAACGGCGTTTTTGTCATCTGAATGCGCCTGATTGGCGCGGGAATATGCGTTTGGCATCGTTCTCCCAACGTGACCTAATTAATGTTATTTACTAATTTTGTGGCTATTTTTGCATATTTTTTAATATTTTTTAATAATCACAGCAAATTACCACGTTTTTCTATGTTAGCGTATGGCATAGCCGTGATACTATAGCAAACGTTTGGTTGTGTTGTAAATAACAAAAACAATACAACAATATACAAAATTAACGTAAGGAATTGTTATGACTAACACTTTGCAAGCGGAGTGCTCAGCTTCTAAACAAAAATCAGCTGCTAGTGCACCTCTTATTTTTAGAATTTTTGCAGAATTTGTTTCAAGCGTTTTTGCTTTGTTTACTGTTTACATGTTTTCGTCTGTTGTAACAGCAATGTATGGCGTAAACGTTCTTTTGATTGCTGCAGGAACTGGCTTAGCTTATGCTGCAGCAATTAGCATATCTGCTAAAGTTTCGGGCGGACACGTTAATCCTGCGGTAACTATTGCATCTATGCTCACTGGAAGAACGTCTTATATTTCGGGAATTTTGTACATTGTGGCTCAGGTTATAGGCGCTATTGTTGCTGCAGCTTTAACCGTTTTTATTCTTCCACAAACTAAGATGGTTCCAGCAAAAACATGGTTTGCTCCAGTTGTAAACGGTTTTGAAAGCGCTTCTATCTCCGCAAACCAGCTAAAGAGTGTTAATGCTTCTTTTGGCGTTATTGCAGCCCTGATTGTTGAAGTCATTGCCGTTCTTATTATTGTTGCAACCGCAATGACTTACACTCGCGAAGATGGTAGTGCAAAATGCACGTACGCAGCACACATGGGCATTGCCTATTCCGTTGGCACTTTTATTACCTACCAAATCACTGGAACAGGTCTTAATCCAGCCCGCTCCACTGGAATTGCTATTTTTGCTCAGTCAAAGAAGTTGGCTGTTGCTCCGTTAAGCCAGCTTTGGGTATTTTGGATTGCTCCTATTTTTGCAGCAGCTCTAGTTGGATTTGTAATGCTTATTTCTAAGCTTGTAAGCACTCCTTCTATACACGAAGCTAGCAGCATTAACAACTCCAACAATGCTGGCGATTCTTCCTTAAACGATTCTTTGCAAAACAATTCAGCACTTAACGCAGAATCGGAAAATAGCGAGAGCAAGGAAGACAAGGAAATTAACCCGTTCTATAACGAAGATAAATAGTTATAGATAAATAGTTATATAAACAAAAAGATTACATAAAAACAAAAATGGAAAAATACGTTACTAAGAGTCCAACTCCTAGTGCGATGCTTATAAAAGAGTCAAAACCAACTGATCTGACTTTCCAAGGGCTTCGTTGAGTAAAAATTAAACGTATTGCTCCAAGAATAATGGCTGTTGCAGAAATAATAACTGTTGCAGCCATTATTTTTCCAATAAAAGCTAATATTGCGCACACGCATACAATTGCTGCCACAAACCATTGAACATACGGCTTTCCCTCTTTTGCTTCCGAAACATAAATATGATTATTTGCCGGATTATTTTCCAGATTGTTGGCGCTATTGTTTGTGCTTTCTTTAAACGCGATTTTTGATTCTTGTTCGTTGCTCTGCTGGTTAATTGTCATACTTGTATAATACATAAAAAGCCTTGGAAAGTATATTAAACACAATCCAAGGCTTTACGTTAATCAATTAATCGAGTTAATCTAACTGACTAATCATCTATTTGCAAAAACACAATCTGCAAATAGCGATTGATTTTTAGTGGAAGAAGTGCCTCGTTCCAGTAGTGTACATTGTAACGCCAGCTTTACGCGCTGCTTCAAACACTTCCTCGTCTCTAATTGAACCTCCAGGCTGAACGATTGCGCGAACGCCTGCATTAATCAGAATTTGAGGACCATCTGCAAATGGGAAGAATGCGTCGGATGCTGCAACAGATCCTTTAGCACGTTCTAATCCATCTGCCAAAGTATTGGCTCTTTCAACTGCAAGATTACATGAATCAACTCTATTAACTTGACCCATTCCAATTCCAACAGTTGCTAAATCATGCGCAAGCAAAATGGCATTTGACTTTACGCATCTAAGCGAAAGCCACGCAAACTCTAAGTCTTTTAAGGTGGTTTCGTCTACTGGATCTCCAGAAACAAGAGTCCAATTTTTAGGATTATCCCCTAAATCATCAATCTTGTCTGCGCTCTGAACCAAAGCTCCGCCGTCAATAGGATGCACTTGCAAACCTAGAAGAGGAGGATTTGCAACCTTTAGGATTCGCAAATTCTTCTTTTTTGTGCGCAATAATTCTAATGCTTCTGGATCATAATCTGGAGCCACAATTACTTCTGTAAAGATTGGACGCACACTTTGCGCCATTTCTAGCGTAACTGTTGAATTACAGGCAATCACTCCGCCATATGCGCTTACAGGATCGCATGCATGAGCCTTTCTATGAGCCTCTGCAGCCGTTTTTCCAATCGCTAAGCCGCAAGGATTGTTATGCTTGCAAACTGCAACTGCAATTTGCGGAGCAAAATCCCAAACAGCACGCCATGCCGCATCCGCATCAACATAATTGTTATAGCTCATTGGTTTTCCGCCAAGAAGTTCAGCTTGCGCTAAACCACCTTTATGCAACGGGTCAAGGTAAAGCCCCGCCTGCTGGTGCGGATTTTCGCCATAGCGAAGATTATGCTCTAAATGCCAAGTGCGCGTGTAATCTGCAGGAAGCAACTCTTCGCTTGATTTATCAAGAGAATCCTCGCTGTTTTCTGTATTCTCTAGCATGCTTTGCGGCATTGGCCAAGCGTTATTTGTCCATTGGCATATTGCAGCATCGTAAGCTGCTGTATGAGCAAATGCTTTACCAGCCAAATATTCACGCTCTTGCAAGCTAAAGCCTTCTCCAGAAGCAATTCGATTAGCTAAAAGTTTATAATCTGCAGGATCTGTAATAACTGCCACAGATTTATGATTTTTAGCAGCTGCTCGAATCATTGATGGACCACCAATATCAATTTTTTCAATAATGGCGTCATTTTCCGCACCACTCATAACCGTGTTTACAAATGGATACAGATTCACAACAACAGCGTCAAATGGCTGGATTTCTAAGTCTTTAAGCTGCTTTACATGGTCTGGATTGCTCATATCTGCTAAAATGCCAGCGTGAATATGAGGGTCTAGAGTCTTAACTCTACCATCTAAGCTTTCTGGGAATCCTGTTACATCCGCAACCTGAGTAACGCTAACACCCAATTCTTGAAGCTTTAAAGCAGTTGAACCTGTTGAAACAACCTGAGTTCCACACTTTTTAAAAGCTTCTGCAAGCGTTTCTAACCCTTCTTTGCAAAATACCGAAACCAGTACTCGCTTTATAGACCTTTTACCTGTGGTTATCAGCACATCTGCACTTGATTCTTGCGCATGTATCTGTTGCACGGGGTTCCCTCCTTGTGTTGGATGAGGATTTATTTTTTATTAGCTTTTGAACTAACTATTCTAGAATTTCTAGTTTCAGTTTTGTTCTCAAGCAAAGGTTGATTTTTGGATAAAATTTTGCTTCTTAAAACTTGAATTCCAACTATTATTGCGCAAACTAAAAGAACAATAAGCCAAGCGCAGCCAAAACCGTATATTGTTAAATGACCCAAGGAACGAACACTTCTGCTTACATTAACTCCAACATTCGCTAATCTAAATCTACCTAAGCTTCCGTTTGCAAATATAAGCAATATGCTCATGGAAAGTATTACAACCATACAAGACGCAACCAATACTATTGCAGACTGCGCAAATGCGAAAGCCGTTTTTTTCCAATCAACTTTATTTTCATCAAAGCAAATTCTAAGATTGCACAACTTTGAATACAAGATTACAAACAAAGCCAAAATAGTGCATAGAACAAACAATATGCTAACTGTGGCTGTTCTATACAGTGAATCTTTTATAGCATCTGGAAATATTGAAAATAGTGGAACAGGAGGCAATGATTTTTTGTTAGTAGAAAAAACACTAAAGCTTGCAACACTTCCAATGTTAAATCCTGATCCAGCAATCCAAGATAACGCCCATAATGCAATATTTGGAAGCCAAACTAAACAAGCAATAGAGGTTAAAATCCTAGATCCGATTTGCATTCCAAGTTTAGAAAAAGCAATCTCAACGTTGCTTGAACCAATTACACACCAAAAGATAATTGTTAAAACCGCAACAATCGCATAAATAGCCAAAACACTTATAGAACAATAAGCACAAGTTTTTACAGATTTAATTGTTCGTTCGGAAAAATGTTTTGCTAATTCTTGTTTTATTTGAGCAAACGCGGAAGAGTGTGGTGCAACTACAATAATCATTGCCAAAACATACACACAAATGCTTTTTAGCAATATTATTGGCAAAGAATCCAATAGCTCAATATTTGTATTTTGAGATATTACAGCGTTTATAAACACCCAAACAAATAGGCCAATTAAATTTTCAACCTGCCCGCTTTTTAGTTTTTTCATTGCAATTGCAAGAGTAGAAACTAAAAGAATCGTTAGTCCAAGAGGAATAATCGTAAGAATAAAATCATTAAATCCAAGCCCTACTCCTTGAGAAAAAAGAAGCAAAGCCCAAGTTAAAGACATTGAAGAATCCGAAAGATTGCCAGTTCCTTCTTCAATAGATATAACCAAAAGCGTTAAAGACATAAACAATCCAACAACAAGAGCAAAAACAAAAATTGTTATTGCTGGAATAGCTAAACCCTTTAAAACACTAATAAGAGAAGACTTTAGCTTTTTCACAATTACTTCCCCTCCTACTGTTTAAGGTTTATTTTGGATTATTTATATATTTAACGCTTTAGGCTTAAACAACAATCTGTATTATTTTTAGGCTGGCATTCTCATTAGACTAGAGCATTTATAGGATTGCAAATCGCTCATTCCATTAATGCCAGTTAACTCCATTACAAAGCAGAATCCAGCAACAACACCTTCAGCTCTTTCAACAAGCTTTGCGGCTGCTTTTGCTGTTCCTCCTGTTGCAATTAAATCATCCACAATAAGAACACGCTGACCAGGCTTAATCAAACCTTTTTCTATCTCGATTTTAGCTTCGCCATATTCAAGAGAATATGATTCACTAATAACCTCTGGAGGTAATTTTCCAGCTTTTCTTACTGCAATAAAACCTTTATTTAAGCGCGCAGCTAATGCTGGGCCAAATAAGAATCCACGAGCTTCAAGACCTGCAACCAAATCAAATGAGTCTTTAGAAACAGGTAAAGAATCAACAAGTGATTCAATAAGAATTTGCATTGCACGAGCATCTGCAAATACAGGTAGAAAATCGCGAAAAACAATCTTTGGATTTGGGAATCCTGGTATTGTGCGAACAAGAGACGCTAAATAATCAGCATCCTGATTGCTAACATTCTTTAAAGGCTTTACAGTAATATCAGTTGTTGTCATAATCCAAATGTTCTTATTTTAGTTTTCTTTATTTTCACCAGATTCATTAGATTCTGGAACCTGATTAGAATCGTTGGATTCTTGCGATTCATCAACATTTTCAGAGTTTGAATCTTCAGCGCTGTTAGCATCTTGAGAATTATCTTCTTTATCGTAGCTATTAAAATCTACGCGAACATAAACTCTATTAACAGCACGGAAAGATACGCGCAACAAACTGTTTTCAGAATCTATAACAATCTCTTCGTGATCGGCATCAACGCTAACAACCTTACCAATAATTCCACCAATGGTTATAACCTCAACACCAGGCTTTAGTGAATCATGGAAAGAGCGCAATTCGGTTTGACGCTTCTTCATGCTACGAGATTGGAACCACATGATACCAACCATGGCTACTACAAGAACAATAAGCATGCCATACTGGCTAAAGAATTGGGGCACAATAAACTCCTTAAGTTATCCAACCCTAAGACGGTAAAACACCGCCCAAATCAAGAATTTTAGGCTATCTATCTGACATTTTTGGCGACTCCAGACCCAAATGCTCCCAAGCTTTTTTGGTTGCAACGCGACCCTTTGGAGTACGAATAAGAAAGCCCTCGCGAACTAAATATGGCTCACAAACAGTTTCAACTGTTTCTGACTCTTCTCCAACCATTGCAGCCAAATTGTTAAGGCCAACAGGGCCTCCATTAAATTGGCTAACAATAGCTTTTAGCACAGCAATATCTAGTCTATCTAAGCCCTGCTTATCAATCTGGTATAAAGCTAAAGCTTTTACAACCGATTCACAATCTACTTCTTTAAGATTGTTAACAACAGCCCAATCTCTAACGCGCCTTAAAAGACGGTTTGCAATCCTAGGAGTTCCTCTAGAACGCATTGCGAGTTCTTTAGCAGCCTGATCTACAAGTTTTACGCCTAAAACTGTAGAAGAACGCTCAATAAGTTTTTCTAGCTCATCTTTAGGGTAAAAATCAAGATGCGCTGTAAAACCAAAACGAGCACGAAGCGGAGAAGGAAGCATGCCTTCTCTTGTAGTAGCTCCAACAACAGTAAAATGCGGCAATGTAAGCGGTATAGAAGAAGCTCCAGGGCCTTTTCCAACCATAACGTCTACTCTAAAATCTTCCATTGCAATGTAAAGCAATTCTTCAGCAGCGCGAGGAAGTCTGTGAATTTCGTCAATAAATAGTACCTCGCCCGTATCTAGCGAACTTAAAATCGACGCTAAATCGCCAGCATGTTGAATTGCAGGACCAGAAGTTACACGAATAGACACACCAAGTTCGTTAGCAACAATCATTGCTAACGTTGTTTTTCCAAGACCTGGAGGACCCGCAAGAAGTATATGATCTGGCGGAACATTACGTAATCTTGCCGCATCCAAAAAAAGTTGCAGCTGAGCTTTTAATAAAGGCTGACCAATAAAACCTTCTAGAGCATGAGGCCTTAGCTCTTCGTCGCTAATCTGCTCGTTTTCTATAGGAGACGAGGAAACCATTCTTAAAGAATTTTCTAGCACGCCCGTATTTAACGCTTGCATATCTTGCATATTGTTGTTTACGCTGTTCATATTGTTTACGCTGTTAGCACTGTTTTCTTTTAAAGTCACCATTATCACCTGCCTCTATCGAGCGAAGATAAAGCCATACGCAAAACTTTTGGCATATCTGCATCACTAATTGGCAAAGAAATATCTTCCTGAGCACAAACATTTTCCACCGCTTTTTGAGCGTCAAACTGCTTCCATCCTAAAGACATTAATCCAACAACAACTTTGCGCATAGAAGAATCGCCAAAATCACTAATATTCTTGTTTGCATTTTTATCTACACTATCTTTGCTTAGCAAAGACATGTCAATAGATCCTTTAAGTTCAAGAATTATTTTTTGTGCGCCCTTTTTGCCTAGCCCAGGAGCGGAAGAAAGCGCAGAAACATCTGAATCTGCAATAGACTGCATTAAACGATCTACGCTCAACGTTGACAGCAAAGAAAGAGCCACTTTAGGCCCTACTCCACTAACTTTTTGCTGAATTTGAAGAAAAATACGTTTGGCTGCAATGCTTGTAAAACCATAAAGAGTAATAGCATCTTGACTAACTTGCAAAGACGTATAAACCTTAACTTCTTGACCTTCGCGCAAAGACGACAAATCTGAAGAAGGCATATAAACCTCGTAGCCAACGCCACAAACACAGATAAGCGCACAGCGAGAATCAATAGACTCCACAACGCCACTAAGCATACCAATCATGCGCTCACCTTTCGGATAAAATCTGCAATTTATAGAACAGATGTTCTATAAATATCCTACATACCTCGCCCGACAGAACTTGATCCGCGCGCCGCACGCAAAGATTCAGCCCACTTTCTTTGAGCAGCCGTTAAATGTTGTTCTCTCTCCCCTCCCTGAAGTGCTCCAGCAGGCCTAAGCGCATGGCAAATAGCCTGAGCTAAAGCATCGGCAGCATCTGCAGGAGTTGGCAAAACATTAAGATTTAAAAGACGAGCAACCATGCGCTCCACTTGCTGCTTTCCAGCACCGCCATTTCCAGCAACAGCCAACTTAACCTCTGTAGGAGTGTGCAAAGCAACAGGAATACCCCTTTGAGCTGCAGCAAGCATTGCAACTCCAGCAACTTGAGCAGTACCCAAAACAGTGTTTAGATTTTCTTGAGCAAATACCCTCTCAATCGAAACAACATCTGGCGAAAACCGCTCTATTTTTCCAACCAGTCCGTTGTAAATCTCAAGAAGTCGTAAATCCTGAGAAGTCTTTGGATTGCTTCTTAAAACGTCGACGTGAATAAAAGAAAGCCGACGAGAAACGCCGGCTTCAATCACGCCGACCCCGCAGCGAGTAAGCCCGGGGTCAACGCCCAAAATCATCATTGGAAACTATTCTGCTTCCTCAAGCTGAGCCATAACTTCATCCGAAGCGGTCCAGTTGCTATAAATGTTCTGAACATCGTCCAAATCATCGAGATTGTCAATCAAGCGAGACACCTTTTGAGCATCTTCAAAGCTCAACTCAACCTCATTATTTGGATGCATAACGATTTCAGCAGAATCGTAGTCAAAACCAGCCTCTTGCAAAGCCTTACGAACCGTTACCAAATCGCTAGAATCCGTGTATACAGAATACACATCTCCATCATCAGCAACGTCTTCTGCACCTGCTTCTGCAGCAATATCAAAAAGCTTGCTGTAGTCAACACCTTCGCTAGGAACTTCAATCAAGCCCTTGCGCTCAAAGTTAAAGCTCACAGAACCGCTTGTAGCCAAAGATCCATTGCCCTTTGTAAGAGTAGAGCGAACATCTGCTGCAGCGCGATTACGATTATCTGTAAGGCACTCAATAATCAAGCCAACGCCTGCAGGAGCATAGCCTTCGTAAACAATCTCTTCGTAGTTTGCGCCGCCTGCTTCTTCGCCAGAACCACGCTTAACAGCGCGCTTAATGTTATCTGCTGGCATAGAAGCTTTCTTAGCTTTAACAATTGCATCGTACAAAGTTGGGTTACCATCTGGGTCTCCACCACCAAGACGAGCTGCAATTTCAATATTCTTAATAAGCTTGGCGAAAAGCTTGCCGCGCTTTGCGTCGATAGCGGCCTTCTTGTGCTTTGTGGTCGCCCACTTGGAATGACCTGACATGATACTCCTAAAAAGTGTACGGTTACGTAAACGTGATGATTTTAATGCGCTTTAGCGACAAATCACCAAATTTGATTTAGTCAAGCGCATTTTTAACTTCAAAAATACGCTGAACAACGGTTATGGCTCCACCAACGCAAAGAATAATCATTGCCAAGCAAAGCCACAGTAGCCAACCAGTTAATCCACTTAATCCCATTGCAACTAAAATTATGGCCACTCTATCGGCGCGAGTAATCAAGCCTTTTTTAGCATCCACTCCAACAGACTCGCCTCTTGCTCTTGCATATGACGTTACAAAAGCAAACATCATAGCAACTAGAGAGCAGACTAATCCGCAAGAACGCAAAAAATTATTTACGCAAAATGGCAAATATAAACAAATGCTTAGATTATTTGAGCGATATAAACAAATGCAAACACACGCAAAAAGCGACCAATCCGCAATCCTATCGAGCGTAGAATCTAAAAATGCACCAAATTTAGTTCCACCGTTCTTATTTGTTAAAGCAGCAACAGAACCATCCAAAGCGTCTGCAAGAACAAAAATCGTAAGTAAAATCGTACCAAACAAAAGTTGGCCAGTTATTGAAACAAAAATAGCCGTTGCAACAAGTGCCAAGGCACCAAAAACAGTAACACCGTTAGCAGTACAACCAAATTTAACAAGAAGCTTTGCAACCGGCGAAATAACACGTTTGAATCCGCTTCTTAAAGATTCCAACATATTAAGCCTTTCTTTGAAAACAAGCACAAAACACGCACAAAACAAGTACTACAAACTCGTTTTAAAACCCGTTTTAAGCTACAACAGCTATGTTAACAAAAACGCCGCTTAAAACTAAGCGGCGCTAATTCTAGCTCCCTCACCTGGATTCGAACCAAGACAAAGGGTTCCAAAGACCCGTGTGCTGCCATTACACCATGAGGGAACGGCGGAAAAACCGCCAAGTCACTATTATGCCATAACAATCGACATCGTCAAGTTTGGCGTGGCGAAATAGGATTTATGCAAATAAGAACCCTTGTCCATGATGCTCTGGATAGGTGTCAAACAGCTTTGCAACAGATCCATCTTCAAACACAGCCTTAATTGCACTAGCCAAAAGCGGAGCAATAGAAAGAACTGTTAAACCATCCCAACGCTTTTCTTGTGGAATAGGAACAGTATCTGTTAACACCACTTCGCGAGCGCCGCAATTCTTTAAGCGCTCAACGGCAGGCCCCGAAAGAACGCCGTGCGTTGCAACAACAGTTACAGACTTGGCTCCAGCGTCTTTAAGAACGCTACAAGCTCCAGCAATTGTTCCAGCAGTATCGATTAAATCGTCAACCATAACGCAATCGCGACCAGCAACATCTCCAACAACACGATTTGCTACAGCTTGATTTGGACGCGTAATATCCCTGGTTTTGTGCACAAATGCAAGAGGACCTCCGCCTAAGCGCTGCGCCCACTGTTCTGCAACACGAATTCGACCTGCGTCTGGCGAAACAACTGTTACATTGCCTAAATCTTTGCTAAAGCGGTCTCTCACATAATCTACTAGCACTGGCATAGCAATCAAATGATCGACTGGGCCATCAAAGAATCCTTGAGATTGTGCCGCGTGCAAGTCAACGCTCATAATACGATCGGCGCCTGCGGTCTTAAGCAAATCAAACATCAAACGGCAAGAGATAGGCTCACGACCGCGATGCTTTTTGTCTTGTCTTGAATATCCAAGCAACGGGCACACAGCGGTAATAGAACGGGCAGATGCGCGCTTTAAAGCATCAATCATAATCAACTGTTCCATAATGGACTTATTGACTGGATCGCTGTGACTTTGAAGCACAAACACGTCTGTTCCTCGCACAGACTGAGTGTATCGAACATACATTTCGCCGTTAGCAAAATCGTATGCCGTTGTTTCCAATACTTCTATACCAAGCTGATTCGCAACATCTTTAGCAAGCTTAGGATGCGCGCGACCAGTTACGAGAACAAGGTTTTTATCTGGCTTTCCTTCAAGGATGATGCTCACCATATCTCCAAACGCTAGTTCGCTAACCGCCCACAAAAACGGACTGTTTTTAATACTATCTATTTGCGCAGACTATAAGTCTCAAGCTGTTTCGTACATAACAAATCGTTGCAAAGAATTGCAAATCGTTACAAAAAACATTACAAATCATTACAAATCGCGCATATACAATCCGTGCTTAACAATATATTGCACAACGCCATCTGGAACCAAATACCAAACTGGCTCACCATGTTCTGCACGCTTGCGAACATCTGTTGAAGATATTGCCAATGCTGGAATCTCTAATATGTCAACTGGAAAACGATGATTGTGGCAATTAATCATATCGTCGCAAGAATCGTAAGATGCAGAACGAGCCTCAATTTGAGCAAACTTCTCAGGATTTGCATACCCTGGCCTAGTAACTGCAACAAATCTTGCTAAATTCCACAATTCCTTAGCGTCTTTCCATTGCATAATCTCCGCAATGGCGTCTGCACCAGTAATAAAGAACAGGTCTGCTTGCGGATGCTGAGCGCGTATATCTTTAAGCGTATCAATGGTGTAGGTAACGCCTGGCCTATCAATATCTACTCTAGAAACAGTAAATTTTGGGTTCGAAGCCGTTGCAATTACGGTCATTAAATATCGGTCTTCCGCATTTGTAACTTTTTTATCTAGCTTAAAAATAGGCTTTCCAGTTGGAACGAATATAACTTCATCCAAATCGTACACCCACGCAACTTCGGAAGCTGCCACCAAGTGTCCATTATGAATTGGATCAAAAGTACCACCCATAATTCCTATGCGCGGTCGCTGATGAACATTACCTCTTGCAGATTGCTTGCGCTTAGAAGCATTTACCGAAACAGGTGCACTAGTTTGACTCTGATTAATAGATCCTTGGAATAAATCCGACATCCTGCGTTCTGTAGAATTATTACTACTCATTTACTTGAGCTTTCGCATCTTCCTCATCGTCTGCTTTAGCTTCACTAATCACGCTAGAAGCAACATTTGCCTTGTCGGGGTTAATATTGCCCATTTCTTCATTCCACTCATCCTGAACCACTCGCTTAATTTCTTCAAAAGTTGGAAGAGGAAAATCAGGCTGGAAAACACCCCTAATATTGGCAACACACTCGGTTATTCCAACAAGAACTTCGCTCATATTATCAACAAGACCAGCACGCTCAAGTTTACTAAACTCCAATATGTTGCTTTCCATTTTTTGTAGATTACAATTAATCGATTCTACGGCCTCATTGCTGCCTGGCGTAATAACATCTCGATTATCCCTATCTGGCCAACCCATTAAAACTGCATCAGCATATTCAAGAGAAGACCTTTGGCTAGCAGAAGCAATCCCATCTTCTATTTGAACCAAAAACACATAACGAACAATAGACAATCTTTCAGCTGCAATATCTAAAGCATCAAGCACATTAGAATTAGATATGCTTACAAATCCATTTACGCGTTCTTTATGTGTTTTAGATAATTGTGATGTATCAGGCATATTCTTAACCTTACTCTTAAGCCCTTATTTGTCCATCTCCATAGCCAATCCACTTTGTAGTTGTCATTTCTATTAAGCCCATTGGTCCTCTTGCATGCAACTTTTGAGTGGAAATTCCAAGCTCGGCTCCAAAACCAAACTCGCCGCCGTCCGTAAACCTTGTTGAAGCGTTTACCATAACAACAGCACTGTCTATTGACGAAACAAACTCATTAATCGTTAAATAATCTTGCGCAATAATCGTTTCCGTATGACCCGTTGAATATTTTGAAATATGATTAACAGCATCTTTAACACCATTTACAACTTTTACTCCGATTTGCAAAGATAGATATTCTGTAGACCAATCCTCATTATTTGCTCGCTCTAATTTAATGCCATTTATGTTTGCATCGCTTAGAATGTTGTAGGAAATCTCATCTGCATGAATCAAAACATTATGCTTCGCCAATTCGCTTGCAACTTTTGGCAAAAATTCTTTAGCAATGCTTTTGTCTACAAGCAATTTTTCTGCAGCGTTACAAACTCCAACTCGTTGCGTTTTTGCGTTTATAATAATCGGAATTGCTTCATCAAAGTTTGCCGTTTTATCTACGTAAATATGAACATTTCCAGCGCCAGTTTCAATAACTGGAACTGTTGATTCTTTAACAACAGCCGCGATTAGATTTGCGCTGCCTCTAGGAACCAAAACATCAATATGACCATGTGCGTGCATCATTGACGTTGCGCCGCTTCTACCTAAATCGTCCACAGATTCTATAAGATTTTCGCTTACGCCAGAATCTTTTAAGACTTGCCTAATTACTGTAATTGTTGCACGATTTGTATTCTCGGCCGCACTTCCACCTCTTAAAATTACAGCATTTGAAGATTTTATGCATAAAGACGCAACATCCACAGTTACATTTGGCCTGGCCTCATAAATCATTCCCATTACGCCAATTGGAACTCTAACTTGCGAAAGTCTAATACCATTTTCCAGCGTGTATCCTCGAACAACTTGGCCCACAGGATCTTGCAATTGCGCTATTTTTTTAACACTTTTAGCAGACTGAATTATTCTTTCTTTATTAAACACAAGTCTGTCTAATTTCCCAGCATCCATGCCGTTACTTTTAGCTTTTTCTATATCTTTAAGATTTGCTTTTTCAATAAATTCAGCGTTACTTTCAATTGCATTTGCTATAGCGTTTAAAAGATTATTCTTAAAAGTCGCATTAGCTTTAGCAAATTCCCGCTGAGCGTTTCGCGCATCATCTGCTCTAGAAAAAACAATAGAATCGGCAGCAGAATCAGCAGCAGAATCTAAAGAAGCCCCACATTCTTTAGACACATTGCCTTGTGCATTATCACGCGTTTTATCAAACTTTATATCACTATTAGTCATATTGAACATATTAGCAATAGCAGTGCTTAGGCTCCACCTCTTCGGGTAACATGTATAACAATTGGCACAAATGGAGGAATTATGGCAGAAAACACTACGAATGCAGTTATGTTTCATAGCACTAGGTCGAATTCTAAAACCTATACGTCGAAGCAAGCTATTCGTAGAGGCATAGCCGAAGACGGTGGCTTGTTTGTTACCGATTGCCTTTCAGATGCGCGCTACGATATTTCTAATCTTCCTGGAAAAACTTATAAGCAGATTGCTAAAGACGTTCTTAAAATCCTCCTTCCAGATTTTACATCTAGCGAGCTTAATGAATGCGTTGAAAATGCTTATGGAAATCAGTGGGAAGATTGCGAAATTACTCCGTTAAAGCCTCTCGGCACTAACAACGATTTTGTTCTAGAGCTTTTCCACGGCCCTACTTGCGCATTTAAAGATGTTGCTTTGCAGATTTTGCCACAATTTATTAGTCATGCAAAAGATGCGTCGGATTCTAATCAAAACGTTATGATTCTTACTGCTACTTCTGGAGACACTGGTAAAGCTGCTTTATCGGGATTTGCAGACGTTGAAGGCACTTCTATGGTTACTTTCTACCCAGAAGGAAAGGTTAGTAAAGTACAAGAGTTGCAAATGACAACTCAAAGTGGAAACAATGTTAGAGTTTGCGCAGTTAAAGGTAATTTTGACGATGCGCAAAGCGGAGTTAAAAAAATCTTTACCAACACTTCGATTAATGAATCGATTAATAACAATAATCACGCTTTGCTTTCTTCTGCAAATTCAATCAATATTGGAAGGCTGATTCCGCAAGTTGTTTATTACTTCTACGCTTATTCAAAGCTTGTTGAGCGTGGCTCTATAGAACTTGGCAGCGAAGTAGAATTTTGCGTTCCAACTGGTAATTTTGGCAATATTCTTGCAGGATATTACGCAAAAATGCTTGGTCTTCCTGTAAAGCACCTGATTGCGGCAAGTAACAGCAACAATGTTTTGTTTGACTTTTTGGTTAGCGGAACCTACAACAAAATTCGCCCGTTCCATCAAACTGTTGCTCCTTCTATGGATATTCTTGTTTCTTCCAACTTGGAACGCATGCTTTATTACATGTGCAATAAAGATACACGACTTATGCAAATGCTTATGAATGATTTGCAACAATGGGGTGCTTTTGAAATACCAGAAGACGTGCTTTCTAAAATTCGAGAACTCTTTGGATGCGGCTGGGCAAACGAGAACCAAATTCGCGATTCCATAAAAGAATGCTGGAATAATCACAATTATGTTATTGATCCACATACTGCTTGTGGTTACTTTGTTATGAGCCATATTCCTCACGATTCTAGTGTCCCTCGTGTTCTTTTAAGCACTGCAAGCCCGTATAAATTCCCTAGAGTTGTTTGCCAAGCATTGGGCTTAAATGTTGAAGGTTTAGATGACTTTGATTGCATGGAACTATTAGAGAATACAACTTCTACTAAGGCTCCTAAAATGCTTAGCGATCTTAAGAATAAAACAGCTAGATTCAACGACGTTATTAATGTTGAAGATATGCCAGATTACGTTCTTAAATGTGCTAATCAGATTTGCTGAATCTTTATGATTTAAGACTTAAACAAAGCATAATACACTTCGTTTAGCATGCTTAAATCATGACCTTTTCTAGCTCCTGCAGAAAAGAATCTTCGTCTTCTAACATCTGATTCTAGACTTTTTGTTCGCTCTGCTGTTTTTTTGCCTAAATCCCATGCAGCTTGTTCAAAAACACCATTTTCTCTAGCCTCTTGCAAAGATGAGGTTATTATTATAGATGGAACTCCCTTTTTTTGCAGCTCCATGCGAGTTGCACGTTCTCCTAATGTTCTAGATGCACATGAGCGTATAACAGACTGAGCGTACTGTTCATCGTTAATTAGATGCAAATCTTCTAATCTGCTTACTACAGAATCAATAGTGTTCTCGTTATATCCCTTATTTATAAGCCTATCTTTTAAATCATTTGAAGATCTTGGCGCATAATCCAACATTCTTAAAGCAGACTCTCTACAGCTATCAAAATCACATGCTTTTTTAGAATCAACTTTTTTAACAGCTTTATTATTGTTAAAAGAACTGTACTTTTGCAATCTATAAGACGAATGGCATGAGTCTTCTTCGCAATCACCTATTTCAGCACTATTCTCTAAATAATGCGAATTAACAACTTCTAAACTACAATCATCTTCTGCACACACATTCTTGTTTTTAACATCATTTTCGTTAAAAACAGAAGCATCTGCTGGCTTATGATTGCGAAGAAAACTCTCAACACTAATCATCTATTAGTCTTCTTACTATTAGTCTTCGTTCTTGGAATCCTTAGTTGAAGCGTTTAGCTTATCTTCTGCTACAGAATCTGACTTTGCTTTTGCACTATCGTCTTCGTCTTCTACTTCAACAAACTGATCTTCTGGTTTCATTAGCCCAAAAGCAACTTTTACCTTATCGCTAATTTCTTCCGTAATAGCTGGATTGTCTTTAAGGAATTGACGAACGTTTTCCCTACCTTGACCAAGCTGTTCACCCTCATAAGTAAACCAAGAACCAGACTTTTTAATAACATCGCACTGAACAGCCATATCGATTACAGAGCCTTCAGTAGATATTCCTTCTCCGTAAAGAACGTCAAATTCAGCGGTTTTAAATGGTGGAGCCATTTTGTTCTTAACAATCTTTACTTTAGTTCGGTTACCAACGGCTTCTTCTCCGTTTTTAATAGTAGAAACACGCCTAATATCCATACGAACAGACGAATAGAATTTAAGAGCTTTACCGCCTGTAGTTGTTTCTGGACTACCAAAGAATACGCCGATTTTCTCTCGGAGCTGATTAATAAAGATTGCTGTTGTTCCAGCTTGAGACAAAGCGCCAGTCATCTTTCTTAAAGCCTGGCTCATTAAGCGCGCTTGCAAACCAACATGGCTATCTCCCATGTCTCCGTCAATTTCTGCCTTTGGAACCAAAGCCGCAACAGAATCAACCACTATAACATCTAGTGCGCCAGAACGAATAAGCATATCTGCAATCTCTAAAGCTTGCTCACCATTATCTGGCTGAGAAACAATAAGAGAATCTGTATCAACACCTAATTTACGCGCATAAACTGGATCTAAAGCATGTTCTGCATCAATAAATGCTGCAACTCCGCCATTCTTTTGAGCGTTAGCAACAATGTGCAAAGCTAGTGTTGTTTTACCAGAAGATTCAGGTCCATAAACCTCTACAATACGCCCGCGAGGAACACCACCAATTCCCAAAGCCATATCTAGAGCAAGAGAACCAGTAGGAATAACCTCTACATCTTGTAGTGGCCTATCTCCTAATCTCATTGCAGAACCCTTGCCGTACTGCTTTTCAACATTTGCAAGAGCCATCTCTAATGCTGCTTTTCTACGAGGATCCGCCTTGTCGGCATCAATAAGACGATCCACAGCACCCTTTTTTGCTTGTTGTGCCATATTATTACTCCTTTCGCATGCCGATGTATTGACGACCATACTCAATACATGATGCCCGTGCAAGCGTTTTAGAGCAATGTGGTTAAAGGCTTTTTTCCACTAACCAATAGGCACTTACACGCTGCAAGAAGCCCAACAATTAAATATTATACACCATAAACGAACATTTGTTCGATAAGCGTGTTGGCTTGAAATTTCAACAAAATAAAATAATCATTTATTTTGCTGGAAGTGGCGGAGCATTATGGTCTTTACCCCAACGCTTGCTATCTGGAATATTCATGTGATCGCATAAAACATTCCAAACAATCCTAGGCTCCACGCCAGCATCAATCGCCTCGCGCGCGCTCATGCCATCAAGTTTTTGCAGCTCCTGATCTTTAGCAATACTCCTGCCGAATTCTCTGCCAAAAACCTCTTCAAGAAGCTCCCAAAATTCACGTTCGCGCATAAAAAATCCAATCTTCAAAAATAAGCGCATAAAAAATCTTGATTAGCACATCAACAACTCCAACGCGAACATCTTGTCTCTGCCCAACAATATTTAACTGCGCACAAATAGTAAATCCGCAATCCAACGAGTCAATATTGCATTTGCTTAAAGAAATATTGCTTATTTTGCCGCATCCGCAATCAAAAACATAGTCTTTAATCTCGCTGATTTTTAACGAAACAGAATCAAAATCAAGCAAAGAACAGCAATCTGAAGCAGAATTGGGAATAAAAATACCAACGTAAGCTAAACCAGCTGGCTTTGTGCCATCTGAGCCAGGCCCTGCAACTCCCGTAGTAGAAAATCCAATAACAGGAAAATCTGCATTATCAACGTCTTTTTTAGGCTCTAAACACTCGTATTGCCACTTGGAGCCGCTATATAATCTTGCACAACCAAACGCCATTTGTTTAGCAACGCTAGGCTCTACAGCACCGAAAGTTTTAAGCAAATCGGGGTCCACTCCAAGAATCTTAGATTTTTCGCGAATATCATACGTAACAGCAGAACCGAGAAAAACCTTTGAAGCTCCAGGAATCTTTACAAACGAATCTGCAAGAAGACCTCCAGTTAAAGATTCTGCACAACAAATATGAAAAGACTTGTTTGCGCAAAAATCAAGAATCTTACTTACTAAAACGTCTGTAGAATCATTCACTAAATCGTTTGCTAAAGCGCTTGCTAAGTCGTTACACATTTTTATCAACGCTTAAACGCACCGCGAACATAAAGGAATCCAGAATAAAGTGCAAAACCAAGAGCAATGCCAATAAAACCGTAGCAAACAGCGTAATAGCACACAACCCACATCGGTACGTTATAAACGCAGAATATTGGAACAATAGGCGCAAGAAGCATTGCTATGCCAACAGATTGAGAAAGCGTCTTATATTTTCCTGCCCAAGATGCTGCAATAACTTTTCCGCCTTTATCAATAACATAAAAACGCAAAACAGTAATGCCGATTTCTCTAAGAACAAACAAAAGAGTAATCCACCAATAAAGTTCGCCAAAAGCAGAAGCAATAATAAGAGCGGAAAGTATTAAAAGCTTATCGGCAATAGGGTCCAAGAGCTTTCCAAGTTCTGTAACTTGATTGTATTTTCTAGCCATCCACCCATCAAGCTTATCTGTTGAAGCTGCGACTATAAACAGCACAAATGCGCTCCATCGAACCGAAGTGGACGCATAGCCCCAAGGACCTGAAATAAGGTACAAAACGATGAATACAACAGAAAGAGCTATTCGCACATAAGTCACAATGTTTGGAGCGCAATTCCAACCTTCAAGCAACTTAGACTTACCTTTTTGCAACATTGTTAATACCTCCATAACCGCTACACAAACATGGTATAGCAAACGCAAAACTTAATTAAACATTTATAAAATTTATAAACGATTTATAAACAATCCTTAATTCAAAGAATCAGACTCACCTTTAATAAAAGCTAAAACTTTAGGTAAATCTTGCGGCTGAACAAGAACTTCACGAGCTTTAGACCCTTCGGAAGGGCCAACAACTCCTCTAGACTCAAGCAAATCCATAAGTCTGCCCGCCTTTGAGAATCCAACACGAAGCTTTCGCTGAAGCATAGAAGTAGATCCAAACTGCGCACCAACAACAAGCTCAGCAGCTTGAAGAAGCTCGTCCATATCGTCACCAATATCCGTTGTTTTAGCTTGAATCTGAGCCTGTTCATCTGCCTTTGCAGCCATTTGCTCAATATCTTCCCTATAACGAGGCTTTCGCTGAGTTCTAACGTATTCCACAGCTTTACGAATCTCCGATTCACTAACCCAAGATCCTTGAACTCGTTGCGGCTTAGCAGCACCCATTGGAAGAAACAGCGCATCTCCTTGACCAATCAAAGTTTCCGCACCAACAGTATCTAAAATAACGCGAGAATCTGTAGCAGAAGACGTAGCAAAAGCTAATCGAGACGGAATATTTGCCTTAATCAAGCCAGTTACAACATCAACGGACGGGCGCTGAGTTGCAAGCACCAAATGCACACCAGCTGCACGAGCAAGCTGAGTTATTCGCTGAATAGAACTTTCAACGTCATTTTTTGCAACCATCATCAAATCAGCCATCTCGTCTACAACAACAAGCAAATACGGGTATGGCGCAACTTTTCTCTCGGAGCCTTTAGGCGCATGAACCTTACCTTCTCGAACAGCCTTGTTGAAGTCTTTAACATGGCGGAAACCAAAGAATTGCAAATCGTCGTAACGCGCATCCATCTCTTTAACAACCCATTCAAGAGCCTGAGCTGCTTTTTTAGGATCTGTAATAATCGGAGTTAGCAAATGCGGAATTCCGGCATATGCAGAAAGCTCCACTCGCTTTGGATCTACCAAAATCATGCGAACCTGCTCTGGAGTTGCACGCATAATAATCGAAGTTAGCATAGAGTTTATAAAGCTTGACTTACCAGAGCCAGTAGCTCCCGCAACAAGAAGATGCGGCATTTTATCGAGCGCTGCTGTTACAAAATGACCCTCAACATCTTTACCAACACCAGTGAGCATAGGATTTGAATCTTGTCGAGCTTTATCCGACCTTAAAACATCTCCAAGGTTTACAATCTCTCGATCTACGTTTGGAATCTCAATACCAATCGCAGACTTTCCTGGAATTGGAGACAAAATACGCACATCCGTGCTTGCCACA
Source organism: Bifidobacterium sp. UMB1197 (assembly GCF_030217745.1). Classification (NCBI taxonomy): domain Bacteria; kingdom Bacillati; phylum Actinomycetota; class Actinomycetes; order Bifidobacteriales; family Bifidobacteriaceae; genus Bifidobacterium; species Bifidobacterium sp. UMB1197. The sequence continues at coordinate 95,843 of NZ_JASOOL010000002.1, read as the reverse complement.
GCGTATGCAATATTCTTCTGCAGATTTGTAACCTTCTCAACTTTTACGCCAGGGCCTAATTCAACCTCGTATTGCGTAACGGAAGGGCCTCGCAAAAAGCCAATAACCTTTGCATCCACTTCAAACTGTTCAAACGTAGATGTTAACGCGCGAATTACTCGATCGTTTGCAGGAGTTCTAGTTGCGTGAGGCTTTCCATGAACAAGCATGTTTAAATCTGGCAATCTGTACGGTTCTTCTTTGTAGTCTTTTGAACCATCGCTTAAATATTCATCACCATTATTTGCGCTATTTGCACTAACACTATTTACATCAGCGCTATTTTCATCATTTTCTTGCGATAATCTATATTGATCCAATTGCTCGGCAGGAATCTTACTCCAAGGGTCTGCTCCACTATATTGTGAATTGCCACTAATAGGCGCCTTTGGGTACTCATCAATATACATTTTGCCAGACGATTGCAAAGAACCATTAGAGGCAACAACACGAGGATGTTGGCTACGATTCTCATCTTCTTGCTCGCCAATCTTAGAGTCATATTCTCCAGCAGAGCCATCTTCTTGATTTGGCTTAGAAGAAGCAGAAATAAAAGCGTCGTCACCAGCATACGCATCTAAAAGCTCGCTGTTGTTGTCTTTCTTTTTAGAGCCAAACAGAGTGTTGAAAATCTTTGAAATTACTGAATTATGCAGAGTTCTGCGCGACTTTTCACCTTCGGAAGCATCATGAGTTGGAACTCCTTCTGCAAACTCAAGATTTTCACTGTTAGCAGAGCTTAAATCTTTAGAATCATAAGATTCATCATCTGGATTATCTTTAACGTCTCTGGACTTTTTAAAAATAACAGAAGATACAAATTGAGTAATGTCTGCAACATGCAGCTTAAGAATCATTAGAAGAGCAAAAATAGCGATAATAACAAAGATTGCAAGAGCAAAAGTTTTAGATAATCCCCATGCTAATGGCGAACCCAAGGAAAATCCTAATAATCCTCCAGCTTTTTGCAAATCATCTATATTAAATTCCTGATTTTTGCTTGCAAACAAAATGTCTAAAATGGAGCAAATAGACCATAGTAAAAGAACAAAGCCGCCTATAACGCGCGGATTACCAGATTTAGCACCACTATTTCGTATAAGTCTAATTGCAACCGCACTAAGCCACACTGGCAAAACAACACTCATAACTCCAAAAACAGCAGAAGACAATGAGTGCAAGGCAATTCCTAAGAATCCGCTAACTCTAAACCATTCGGATGCACAAAAAAGAACAGCAAGAATAAGCATTACAAAACACAAGCCGTCCCTGCGATAGGCTTCATCATATTGCCCAACTCCAAAAAGTGAGCGAACTGCTTTGCCAATAACACGCGGGACAAAAAGAAGAGCAGACTCCCAAAATGGCTCACCAGAAGAGACTTTTGACAATGTTTTAGACTGCTTACCACCCTTGTCTGGCATACAACCGCTCCTTTTTAAAATGCTAAGTCTAAGTCCACTAACCGCTAATTACAGCACACAATCGCCAGCTTTTAGCTAACTAAGTACCACACCAACCGAATTACTTAAACAATATCCAATCACCTATTAGCAAATCATTAGCCTTAACTATTCTACTCCATTGCATAAAACAACTCGTGCATAAATAGGACGGATTATGGGTTATAGGGGTTGGGCTATAGCCTAAAAGTCATAAAAAAAAAAACGGCTGGAAACCAGCCGAATAAGTGGGGTGGCTAACGCGGCTTGAACGCGCGACCTTCTGAACCACAATCAGATGCTCTACCGACTGAGCTATAGCCACCATTACGGCGCGAAACCCTTCGGGAATCGCACAACAGAGGAATACTATACACGATTTTTTTCATTTACGCTAGCCCACACGTTTTCGGCGCGTCGCAAGAAAATACGACATTACTTAATGACACAATATAAATATGAGTTTTTTGCAAAAATCGGATGCAAGCATTGCGTCTAATAAAGAGCCAAACAATAACAAAAATGCAAATAACGATTTAAGCAAGAGCATTGCAAACAATCGAACTTTTGGCATTTTAAATTCAAAATCACACACAACTACAGTCCTTCTTTTAGGTTCTGGAGAACTTGGAAAAGAAATTGCTATAGAACTTATAAGACTTGGCGTTAAAGTGTGCGCTGCAGACAGTTATGCAAATGCTCCAGCAATGCAAGTTGCACAAGAAAATCGCGTTTTAGACATGAGCGATTCCAAAAAACTGCAAGATTTAATAGATGATATAAATCCAAACATAATAATTCCAGAAATTGAAGCAATATCAACCGAAGTATTAAAGAATGTTGTAAAAAACAAAAAGATTCAAGTTGTTCCAAGCTCCGATATTACTGCGATTGCAATGGACCGCGAAGCTTTACGAAAAATAGCACACGAAGACATTGGCTTGCCTACTACACCATATCGCTTTGCTTCTAGCTACAAAGAATTAGAAGAAGGCGCCAAGCAGGTGGGATACCCTTGTGTTGTAAAACCAATAATGAGTTCTTCTGGGCATGGTCAATCTATTGTAAAAGATTCTAAAAATCTTCAAGAAGCTTGGTACGAAGCTCAAAACGGAAGAAGATCTAAGCATAAAAGTGCAGATGCACAAAACGATATATCTCGTGTAATCGTGGAAGCATTAGCACCTTTAGACTATGAGCTAACTGTTTTAACTGTATGCTCTAGCGCTGGAATAACAACATGTGAACCTATTGCTCAATGCCAAAAAAATGGCGATTATAGGCAATCGTGGCAGCCAGCAAACATACCAGAAAGCGTTCGTCTTAATGCTCAAAACATTGCTAAACAAGCAGTAGAGGGCTTAAGCAAAATTGCAAAGAATAACGGCGAAACTGGCTGGGGCGTTTACGGAGTTGAACTTTTTGTTCTTAAAAATGGAGATTTACTTTTTAACGAATTATCTCCAAGACCTCACGACACTGGCATGGTAACAATGATTTCGCAATATTACAGCGAGTTTGCCCTACACGTTTTAGCAGTGTTAGGCGTTCCAATTACGCAAAAACACACAGCTCTTTGCCTAAAAGATAACGAAGTTGCTTTAAGCTACGCTCTTGTTGTGCAAGGAAACGGAGCTGTAGGATTTACAAATCTTGCGCAAGCATTAGATGAAGGAGATTGCCAACGCAGCAGCATACGAATTTTTGGAAAGCCAGAAGTTCACGGCTCAAGAAGGATGGGTGTTATTTTGACAGTGTCAAGCAGCCAGCAGAAAGCAAAATCTTTTGCGACACGCATTGCAGATTTGCTGCACACAGTTGAGCTTCCCGCATAAACCGTTGAAAAATCAAGGTTTTTACCATTACATTTACGTAAAAAATCAAAAAATAATCTAACTAAATTGTAGGTAACAATTGTTAGTCTAATCGTGCTGGCAGGTTGAATAAATCATCAAATATGATGATTTACGCCGTCCGCATAAATGCAACAGAGAGGCACGTCAATGGAAAAACTTGACAAGTTGTATGAAGGCAAAGCAAAGAAATTGTATGCCACCAATAACGATAACGTATTGTGGGTTCAATACATGAATCAAGCCACAGCTGGCAATGGTCTTAAAAAAGCTCAAATTGCTGGAAAAGGCAGCTTAAATAATCAAATCACCTCTTTAATATTCAATCTTCTTAATGCCCGTGGTGTAAAAAGCCATTTTCTTGGAAGAATCTCTAATACCGAGCAGCTCGTTAAGCGCATGAAGATGTTTCCGCTAGAAATAATCATGAGAAACACAGCTGCGGGATCTTTTGCAAAACGATATGCAGTTAAAGAAGGAACTGCCCTAAAAAAGCCTCTTTTGGAATTTTGCGTAAAGTCAGACGATCTTGGTGATCCATTTATTAACCCAGATGGCGTTGTGGCTTTAGGTCTTGCTAGCGAAAGCGAAATGGCAGAAATTACAAAGCAGGCTCATGCTGTAAATAATGCACTTTTAGACATCTTCAACAAAATTGATGTTCAACTCGTTGATTTTAAGATTGAAGAAGGCGTTGACGCACAAGGAAACATTCTTCTTGCAGACGAGATAACGCCAGATACGTGCAGACTTTGGGACAAGCGAAATGCAAATGGATCCGAAGTAAATCACTTAGACAAAGACTTGTTCAGACGCGATTTAGGAGACATAATCCCAGCCTACGAAGAAATATTCTCAAGGCTTAAATCTCTTGCGCAAAGCGAAGGAGTGAACTTCGACGAAGTCAATCCAAACGATTGCACTGAACAATGATTTTAATGTGGCTCGCATCTTTTAAGGTGCGAGCCACGCGCGTTCTTAAACGAATAAAACAAAAACAAAAATAGCCAAACTACAAAATAGCAAAAACTACAATTGCAAGGCAGGTTCACCGTGGTATTTCGCGTTTATGTTGAAAAACGATCTGGTTTCGATATAAAAGCCCAACATCTTAATCACGAGCTTAAAGAGATTCTTGGTATTAATTCCCTAAGATCCACGCGCATAATCAACAGGTACGACGTAGAGGGAATATCTAAAGAACTTTTTAATACTGCAATTAAAACTGTTCTTAGCGAACCGCCAGTAGATAATACATACGACTACTTGCCTATTAGCACAAATGAACACGTTTTTGCTATAGAGTTCCTTCCAGGGCAATTTGACCAACGTGCACAATCGGCAAGCGAATGCATACAAATGATTAGTCAGGGAGAATGCCCTAAGGTTAAAACAGCTCAAATTCTTGCATTTAAAGGCGATTTAACTAAAGAAGACCTTGATGCAATAAAACACTACGTTATTAATCCAGTAGAAGCTCGCGAGGCATCTTTAGATGAAGTTAGCACGCTTGCAACCGAAGCGATTGTTCCAGCAAATGTAGAGGTATTAGACGGATTTAACGACTTAGATTCCATTGGATTACAAAAATTCATAGAAGACCGCGCGCTTGCAATGGACTTAGCTGATGCCAAATTCTGCCAGGATTATTTTAAAAACGAAAATCGTAATCCAACTATTACCGAAATAAAAGTAATAGACACGTACTGGTCTGATCATTGCCGTCACACTACGTTTGGAACACATTTTAAAGACGTACAAATAGATGATGAGCAAGTAAAAGATGCTTTTAATCGCTATCTTAAATTACGAGAAGAGCTTAAGCGTACAAATAAGCCGATTTGTCTTATGGACATGGCAACTATTGGCGCAAAATATTTAAAGCATACAGGAAAGCTTAAAAACTTAGACGAATCCGAAGAAATCAACGCGTGCACAGTAAAAGTAAAGGTTGACGTTAACGGGCACGATGAAGACTGGCTGTTTTTGTTTAAAAACGAAACGCATAATCATCCTACAGAAATAGAACCTTTTGGTGGAGCCGCAACATGCATTGGCGGTTGCATTCGTGACCCACTTTCTGGCAGATCCTATGTGTATCAGGCAATGCGAGTAACAGGAGCAGCCGACCCTAGAACGCCTATTAGCGAAACTTTAGAAGGAAAACTATCTCAAAGAAAAATCGTAACTTCGGCAGCTGCAGGATATTCGTCTTACGGAAATCAGATTGGACTTGCAACAGGCGAAGTTCACGAGCTTTACCATCCAGGATATGTTGCAAAGCGCATGGAAGTTGGAGCTGTTGTAGCTGCTACACCAGCAGACCATGTTCGCAGGGAAACGCCTGAGGCAGGAGATGTGATTATTCTTCTTGGTGGCAGAACTGGAAGAGACGGAATAGGCGGTGCAACTGGTGCTTCTAAAGCTCAAGATACTGAAAGCATTGAAGAATGCGGAGCAGAAGTACAAAAAGGAAACGCACCTATTGAGCGTAAACTACAACGACTTTTTAGACGCAAAGATGCATGCCGTCTTATTAAGCGTTGCAACGATTTTGGCGCGGGCGGAGTTAGTGTTGCCACGGGCGAAATCGCAGATGGATTGATTATTGACTTAGACAAAGTCTCTAAAAAATACGAAGGGCTTGATGGCACCGAACTTGCTATTTCCGAGTCTCAAGAGCGCATGGCTGTTGATGTTGCCGCAAGCGACGTAGACGAATTTTTGAGCTACGCTCGTCAAGAGAATCTGGAAGCGCAAGTTGTTGCAACAGTTACAAAAGAAGCTCGAATGAAGATGACTTGGCGAGGGAAAACAATTGTTGATTTAAGCCGAGAATTCTTAGCTTCTAATGGCGCTTCTAAAACTCAAGATATTCACGTTGAAGGCGGCAAAAACTACACTACAAAGTGGCAAGACGCAAGTGACGAATATGCTAATAAGACTTTTAGCGAGCGCATAAAAGATCTTGTTTCAAATATTAATGTTTGCTCAAATAAAGGTCTTAGTGAAATGTTTGACTCCACTATTGGAGCCGCAACGGTTCTTATGCCATTTGGAGGCCGCCGACAACTCACTCCAGCACAAGCAATGAGCGCAAAATTCCCAGTATTCGGCGAAACAAACACCGCTTCTGCAATGGCTTGGGGCTTTAACCCGTACATTATGGAAAAGAATCAATTTACGGGCGCTTACTTAGCTGTTGTAGAATCTTTGGCAAAGCTTGTAGCAAGCGGTTTTACAATCGAAAACGCTTATTTAAGTCTTCAGGAATATTTTGGCAAGCCGCAAAACGTTCCAGAACGTTGGGGCAAACCTACTGCAGCCGTTCTTGGTGCTTTATGCGCTCAAATTGATTTTGGAGTTGCTGCGATTGGCGGTAAAGACTCTATGAGCGGAAGCTTTGAAAATCTTGATGTTCCACCAACCCTTATATCTTTTGCTGTTTCTACAGGAGACGCTCGCTTGGCAATATCTCCAGAGTTTAAGAAAACAAATAGCAAAATCCTTAAGATTTCGCCAATCTACAAGCAAGACGGCCTTACTCCTAACGCTCAAAGCTTCTTAGAAGCGATTAGGATTGTGGAAAATCTTACTTCAAATAAGCATGCGCTCGCAGTTAGTACTCCAGGTTTTGGAGCTAGTGCGGAAAGCTTGTTTAAGATGACTTTAGGTAATCATATTGGCTTAAAGCTTAATGAGTCTGTTAAAACCGACGACTTATTTAAGCCTAGCTACGGAACTTTCTTTGTAGAAGTAAACGAAGATTTTAACGTTAACGATTTTGCGAGCGAATTTAGCAAAGATCTTGTAAATGTTGAATTTATTGGCCAAACTTGCAGTGAGTTTAAGTTTTATGCTTGCAATGAAGCTATTAGTTTAGACGATTTGCAAGAAGATTGGGAAAGTCCTCTAGAGGGCATCTTCCCTTACAGAGCTAAGGGCAATGCGGTTCGCGCAATAAATTCCACTAATCGCAAGCCTATTCGAAATCATATGAAATCTCACAGAAGAACGCCGTTAAGCAAGCCGCGCGTTATTATTCCAGTCTTCCCTGGCAATAATTGCGAATACGACACTCAAGCAGCGTTTGAAAAGGCTGGAGCAGAATGCAAAACGCTTATAATCAACAATTTAAGCGCTAATGATGTTGTAGAGTCTGCACAAGAGCTTGTTAAAGAGATTAATAAAAGCCAGATTGTTATGATTCCAGGCGGTTTTTCTGGAGGAGATGAGCCAGACGGTTCTGCAAAGTTTATAGCGGCATTCTTTAGAAATCCTGCTGTTAGCGACTCTGTTCGCGATTTGCTAAACAATCGAGATGGCTTAATGCTTGGTATTTGCAACGGCTTCCAAGCACTTATTAAGCTTGGTCTTGTTCCATTTGGAGATATTGTTCCAATGGATGCAGAATGCCCAACTTTAACGTTTAACACTATTGGAAGGCATCAAAGCAAGATTGTTCGAACTCGCGTTGCTTCTAATCTTTCTCCTTGGCTTTCAAATTGCAAAGTTGGAGATATTCATAATGTTGCAATATCTCATGGCGAGGGTCGATTTGTAGCGTTGCCAGAAGTTATGGATGCGCTTATACAAAACGGTCAGGTTGCCACACAATACGTTGACAGCAATGGCGTTCCAAGCATGAATCTTAAGGTAAATCCAAACGGGTCACTTATGGCTGTAGAAGGAATCACAAGCCCAGATGGAAGAGTGTTTGGAAAAATGGGTCATTGCGAGCGCACTGGAAGCGGCTTGTACGTAAATATTCCAGACTTTAAAGAGCAAAACATTTTTAGCGCTGGCGTTGAATACTTTACGTCGTGATTGGGGATTTTGTGTTTAAATATTCTAATCAAACTATTTGCAGCAATTTTAAAACAATAGGGGGCGCAAATGTCTGCTGAGCTTGAAGGTGTTCACGAAGAATGCGGTGTTTTTGGAGTGTGGGGTCATTCCGATGCTGCAAGACTTACCTACTTTGGCTTACACGCATTGCAACACCGCGGCCAAGAAGGTGCTGGAATAGTAGCCAACAATAATGGTCATCTTAAGGGATACAGAAACTTAGGTCTTTTAACGCAAGTTTTTGCAAACGAAGACATTATGAAGCAGCTAACCGGAAACAGTGCCATTGGCCACGTTCGCTACGCGACTGCGGGGTCTGGAAGCGTTGAAAACATCCAACCTTTTCTGTTTTCTTTCCACGATGGAGACGTTGCTTTAGGCCATAACGGCAATCTTACTAATTGCACAACTCTTAGAAATAAGCTAGAAGATTGCGGAGCTATTTTCCACTCTAATTCCGACACCGAAGTTCTTATGCATCTTATTAGAAGGTCCACAAAAACTTCGTTTATGGATAAGCTTAAAGAAGCTTTGCGCACGGTTCACGGCGGATTTGCATACCTGCTTCTTACGGAGAACTCACTTATTGGAGCAACGGATCCAAACGGTTTTAGGCCGCTTTCTTTGGGAAGAATGAGTAACGGAGCTTATGTTCTTGCATCCGAAACTTGCGCTTTAGATATTGTTAGCGCAGAGTTTATTCGAGATATTGAGCCAGGCGAAATAATTGTTATTAATAACGAAGGTTACAAGATTGAGCGTTATGCAAAGAATATTCAGCACGCTGTTTGCTCAATGGAGTTTATCTATTTTGCTCGCCCAGATTCTAATATTTACGGCATTAATGTTCATTCTGCTCGAAAGCGCATGGGAGCACGCTTATCTAAAGAGTCTCCTGTAGACGCAGATATGGTGATTGGAGTGCCTAATTCTTCGCTTTCTGCAGCTGCAGGATATGCCGAAACAAGCGGAATCCCTAACGAGATGGGTTTGATTAAAAATCAATACGTTGCGCGCACTTTTATTCAGCCAACGCAAGAGCTTAGAGAGCAAGGCGTTCGCATGAAGCTTTCGGCTGTTAGAGGTGTTGTTAAGGGAAAGCGCGTAATTGTTATTGACGATTCAATCGTTCGCGGAACAACGTCTAAGAGGATTGTTCGTCTTCTTAGAGAAGCGGGCGCTAAAGAGGTTCATATGCGAATCTCTTCGCCTCCTCTTAAATACCCGTGCTTCTACGGAATCGATATTCAAACTACTAAAGAGCTTATTGCAGCTAAACATTCCGTTGAGCAAATTCGCGAATATATTGGCGCTGACTCTTTAGCATTCTTATCTTTAGACGGTCTTGTTGAGTCTATTGGGTTAAATAAGCCTGCTCCGTACGGAGGATTATGCGTAGCGTATTTTAATGGCGACTACCCTACTGCTTTAGATGACTACCGAGATGAATTCTTAGCTTCGCTTTCTAAAGAAGACAAGGAAGTTTTAGAGAATATTAAAAAGAATAGTAAATACAATTTTGCGACTAAAAACTGCGATTAAACTACGATTAAACTACGACTAAACTTCGACTAAACACTTAAAACACTTAAAACAAACACGAAAGGATTCTTAAATGCCAAACGCATATGAACAAGCTGGCGTTAGCGTAGAAGCTGGCTACGAGGTTGTGCGAAGAATAAAATCCCACGTAAATCGCACAAAAAGACCAGGCGTTATGGGCGGAATTGGCGGTTTTGGCGGCCTATTTGATTTAGCAAGCCTTGGATACAAAGACCCAGTGCTAATTTCTGGAACAGACGGAGTTGGCACAAAGCTTATGATTGCGCAAATGATGCAAAAGCATAATACGATTGGCATTGATTGCGTTGCTATGTGCGTAAACGATATTGCAGCTCAAGGCGCACAGCCTCTGTTCTTCCTTGATTACATTGCTTGCGGAAAAAACAATCCAGAAATACTTGAGCAAGTTGTTTCTGGCGTTGCAGACGGATGCGTGCAATCAGAAGCAGCATTAATTGGCGGAGAGACTGCAGAAATGCCAGGAATGTACGATCAAAGCGAGTACGATCTTGCGGGGTTTGCTGTAGGAGTTGCAGAAAGAGAAAACATTGTTGATGGAAGCAAAATACAAGCTGGAGACACTCTTATAGGACTTGCATCTTCGGGAGTGCACTCAAACGGATTCTCACTTGTTAGAAAAGCACTTTTTGATGTAGCTAATTACAACGTAAATAGTAAGCCAGAAGAATTGTGTGGCAAGTCTATTGGCGAAGTTCTTTTAGAGCCTACAAAAATCTACGTTAAAGCATTAAAACCGCTTTTTGCTAATCATCTTATTAAAGGCGTAGCTCATATTACAGGCGGCGGATTTATAGAAAACATTCCAAGAATGTTTGCAAATAATCTTGCAGCACAAATAGACACAAAAAAGTGGCAAGTTCCTGCAATTTTCAACCTTATTGAAAAGTCGGGTAAAGTAGACCACTCAGAAATGTTCAACGTTTTTAACATGGGAATCGGAATGGTATTAGCAATTGATGCAAATAAAGCCGATGAAGCTATGCAAATCCTTAAAAACAATAATGAACAAGCGTATGTTATTGGCAAAATGATTAAACGCGAAAACGTTGCAGTTGAGTTGTTATAATTCACAAAATCTTAAAGCATAAAGGATTAAAGATGAAAGTTTTAGTTGTAGGCTCAGGCGCACGAGAACACGCAATCGCAGTTGCATTTTTAGCAAGTAAAAGCGTTAGCGAAGTCACAGTTGCTCCTGGAAACCCAGGCATGATTAAAAGCGGAATCAAAATTGAAAACATTAGCGAATCGGATCACAACGCTTTAATCGAATTTGTTAAGAGCAACAACTACGACTTTGCTTTTATTGGCCCCGAAGTGCCTCTTATGAATGGCATTGTTGACGATTTTGAAGCTAATGGAATCCCAGCATTTGGCCCAAACAAAGCGGCTGCTCAAATTGAAGGATCTAAGGATTTTGCAAAGCAACTTATGCAAAGGCATAATATTCCAACAGCCGCCTACCAAACATTTAGCGAGCTAGAACCAGCGATCGAGTACGTTAAAAATCAAGGCGCTCCTATTGTTATTAAAGCAGACGGCTTGGCTGCTGGAAAAGGCGTAACAGTTGCCACTAGCGTTGATGAGGCGCTCGCAGCTTTAGACGATATTTTTGTAGACCATCGTTTTGGCAAAGCTGGAGCAAAAGTAGTTATAGAAGAGTTTTTAGAAGGCGAAGAATTCTCATTAATGAGTTTTGCTAACGGAACAGATTTTTGGGTTATGCCAATTTCTCAAGATCACAAGCGCGCTCATGATGGCGATACTGGCCCAAACACAGGCGGAATGGGAGCCTATAGCCCAGTTCCACAAATTAGCGATGAAGTTGTAAAACAAGCGATTGATAAAATCGTACGCCCAACTTTGCAAGCTCTTGCAAGCGAAGGCACGCCTTTTACAGGAGTTTTGTACGCTGGATTGATTAACACAGAGCAAGGCGCAAAAGTCATAGAATTTAACGCTCGCTTTGGAGACCCAGAAACAGAGGTTGTTCTTCCAAGACTTACTAGCGACTTTGGCGAAGCTATTTTTAACATTTTGCATGGCAAAGAACCAGCATTTACTTGGATTAAAAATGGCGTAACTCTTGGCGTTGTGTTAGCAAGCAAAGGATACCCTGGAAAGCTTGTTACAGGAACACCTCTGCCACAAATCACTCTTAATAGCGCAGATCAAAATGTTTACTATTCTGGTGTTAAATTAGACGAAAACAATAATCTTGTAACGTCTTCTGGAAGAGTGGCACTTTTGCAAGTGAATGGCAAAGATGTTAAAGATGCTCAATCAAAAGCCTATAGCATATTAGACAATCTTAATCTTTCTAACATGTTTTATAGGCACGACATTGCAACTAAAGCACTTAAAGCATTGAAAAATTAAAAACCAAGAAAGTTTGTGTTTTTAAGATAATGCTTTCCAGCTGTAATATCGTATTGAATCAAACGGTAATCATGCAATAATTGTTTAGTTTCTTTGTTCATACTACTAGCAATCATTGGCTTTCCGCTTGGATTCAAGTAAATTGGCTGGCCTTGCGGAATTCTATCCCACCCCTGAATCTTATTTACTACAGGAGGCTCCATTGCACTAATCTTTTCGTGCAATCTTGTAAGGAATGCAAGATATGGCGAAACTTTAGAATTTGTGTGAGACGCCACTTGCGATATAAAGAAGTTTGGAGAAGAATAAGAATCTTTGACTTTATTCTTCTTAGCATTATTATCTCTAGAATTATCTTCTTTTTGCTTATTTTCTCTTGCTTTTTTATTTGACCAAATAAAGTAATCAGTTAGATGCAAATCAAGAGAATTATTCTCATCATCGCTGGCAGTACTATATATTCCAGGAAGATGATCTCCATAGAATACAACAGTCACTGGCTTATCTATAGAATCCAAGTCATTTAAGAACTCTTGAGTTGCTTTATCTGTGTAACTCACTCCCTTAGCGTATGTTTCAATCGAAGATATTTCCGAGCTTCCAAGCTTTGGCGAGCCAGGCTTTGAACTAGCCTTAAAATCATTGTTCTTATACCAATTCCTAAATGGCATATGATTTTGCATTGTGACTATTTGCACAAACTGGTTATTCTTGCTTGAGGCGATTTTTTCAAACGCACTTTTATACGCAGACTCGTCGCAAACATAAGGCGATTTATCAAGCATATTTTTGTGCGCAATAACATTAGGAGATTCTAGCGAGTAGAACTTACTAAAACCAAACTTCTTATAGTTTGTTGAGCGCAAGTACATGCTAGGCTCATATGGGTGGAATGCTATGGAATTCGCTTCACTACCCCAATATTGATTAATCGTAGGAGTCCAAGAAGAATTTGGAACAAGCTGCTGATACGGGCTTGTAAGAGATGAGTTAAAGTTCACCATGCTCAATCCCGTAAGAGACATATATTCAAGATTTGCAGTTCCTCCGCCGTAGCCAGAAGAAAGCATTAAACCGCTATCTGTTTTCTCTTTCAAAGAGCTTATAAATGGCATTGGATTCTTATTTAGTTGCAATCCAGGAACTCTTATTGGATTAGAGAATGATTCCGAAAGCACATAAACAACAGTATTATCGGAGATTTTCGACTTTCTAGAAGCGTTTATTTTCTTTGCTTCATTATTGTATTTTTCTAGCAAAGCGCTCATAGTTCGCTCATTGTAATCCGCAGGCTTATCCATAACCTTTGGGTTTACTTGCCTTAAAAATGCCACTAAAGTACCGTTTCTTTGAGCGTCGTAAACGGAGTCCCACATTGATGGCGTGTCTCCCATAAACTTAGCAAAATTGTTTGCGCTAGAATCAACAGTTCCAACTGTGCAAATATACCATCCAAAAGTCGCTAATAATGCGATTACAGTTGCAATACGAACCAAAATCGCAGTTCTTAAATCTGCAATAATAACAATTTTCCCATGATTTGCATCCAAAACATGCATTAAAACAGCAACAATCCAAGTTATTATAACGGCAACAATAGAGCTAAAAATAACGGCGTTAGCATTGTCTGGAAGAAAAGATGCAATGTTTCCAGTGTTGCTTTTTAAAAAGTTTAAGTCGGCTGGAAGAATCGTTTCGTATCGAACGTTTACCTTCATATATTCAATAACAGAAACAATTATTGACGTACTAACCAAAATTGCAGACGCAATCCAAAAACGATTTATGATTATTAACAAAATCCCATAAATCAACGCAACAATAAGAAGATTAAGCACAAAAACAAAATTAAGCTTAAGCCACATTTTTGAAATTATGTTCCATGCGCTAGCCGAAAGCGAGGAAGTCATTTCCACTCGCCCAGAACGCTGAACAGAAAGCTGCACAATCATAACTGTTATTGCGCATAAAACAACAAACATAACAGAGTACGCCCAGCGAGCAATCGTAAGCTTAAAATGCTCAAATCGCCTAAAAATTGTAAGAGAATTGCTTAATGGCAATTTTTCACCCTTCTGATTCATGCCCATGTTTAATGCCTAATGTTTAATACATGTTTAAGTCTTAATACATATTACGTATACATATTACGTACGCATCTGCTTTACACATACATCTTAAGTATCACTATCGTCATACCAGCAATCGCAGTATTATAAATATTCATACTTTTGGTGTATTGTAATAAGTTCTACAGTCTATATCATTATAATAGATGACAAAATATAGAAAATTTTAAGGATTATATACTATATTTGCAATGGTTGTGTTTGTTGGCTCCAATCTAGCGAGGTTTTAAGGAACAGTAAGAATGAAGCAATTTGTTGCCACAATTAACTTAATGCACGGCATTTTACCTGTAAGCGTATTCGCAATATCTGGGTTATGCCTAGCTGTTCTTTTAATTACAAAACCTAAAGGGTCAAAGTATTTTTCAAAACTCTTAACTCAACTAGGCTCGGCATTTTTATTCGCCATTATTTTTGGATTCATAACTTGGCTTATATCCGACGTTTTTCTTGTGTTTGGCGTAAGTCTGGGATGGCTTGTTATCTCCTCTATTGCAGCAGGATTTGCAGCCGTAGGTTTTGCACTAAGCGCAGCAATAATATCTAAAGGATTTAGAAGAGCCTTTGCTATTTTTTCAATCATCTTGTTTGTTCTGGCAACAATGATTCGCGTAAACATGATTTACGGAGAATACACAACAATCGGGTCTGTTTTTGGATTAGGAAACTACCCAAAGCTAGAAGAGCACAATAAGCATAATGCCGTTATGGAAATTAAAGATTGGAATTTGCTAGCAGAACAAAACAAACTTCCTAAAATGCCAGCTAAGGGTATTAGCCGTTCAGTTAGAATTCCGGCAACGCAATCAAACTTCCGAGCAAGAATCGCAAACGTGTATCTTCCTCCAGCAGCTCTAACGCGATTAGCGCCAAAACTTCCTGTAATGATTCTTCTTTCCGGACAGCCAGGAAGCCCTAATAGACTATTTGCTGCAAGCGAAATAGTGAATACTTTAGACGCTTACGCTAAAAAACACAATGGTTTAGCTCCGATTGTTGTTTCCCCAGACCAAAATGGCACTTCAACACATAATTCACTTTGCGCAGACACAAAGATTTATGGAAACGCTCAAACTTATTTAACTAAAGATGTTGTTAACTGGGTTCGTAAAAATCTTCCAGCTAGCAAAGATCCAGCACTTTGGCTTATGGGAGGATTTTCTCAAGGCGGAACTTGCGCAACTCAAATAGTTCCAGCATATCCAAAGTTGTTTGGAAACATGTATTCTGCTGGCGGAGAGCTAGAACCAACGTACAAGAATCGAAAAGAAACAATAAACCGTTATTTTAACGGCAATCGCAAGGAATACGAAAAGCATATTCCGTCAAACATAATGAGAAAAAATGCTCCATTAAATCAAAACTATTATTCAGTAGCTGGAGCTTGGGATCCTAAGTCTCAAGTAAATCAGTCTACTATTGCAATGGCAGCGCATAAGGCTGGAATAAGCGTTATAACAATGATTTCTAAAGGCTCTGGCCACGATTGGCATACGGTTCAAAACGGATTAAAGGTTGCAATTGATCATCTTTGCAAAGACGCTGGAATAGCAAAGCATGATCCAGATTTAAGCTCTTATAGTAATATTCAAGTGGTTGTTAATCAGAAGGTGAGGCGATAAACATGCCAAACTTTTTATCAAAAAATCACAAGTCAACAGCAAAACATCATTTATCTATACTAAGTAATGATGTTAGAATCTGGCTGTCTCAGAGAGTTCTTGCAGTAAAAATCACGCTTGTATTTTTGCTTATAAACCTTTTACATTGGATTTTCCGTACCGTAATGCACATTTACACTTACGGCACAAACGCTACACTTGCACAGTTTTTCTCGTACCATAAGCCAAAAATTGGCTCCACATTCCTTTTTGGGCATAGAAACATTCCTCAACTTTTGCTTAAACTGTTCCATTCGCTTTTCTTTGTAAACAGTTTTCCGTCTCTAGCTGTTAACGCTATTCTTTCTTTGGTTTTAATCGGATTAGCAGAAACAAGAATTGGAAAAATACGCTTGCTTTTTGTTTCTGTATCTAGCACGCTTATTGGAACTTTGCTAGGACTCACACTAATTGGCAATCTTTCGGCAATTATTCGCAACATGCATTGGATTACGAGAATACCAATTAGACTTTCGCCTTTTACGCTTTTTGTTGGCGCGTTTATGTCTGCAGCAACATGCGAATCAATATTATGGCGCAGACGAATGCTTGTTTTGGGATATTCAATAACCTCGGCAATGCTTCTTTATAGTGGAAATCCTGGAGATTATTGCACGATTTTTGCGGCGATTTGCGGCCATATTATTGGCAATGTAATGAACAAAAACAACGAAACTAATACCACTAAAAGCGCAAGCTGGTGGCATGGAACAGACTACGAAATTAGGCGTCTTTTTTCAATAACGCAGCTTATTATGGCGTTAGGCCCTGTTCTTGCATTGTCTTCAAGATCTCACGCTGGAATACTAACAACACTAGGCTTGTTTATGTCTCCACAAATGGGTACAAAACCTTGGCTTGCAAGATGTATATCGAACTATAGCTCCAGCAGCTGTTTGCTTCATTCTGGCTTGCAACACGCAACAATTGGCGGTCTTTGGATTCGCATTCTTTTGCCTATTGTTACTCTAATGATTATATCTTGGGGTCTTTTACGCGGAAGGCGACTTGCAGCTTATGCTGCTATAACAATTAACGGGCTTACGGCTGTGTATGCAACCATGTACTTTGCAATTTTGCCGTTGATTGCAGCTAAGCAAGCTATGATTTCTCACAAGAATAATGCCACATCTATAGCCTTTATGCTTACCGCTCTGCCTCCGCTATTAATTGCAATACTATTGTTTATAAACATAAAGCACTTCCAAAATCATAGCGACAAGTTTGAGCGAAGAATTGGCTTAACAGCAATAGTTTTGGCCATATTATCTACTGGAATAGGCTACATTTGCTTTGGATTAATTGCACCTAACGAGTTTAAACCTCATGCAGACTTGCATCATTTACTGCAAGATCTTCCAGGGCGTTGGATGCCTATGGGATTTGGCTTAAGATCAAACGCAATGCTTACTCCTCTAACGCCTCTTGCATCTGCTACTGCTCAGTGCGTGGGAGTTCTTCTTTGGATTGTTCTTTTTGTTGTTTGCCTTATGTGGTTTAAAAACAAAGTTACAATTAACGAAGAAGACCGCAAAAAAGCAAGTCAGTTAGTTCATTTTGGCGGAGACACAATGAGCTTTATGACTACTTGGCCAGATAATCACTATTGGTTCTCCAACACAGAACGCTCGGCAATAGCATACAGGCTTAAGTACGGAATTGCTTTAACTTTGACTGGTCCTTTTGGAGACAAATCTGAATATAATCAAGATTTAAAATCATTTATTAAGCTTTGTGAGCAAAATTCTTGGTCTCCAGCATTCTACGCTGTGCACGATGAAGATAGAAAAAACCTAGAATCTCTTGGTTTTATGTCTATTAAAGTTGGAAGCGATATGCTAGTTTACCCTAAAGAATGGCAAACTAGAGGTAAAAAATGGCAGGATATTCGTACTGCTATAAATAAAGCTAAGCGCGATGGCATAACAGATGTTCTTAGCACCTACAACGAAGCTCCGTGGAATGTTAAGCAACAGATTATTGAGATTTCGGAAGAGTGGGCAGAACTTAAATCTCTTCCCGAGATGAAATTTACTCTTGGCGGATTAGAAGAATTGCACGATTCTAGAGTAAAGATTTTGTACGCGATTGACGATAATGGCAAAGTTCTTGGCGTAACCAGCTGGATGCCTACTTATAGCAACAATCGCGTAATCGGCTGGACTCTTGATTTTATGCGTCATAGAACAGATAGTCCTAATGGAATTATGGAACTTCTTATTGCGCGAATGGCAGAACGCTTAAGAGACGAAGGCCTTGAGAATCCAGAATCTGCTGTAGAGTTTATGAGCCTTTCTGCAGCTCCTCTTGCAGGAATAACCGATATTTGCGATTCGGAAGATTCTAGTAATTCGGCCTCTTTGCAAAATAAAGATAGCGTTATTAATAACCAAAACGAAATAATTGTTCATACTCTAGAGATGATGTCGGATATTTTGGAGCCAGCGTACGGTTTTAAATCGTTGTACTTCTTTAAGAAAAAATTCCAACCAACTAATAGGCCTGTGTATATATGCTATTGTGATTCTGCAAAGCTTGCGCAAATATCTCTAGCTGTTACAAGCTCTTATTTGCCAGAAACAAATCCAAAGCAAATTCTAGAAATGATAAAAACGCTTAAAAAAGACACGAATCAAAAAAATCTCCGTTAACTTGCGGCATTATAGCTTGCATGTTAACGGAGACTAAATTTATTAAGAAATCTTAATTAAGATTTTAAATCGTACAACTAAGATTCAGATTCAGCGGATTCTTGCGATTCTGCGGATTCTTGCGATTCAGTTGAATCTAAAGAATCAGTTGCATCCAAAGATTCAACTGGCTTAGAGCTGCTATCTGCTGAATCAAACTTTCTGCCACGGAAAATAAATTCTCCAAGCAATCCTTCGCCTTCAGCATCAACCTCAACGCATTCGCCGTCTGTTAAATCGCCAAGCAAAATCTTCTCGCTAATTGCATCTTCAATGTCTCGCTGAATAACTCTGCGTAGCGGCCTTGCTCCAAGAAGTGGATCAAAGCCCTTCTGCGCAAGAAGATTCTTAGCCTTGTCTGTAAGTTCCAAAGCCATATGGCGCTCAAAGAGTCGATCATTTAAACGCTTAACGTCTAAGTCAACAATCTGGCGAACTTCTGGCTCCGTAAGCTGACGGAACACAATAGTATCGTCTAAGCGATTTAAGAACTCTGGGCGGAATTGACGCTTAAGCTCGGAATTAACCTGATCCTTCATGCGCTGATAAGACGCATCCGCATTGTTTCCAAGACTAAAGCCAGTATTTGCCGCCTTAGCAATATCTCGAGTACCAAGATTTGTAGTCAAGATAATAATCGTGTTCTTAAAATCAACTTTTCGCCCCTGACCATCTGTTAAGTGGCCATCGTCCAAAACTTGCAACAATGTGTTGAAAATATCTGGATGAGCTTTTTCAATCTCGTCAAACAAGACCACAGAGAATGGCTTTCTACGAACCTTCTCTGTAAGCTCGCCACCTTCCTCATAGCCAACATAGCCTGGAGGCGCACCAAAAAGACGGGAAGCTGCATACTTTTCTGCAAACTCCGACATATCTACACGAATAAGAGCATCGTCGTCATCAAACAAGAACTGAGCCAAAGTCTTAGCAAGTTCCGTTTTACCAACGCCAGTAGGTCCAGCAAAAATAAACGATCCAGAAGGACGCTTTGGATCTTTTAAGCCAACTCGCGCACGACGAATAGAGCGAGAAAGCGCACAAACAGCCTCATCTTGGCCAATAATGCGCTTATGCAGCTCTGCTTCCATACCAAGCAGCTTTTTAGATTCTGCCTGAGTTAGCTTAACAACAGGAATACCAGTTGTATTCGAAACAACAGATGCAATAACATCTTCGTCTACAACCATATTCACATTGGATTCGCCTTCTCGCCAAGCTTGCTCTTTAGTCTTGCGATCTTCCTCTAGCTTTTCTTGCTCATCGCGCAAATCAGCTGCTTTTTCAAAGTCTTGATTCTTAATAGCTTCGTCTTTTTTATCGGAAAGCTTAGAAATCTTAGAATCAAGTTCTTTAAGCTCAGGAGGCTCTGTTAAGCGCTTAATACGCAAGCGAGCGCCAGCTTCGTCAATCAAGTCAATTGCCTTATCTGGCAAATTTCTATCTTGAATATATCGAGCAGACATTTCGGCTGCAGCTTGTAAAGCACCATCTGTAATAGTCACATGATGATGATTCTCGTAACGCGCACGCAAGCCCTTTAGAATCTCAATTGTTTCTGCAATAGAAGGTTCTTGAACCTGAATAGGCTGGAATCTGCGTTCCAAAGCCGCATCCTTTTCAATATACTTTCTATATTCGTCTGTAGTTGTAGCACCAATTGTTTGTAGCTCACCACGCGCAAGCATAGGCTTAAGCATATCGGAAGCACCTAAGGCACCATCTGCAGAGCCTGCTCCAACAATAGTGTGAATCTCGTCAATAAATAGAACAATATCTCCGCGAGTCTTAATCTCTTTAAGCACCTTCTTTAAGCGCTCTTCAAAATCACCGCGGTAACGAGACCCAGCAATCATTGAGCCAAGGTCAAGAGAATAAACTTGCTTGCCTTTTAGTGTTTCTGGCACATCCCCAGCAACAATCTTTTGCGAAAGACCTTCTACAACAGCTGTTTTTCCAACACCTGGCTCGCCAATAAGAACAGGATTATTCTTTGTTCTTCTAGAAAGAACAACCATAACGCGTTCAATCTCTTTAGAACGCCCAATAACAGGATCAAGCTTGCCCTGCTGCGCTTCGGTTGTAAGATTTCTTCCAAACTGGTCTAGCAAAGCAGAACCAGACTGATTGCGCTTATCTTGTACTCCTCCAGCGTTGGCAAGATCGGCACCTTGACCATCTGCAGGTATGCCAGAATTGCCACGAATCAAATCCATTGCTGTGCTACGAAGGTCGCCTAAATCAACCTCCATTTTAATAAGCACTTGCGTTCCAACGCCTTCGCCTTCTCTAATAAGGCCTAGAAGAATATGCTCCGTGCCAATATAACTATGGCCAAGCTGTAAAGCTTCACGCAAACTAAGCTCAAGCACTTGCTTAGCATGCGGAGTAAAAGGTATGTGGCCGCTAGGAGAAACCGTTCCAATGCCAATCATCTCTTTTACTTGTTTGCGCGTACCGTCTAAATCTACACCTTTTGCACTCAAGGCTTTTGCGGCTATTCCTTCGCCTTCTCTAATAAGGCCTAAAAGAATATGCTCCGTGCCAATGTAGTTATGCTGAAGAGCGCGCGCTTCTTCTTGAGCTAACACAATAACACGCCGAGCGCGGTCAGTGAACCGTTCAAACATAATTGCCTTCCGTTTTTATCCTTCGTTCCATGGTAACGAGTTGCCATGACTCTAGCACAATGCCACAGTCTAGAATCTTCCAGCACTAATCATTTGATTCATTGGATTGCGAATCATCGTCGTTACTTTTTTCGCTATCCAACTCGTTTTCAACGTGTGTATGCTTAAGTCGCTCCTGGCGATTTTCTTTACTATCTTCGATTGCCTCTTCTATAAGCTCAACGTCTGCACGCTCTTCTCTAGGTGATTGAGGCACAACTTCAATGTGATAATCGTCGTAAGCTGGCTCCGATTGAATCCAAAGCTGAGAAGGCTCTGGGGGCTCTATTTCGGAATGTTCTCCACATCCGTGATCAAGCGCCACCACTCGCCCATCATCTGGACTCCACATATTTGCGCAAACGCCAAACATGTTTCCCAAGCTTCCTGCAAGTGGAATCATAAAACCACAAGATGAACATGCTTTTCCGTCTGCAATCTTAGTAGAAAGCGACTTTGGTCCATGCTGGCCTGCATACCATCTTTTTGCAGTTTGAGCTATAGCCTGAGCGGTCATAACCCTTTTTCTGGTTAATCGGAAAGTTTCAACAGCCTCTTCAAAATCTTCTGTTGATTCGCCATTTTCCGTATTCTCTGTATGCTCTGCGTCTGTATGCTCTACATCTTTTTGCTCTGTGTCTGCTGGCGATTCTTGAGCGTCTTCATTATTTTGCTCATTAACGCCTTCTTCTAGCCTGGAGTCATCTTCGGCAGTTCCAATGGAATCCATAACCGAAAGATCTGTAGGCTTAAGCCTGTCTTTCCAAGGAATCCAAGGAGGAGGAAGTAACGAATCTTCTGTTGGAGCAAGACTGGATTCGTTAACCGTCCAACGCCCAGCATCTTCGTCGTGATACAGCGTTACCGACCATTGCCAGCCTTCATACCCAAGCATAGTGCAGGCAAAACGAAAATCGGTAACATTGCTACCAATATCCACTTTCCCTACAAAATCGCCTACAGCGTTTTCGCGCTCAGAAGTTTCCACAGCAACTTTATAAGCAAGATCCTGTGGATTTATTACTTCATCTTCCATAAAAAATCCTGTTAACTGTTAATCTTGTACGTCAAAATTATCTGCCACAGCACGCAGCAAATGAGCAAGCTTCTTACTTTCTGCACTAGACGGATAATGGCGTCTGCGCAAGCCGTTGCCAGCAGAATCCAAAAGCTTAATAAGATCTTCTACAATTGCAGCCATGTCTTCTGCCTTTGGCCTTGTAGCTTTTACCAAAGAAGGAGCAGAAGCCACAAGGGTAAGTCCCATTGCCTGCGGGCCTTTACGACCTTCTACAACAGAAAATTCAACGCGTGCACCTTTACGCAATTCTTTTACTGATTCTGGCAATGCAGAAGAAGGCAAAAACACATCTTTGCCGTCTTCATCTACTATAAAGCCATATCCCTTTTTGGAATCATACCAACGAACGCGCCCGTTGGGCATAACACACCTCACTCAAATTCACTAAACTTTATGCGAACTATCTATTTTACTACAATCCACATAATCTCTAAAGATTCACACTGCTTCCATTGTAGCGCATGAATCTAGAACAATCTAAATAATCCAGAACAATCTTAAAAACAATATGCAGAACATCTAGAATAGATTAGTCTATTTTTCTGTTTTCTCTACATCGATTGCATTGCTAGCATTATTAGTATTGCTTGTATCCTCATCAAGAATAACGTTTGGAAGCACAACCGTAAGCGTTAAGCCATGAGGCTTAGAATCCTCCGAGCCATCATTTTTCAATTCAACGCCACTCATTGTGTTATCAATAGAATCATCTTCATTATCTTGATTAGAACTAGTTCTATATGCACAAGACGTTGTTGCACAAATAAAACCATGATGTGCCTTAACAACAGATTGCGCAATAGACATACCCAGACCCGTACCGCCTTTTTCTCTGGCTCTAGAAGGATCAGCAATATAGAAACGCTCGAAAATATGAGGCAAGGATTCTTCTGGAACACCAGGACCGTGGTCAACAACTCTAATAACAACATACGAATTGCCAGCGCCCGTTGATTGGCTAACTTCTGCAGCTTCCAAAAAATCCTTAAGAGACTTAGAAACAGAGCTCATTTTTTGCAAAGCTTCGGGACTAATCGAAGCTTTAAAAATCCCCATTCCTATTTCTACTGGAGAATCAGTTGGAGTATAACGATGAATGTTTCCAACAATATTAGTAAGAACTTGGCGTAATCTTGCCCCATCGCCCTTTAACATAACATTAGGCAGCTGCCCTGGAGTAAAAATAAATTTTCGATCAAGACTACAATTTGTAGGCTTAGAACAATCCATTAGCTTTAAGTCGTCTGCTAAATGCAAAGTTCCTTGTTGAACAACTCTAACTTGATCAAGCGCTCGCAAATCATTTGCAGCATCTTTAAGAATTGGCGTTACATTAACAGTTTGAGAAACATTGATTCCTCGCCCCTCGTCAAATCGCGCTAGCGAAAGCAAATCTTCAACAAGCTCCGTCATTCTTTCGCTGGAAGCTTTAATGTGAGCAATAGAATCATCCGCCTTCTCTTGCTGCCCTGGAACACCTCTCCACATGTAATACAACTCGGCATAACCGTGGATTGCTGCCAAAGGCGTTCTAAGCTCATGGCTAGCGTCCGAAACAAAACGCTTCATTTTTTCTGTCATTGCTTCTTGATCATTAAAGCCTTGCTCAATCCTAGAAAGCATTGAGTTTAGCGAAGCTGCCAAAGAACCAACTTCCGTATTTTCTGGAGCCGAAGGAACTCGCCTGCTTAAATCTCCAGAAGCAATTTTAGACGCAGTTTTTTCTATTCGTTTTAGTGGAACAAGCGTTGACTGAATAATCAAAGCAGCCAAAACCGCTCCAAGGAGAATCACAGTTATACTAACCATTAAGCAGTATCGCGTAAGCGTATCCAAAGTGTCCATTTGGTCGCTTAACGAAAGCGCTATATAAACGTAACCCCTAACACGCATTTCTGAGTTGTAACCGCTTCGCTGACCCCATGTAAGAACCAGCACACGCCACGGCGACTGAGCAACCTTTGCAGTTGCCTCATCAATGCTTTTAAGATCACCCTTAACTACTGCAGGAGATGTAAAAGGCTTTCTTTTTACAACAACGTTGTTAATTTCACCATCTTCTGGAAGCGTTGGCATAGAAACAACATTCCCCTTAAGAGGTGGAACTAACGGAGTTGTAATAATCTTGTTGTTAGTGTCTCGAATTTGCAAAAAATAATCGTTAGGGCCAACCGTAGGCTCTTTTGAATCTTTGCTTCTAAGCAAATCTATATTGTCGTAAATAAGCTGAGCCTGGTCTGCCAACTGAGCATCAGTTTTATCCAGCAAGTAGCTTCCAACTAACTGCCTAATCGATAAAGATATGCAAAATGCAGCAATAGTTAAAACAACAAGAGTACATGCCAGTAATCGAGTGCTTAGCGGTATTGCATCAAGATGTTTGCGCATCCATTTTCTTGCTTTATGATCTTTATTAGAATTCGCTTCTTTGCCGTCATAATCCGAGTTCTCGCTAGCAACAGCAGGATTATAAATAGCGACTTCCGTAGATTTGCCACTATTCATAATCAGGCTTGCCCTGCCTTTGGAACACGAATCATGTAACCGATTCCACGCTTGGTCTCAATAAGCGGAACAACTTTCTTTAACGAACCATCGTCGTTCTTAATCTCAATGCCGTCGATTTTCTTTCTAAGATAAGAAATGTAGGATTCAACAATTGCAGCGTCTCCACCCCAATCGTACTGCCAAACGTGATTAAGAATCTGGCTTTTAGACAAAACTCTGCCTTCGTTATCCATTAAATAATGCAAAAGCTTGTATTCTGTAGGGCTTAGTTCGATTGGAACTCCAGCTCTAGAAACATCGTGAGAATCCTCATTAATCTCTAAATCTGCAACTTTAACAACAGGAGTGTCTTCTTCTGCCTCCTGGGTTCTGCGTAGAATTGCTCGAATTCTAGCAACTACTTCTTCTAGGCTAAATGGCTTAGTAACGTAGTCGTCTCCGCCAACCGTTAAGCCCATAATCTTATCTTGCGTATCGTCTCTTGCAGTAAGGAACAACACCGGAACAGCTACACCGTTTTGACGAATTCGCCTTGTAACGGTAAAACCGTCTATATCTGGCAGCATAACGTCCATAACAATAAGATCTGGATGAACACGTTCTATAACTTCAATTGCTTCCGACCCAGAAGCAGCGGTTTCTACGTCAAATCCTGCAAAATGCAACGATGCAACTAAAAGTTCGCGAATTGAAGGTTCGTCGTCGACCACAACAATTGATGCTTCTACATTCTTACCCATACTGTTTAGCATCACTTATAAAGCTGAATGTTTCCTGAGTGTTTCCTGAAAAAAATAGATTTATTTGTGCGCAGCATGCCTTCTCTTGGCTTTTCTAAATCCTAGTGCAACTTGCTTTAACACGTAATTTCTTCTATACAAAATAAGCGCAACAATGGCAAATAATGCAAGAATTACAACAATCATCACAACAGTTGCAATAATGCTTGTTGAAGGTGTAATCGACGTTCTTTTTGCGCGAATAATCTGCTTCATAAGCGAAATCGCAGATTTAGACCAGTCGGCTCCTTGCGCACTAACTAATGGCCTATAGGCTGCATCCGACAACAAGTCGACGGTTGTTTTTCTTTTAAGCCATTCATCGGAATTAGGCGAAACTGCCACAACAAGTCTTCCATCGTGAGTGGCAACTGCTAAAAGAACAGTATTTGCAGCAGGATTTGTGCTTGTTAATAAATCGCTAGCCCACTTTGATGGATCTTTGCTGCCACTAAAATTAGCTAAATAAAGAAGTCGCACAGAAACACCTGTTTGCTTTTTTGTGCTAGCAATCATGTCGGAAACTTTTGCAACAGAGTCCCCTAGAAGATTTTCTGTATCTGTGATTGAATCCGTAGTAACAATGCCATAATTATTAGGATTTTTATTTGCCGAATCGCTATTTTTTGACTTTTCTTGAGCAAAAACAGGGCTGGCAAATAAAGCAATTTGACCCAAAAACACAAGTATTATAAAGGCGCATAAGCCTTTAACCACATTAGTAAAAAAATCTTTGACAAAATCGCTTGACGGCATATATTCATAATACCGTGTTTTTAGATTACAAGAAACAATAGCAAAAATTGGGTTTAATACGTCATTTCTACACAAGCATTAAATAACACGGAGATAAAGCATAACAAAACACAATTTACAAGCATTAAGGAGTAAAAATGGCACAATTTAGAGTTGATTCAGAACAGATTCAGCAATCTGCTGCAGCAGTTGGATCTTCGATTAATGCAATTCGAGATGCAACTAACGGAATGTACGCAAATCTTCAGCAGCTGCAAAGCGTGTGGACTGGTCCTGCTGCCACTCAGTTTGCAACAACCGCCACACAATGGCGAGCAGCGCACCAGCAAATGGAACAATCACTAGAGGCAATTCAGCTTGCAATGCAAAATGCTTCTAACATCTACATGGATACAGAAGCGCAAGCAACATCGCTATTTGCAATGAACTAAACAAGTTACAAAAACAAGTTACAAAAACAAAAACATGAGCGGCAAAGCCAAAACTTTACCGCTCATGCCTGATAACTAAACAGACTCAATCAAAGAGTTAATTTAATTTAGTAGCCCATCTCTGCGCCGCCAGCTGGAGCTGCAGCTGGCTTTTCTGGCTTGTTGGCAACAACAGCTTCGGTTGTTAAGAACAAACCAGCAATAGAAGCAGCATTCTGTAGAGCAGAACGAGTTACCTTAACTGGATCAGTAACGCCAGCAGCCATCAAATCTTCGTAAGCGTTGGTTGCAGCGTTAAAGCCCTGGCCTTCTGGAAGCTCGCGAACCTTGTTAAGAACAACGTCTCCAGAAACACCGCTGTTTTGAGCAATCTGCTTGATTGGAGCTTCTACAGCGCGGAACACGATTGCAGCGCCTGTTGCTTCTTCGCCCTTAAGATCGGCAATTGCGGCAGACTTTTCTACCTTTGCAGCAGCCTGAACAAGAGCAACGCCGCCGCCTGGAAGCAAGCCCTCTTCGATTGCAGCCTTAGCGTTACGCACTGCATCTTCAATGCGATGCTTGCGTTCCTTGGCTTCTACCTCGGTAGCAGCGCCAACCTTAATAACAGCTACGCCACCAGCGAGCTTAGCAAGACGCTCCTGAAGCTTTTCGCGATCGTAATCAGAATCGGTGTTTTCAATTTCTGCACGAATCTGAGCAACACGAGCCTCAACATCTTCCTTAGAGCCAGCGCCAGAAACAATAGTTGTTTCATCCTTAGAAACGATTACCTTTGCTGCATGACCAAACACAGAAGCATCGATAGAATCGAGCTTTAAGCCAAGATCATCGGAAACAACCTGAGCACCAGTCAAAATTGCCATATCTTGCAACATTGCCTTACGGCGATCGCCAAAGCCTGGAGCTTTAACAGCTACAGTGTTGAAAGTGCCACGAATCTTGTTAAGAACAAGCGTTGGCAAAGCTTCGCCATCAACATCTTCTGCAATAATAAGCAATGGCTTTCCAGACTTCATAACAAGTTCAGCAACATGAACAATGTCTTGCTGGCTAGAAACCTTACCAGAAGTGAGCAAAATGTATGGGTCTTCCAAAACAGCAGTCTGATCTTCTGCATTGGTTACAAAGTAAGGGGAAATATAGCCCTTATCAAAACGCATACCTTCGGTAAAGTCCAAATCAAGACCAAACTTGTTGTTGTCTTCAACAGTAACAACACCGTCTTGGCCAACCTTATCTAGAGCTTCTGCAATCTTTTCGCCAACTTCTGGATCGGCTGCAGAAATAGTAGCAGTAGCAGCAATTTGATCCTTGGTTTCAACATCTTTAGCAGATGCAAGCAATTCCTTAACAATTGCCTCGGAAGCCTTTTCAATGCCCCTGCGAAGAGCAATTGGATTGCTTCCAGCAACAACGTTCTTTAAGCCTTCGTGAACCAAAGACTGAGCCAAAACGGTAGCAGTTGTAGTACCGTCACCAGCAACGTCGTCGGTCTTCTTAGCAACTTCCTTTACCAACTCTGCACCAATGCGCTCGTATGGATCTTCGAGATCAATCTCCTTAGCGATTGAAACGCCATCGTTGGTGATTGTTGGAGCACCGTAAGACTTATCTAAAACTACATTACGACCTTTTGGTCCAAGTGTGACCTTTACTGTATTTGCAAGCTTATCAAGACCAGCAAGCATACCCTGACGGGCATCCTCTTCATAGGCAATAATCTTTGCCATTATTCCTCCACATAACTTAACTATGGACACCCACTCAAATCTTTTAAAGCTAATCAACCGTCAGCTGTTGACTAAACCGTTTAAACTGAGTGCTAAATGAAGATTAGCACTCTAAGTACCCGAGTGCCAACTGTATTCAAAAATCTATAGAAAAAATCTATAGTCAAAAATCAAAAATAGCCAATCAAAAAGCCACTTATTAAGACTTTCCAATTGGCTATTTAAGCGTTTATTTATTAGTCAAATCTATTACGTTTATTTATTTTGTACAGCAAATCTACTTGCACAAAACCACAACAATAGTGGTTGCTATTTGATCCGCAGATTCAACATTGCTGATTCCGAGTGTTTTAGCAATATCTTCAGCAGCAGCTCGATTCTCGCTCCCCTTATACCAAACAACAGAATCAGCAGGAACAGTTCCAGCAGGATTTGCAGCCTGTACATTTTCGTAGCCCGCTTGCTTAAGCTTTGCAGCTTCTTGAGCAGCATGACCCTGAATCTTTGTTGCATTAATAACTCTTACTGGAACAGTCTTGTTAACAGATTGCCCAGAAGCGTTTGAGTTGCTTGCATTATTGTCTTTAGAATCCTTAGAGCTATTAGCATTTTTATCTTCTTTATTAGACTTATCGGTTTTTACTGGATCCCTATCTTCGTCTGAATCGTCGTCAGCATCATCCGACTTGCTCTTGCGCTCGTCAATTTTGCCGCTCTTAAGTTTAGAAGACTTAGCAGTTGTTGACTGATTTGTGCTCCATGGCAAACGAATATTGTTGATTTCTCCAGACATAATAGCCCATGCAAAAATGCCTAAAACAACAGCAATAGTTACGACTACTACATACGGGAACAATACGGCATACCAAGCGCGATTTCCGCGATGTACTCCAACAGGGCCTTCTGGTGGATTATCAAAAGCATCTGGCGTAAACGACACGTTCTGGCTTTTATGCGCCATAATTGTATCCCTTCTAAAAAATCAGCTAACAGTATGAGTCCATATTAGCGAATACCGCGCACAAAGCATAAAGAATTTTATTTATTTTTACATTTGATTTTGTATTTATCTTATATTTGATTTTGTATTTATCACCCTTGTTTTAGAGTTGATAAATATGGATATTAAGCAGCGAAAATCTTTGCACGAACTCATAGACCCAGATTGGGCAAATGCCCTTGAACCAGTTGAACCACAAATTCACAAAATGGGAGATTTTTTACGGCAAGAATTAGCATGCGGAAGACGATTTTTGCCAGAAAGTCATAATATTCTTAGAGCTTTTACAATCCCTTTTAATCAAATAAAGGTTCTTATTGTTGGTCAAGACCCATACCCAACACCAGGGCACCCAGTTGGTCTTAGTTTTTGCGTAGACCCTAGCGTTAAACCGTTGCCTAAAAGTCTAACCAACATCTATAAAGAATTAGTTAATGATTTAAACGTTCCAATGCCTAAAAATGGAGATTTAACACCTTGGACTAAGCAAGGCGTAATGCTGTTAAACAGATGCCTTAGCGTAGAAGCAGGCAAAGCGAATAGCCATCAAGGAAAAGGTTGGGAACAAATAACAGATGCTGCAATAACAGCGCTAAATAATCGCACAGATAATAACGGCAAACCGCTTCCATTAGTGGCAATTCTTTGGGGCAGAAACGCTCAAAGCCTAGCTCCTCTTCTTACAAACGCAGTGATTATTCAATCCCCACACCCAAGTCCGCTTTCTGCATCTAGAGGATTCTTTGGATCCAGGCCATTTTCTAGAACAAATCAAGCATTAATATCAATGGGAGCATCTGCAATTGACTGGAGCTTATAGCAAAAAGAAACTAAGGTAGCGTATATCGGTTAAAATAAAACGCATGGCATTATTCCCTCCGCAACCAAATAGTCAAAACAATAGCGCAAATACTGGTGTTTTCTCTCTTCCACCCCAGCCTCGCGTACCTGTTTCTAATAGCTCTATTTCTAATACAGTAGACGAAACAAATCAGCCAATATCTGCAGGCGTTTCTAACGAGAGCATTAAAAAGGCGCAGCAGATTGCAGCGGTTCTTCGCTCAAGATTTGCTCAAACACTTGTAGGCCAAGATTCACTTAAAGAATCGCTTATTTTAACGCTTATTGCTGGAGGCCACATTCTTATTGAATCCGTTCCAGGTCTTGCTAAAACAACTGCTGCACAGACTCTTGCAACGGCAATGTCTGGAAGCTTTAAACGAATTCAGTGTACGCCAGATTTAATGCCAGCAGACTTAGTTGGAACTCAAGTTTTTGACTTTTCTTCTCAAAGATTTACAACACAGATTGGTCCTATTCACGCAAACGTGATTCTGCTAGACGAGATTAATCGATCAAATGCAAAAACTCAGTCAGCAATGCTGGAGGCAATGGCGGAAGGCGCTACAACAATTGGCGGAGAACGCATTAATCTTCCTCAGCCTTTTATGGTTATTGCTACGCAAAATCCAATTGAAGAAGAAGGAACTTTTAATCTTCCAGAAGCTCAAATGGATCGTTTTATGCTTAAAGCTGTTATGACTTACCCTTCGTTTAGCGAAGAGGTGAGCATGTTGGAGCTTTTAACAAACAGAGGAAGCGACGTTTTTAATCCGCAAACACTTAATAGCCAAAAAATAAGTTTGCAAGACGTTACTTTTTTGCGCGCAGCCGCTAAACGAGTGCATGTTTCGGAAGCTGTTATGAAGTATGCAGTAGATATTGTTGCAACCTCTAGAGGCCAAGGAAGTCACCCTCTTAAAACTATTTCTTCACTTGTACGAATGGGTGCAAGCCCTAGAGCTTCTATTGCTTTAATACGCATTGGTCAGGCTCAAGCTCTTCTTTCTGGAAGGGATTACGTTATTCCAGAAGATGTTAAAAAATTTGCTCACGAAGTTCTTAGACACAGGATTCTTTTGACTTTTGAAGCTTTAGCAGATTCCATTACTAGCGACCAAGTTATTGATGCAATAGTGAAGACGGTTCCTGCACCATGATTTTTGCAAAACTGTTTAAAACCTATTCACAACCAACTTTTACAGTTAATGCTAAAAGGAATTTGCTATGCTCCGATTCGTCTAAAAAAGTTAGGCGAAAAATCGAAGCATTAGACAATCGTCTAAATCTTCCACTTGCAAAAAAATCTTTAAGCATTTTTGAAGGAGAACACCCTTCTAACCAAAAATTTGGTAATGGCGACTTAGTAGACGTTCATGCTTGGCAGCCTGGAGACGAAGCCAGAATGATCAACTGGAAAGCCAGCGCAAGAATTGGCGAACCAATGGTTTCTTCCAGGCAGCGCGAATCTTCTTCTAAAACTTGGATTCTTGTGGATTCTAGTGTAAATATGAATGCTTCTTGCGCGTCTAAAAGTAATGAATATTTATATGAGATTGCTTCTAACGCAGCATGTTTTTTTGCGTCTTTAAGCATAAAACGCAACGATTCACTCAATTGCGCTTTATTTGATGGAGATAATGTTTTACGGATTCCATCTTGTAGGAATCTGCCTGATTTTGAGCGTAGCTTAGATATTTCATTGTGCAATGCACGCAAAAACACTAGAAACACAGATGCCATTATTGACTTCGCTAATTCAATTACCCAAAAACACGGCTTGATTGTAATAATTACAGACGAATACGCTATTTTGCAAAAACATTTTAATGATTTGCAAAAAATCGCTAGATTACATTCTTTAATCGTTGTAACCCTAAGCCCAGTAAACCCATTTAGCAAGTCTAAAGATATTCCAATACTTGATGGAACAACAATGCGCAAAATACCAGCGTTTTTAGTAGACGATTCCTGCTGTAAAGAAGTAAAGACACATAGGGCATTTATAAACAACTCGCTACACGAATGCTTAAACTCTACTAAAGCTTGCCTTATACGTGGGTCTTCCAGCAAGCAAATATTCCATTCTTTGGCTAAATTTATTTGTAACGCAACTTTGCAAAACAGCGTTTTTAGTGTTAAGAAGAATCAAGATTTACTCTTAAAATAGGCTTAGGTTGGTTTGCAGTGAGTATTAATAATGTTCAAAAAGTTTTAAACGACGAAACAATGCTACTTGCCCTTATTGGCTTAAGCATAATAGTTGCGTTTTTGGCAATCATAATGCTCTACATTGCTATCTACAAAATCAACACTAAAGCAAACACTAAAGAAGATGTAAAAAATGCCGCTCATACTTTAAACGCAAATAGGCAAGAATGGCGTAAAAAAATTGAGCAGGTTGTTAGCGAATATAATCAAAACAAGATTAAAAAAGATCAAGCTTTTGCTAAATTAGCTAAAATTGCTCGACAATACGTTTCTATAATTAGCGGAGACAACATTAAATCACACACTCTTGGAGACATTAGTTCGCTTAGAAACACTTGGAAAAACACGCAGGGAGCAGACTTATTGCGTCAAACTATTGCAGCTTTATACCCTCCTGAATTTGCGGACGCAAAGTATAATAATCAGGCAAAAGATGCAGATGTTGATCAAGGCGCAAGATGGGTTCTTGCTCTTCTTGAAAGCTGGAAAACAAAGGAAAATAAGCCAAAGGAGAATAAAAGATGACATTCTCCACTTTAAGCACATGCACTTTGGCAATACCTAATTTAGCAATGTGCAAAATATTTGCTTCAACGCTTTTCTCTATGCGCTTAAAATGGCCATTAGTCCTTGTTTTTGGCGTTTTAATAGCATTAGTTGTTTCAATACTAGTCTTTGTAATAAGTGAGATTAAAAAATACAATTACAAAACTCACAAACTCGAATCTTTAAAAGCTTTAAAAACAAGCTTTTTAACGTCTTTTACTTTAGATGAAGATTTGCAAGGAAGTATATGCGCAAGAAAATGGCGATTATGGATTATTTTGCGAAGAATATGCGCGTTAATGCTTTCCCTTGCGCTTTTATGCACACTAACTCTTAGCGCAAGGCCTTCTAGAGTTTTAGACGCAGACGAGCAATCAAGTTCTAGAGACATTGTACTTTGCTTAGATGTTTCTGGCTCCACTCTTCCCTACGATTTAGAAGTTATTAACGCTTACTTAAAATTTGTTGAACATTTTCAAGGCGAGCGCATAGGCTTGAGCATTTTTAACTCAACATCCAGAACTGTTTTTCCGCTAACCGACGACTATTCTCTTGTTAAAAAACAATTGCAATACGCTTCTAAACTCTTAGACGGAGTTCAATCGCAAGATAAAATCGACAACATGCAGCAAAAGCAATATCAGCAAATTTCTGCATGGCTTGATGGCACTCAAAACAGAAAAGAGGCAACGTCTTTAATTGGAGATGGTCTTGTTAGCTGTGCCGCAATGATTCCTGGCGTTGTATACGGGTCTTCCAACAATTCTAAAAAGCCTCACAATCGCCTTAATCGTAGTGCTTCTATTGTTTTAGCAACCGATAACGTTGTTTCTGGAAAACCAGCCTATTCACTTAAACAAGCATTGAATTTAACCAGCCAGGCCAATATTCAAGTTGACGGCTTATACTCTGGGTCTGCTCAAAGCGAAAACGAATCAACTACTGTGCAAATGCGAAATCTTATAGAGCAAAATGGTGGTATTTTCTTAACGCAGCATAATGCTGATTCCGTAATGACTTTGGTGCGTAAAATTGAGCAACAGCATACGAGTATTCCTAAAAAATCAACGCAGTCAGCTTTAAGTGATGACCCTAGTATTCCAACAATATTGGCGGTTATTTTTGCATCTCTTTGGCTTATTTTTGCAAGAAGGATAAAGCGATGAGAGTATATTTTAGTTGGATTTCGTTAGTTTTAATTGCAATTCTTACCGTTTTAGCTTTGTTTGAGATTTTTCCACTAAAACGCAATAATTCCAATACGGATGAAACTGTTTATATGCGAGTTCGCAGAGTATTAATCTGCGTTTTGCTTGCGATTTGCGCATTATGCCCATGCGTTATGAAAAACACTTTTCAACGATCCCTTAATGCCACTAACGTTGTTTTTGTTTTAGACGTTACTGGATCTATGAACGTAAACGATTCTACGGATTTATCTAATCACAAGAACACAAGATTTAACAGCGCAAAGCAAATAATAAAACAAGTTGCAAGCAATTACACAAACGCAAGCTTTAGCGCTATAAGATTTGGAGCGTCTTCTAGCGTTGACGTTCCTTTAACTCCAGACGTAAATGCCATTGAAAATTGGGTTAATACTATTAACACAGAGCCTGTTGGAGTTTCAAACGGAACGAGCTTAGACGCGCCGCTAGATAAAACTCTTCTTGCCACTAAAGCAATTCACGACGCTCATCCACAAGATGTTACTGTTTTGTATTTAATTAGCGATGGCGAAGAAACAACCAGCAGAAAGCGCAGAACATTCTCCTCTTTACGCGGCTACGTAAATCATGCTTATGTTATTGGTGTTGGGTCTAAAAATGGCGGAAAAATCCCAAACGAAAGCACTAAGTTGGACGATTTAGACGATATTAATTCAACTGATTCTTCTATAAAACAGTCTGGAAAATGGATTATTGACCCTTCTACAAAAAAACCTGGAATATCTAAAATGGATTCAAAGAATCTTAAGAATATTGCAGACGAGCTTAGCGGAAAATATGTTGATTCCAGTAAAGATCATTCCATTGGCGTAGAAGCAAAACAGATTCTTTCTAAACAATGGCGGCAAAACAACACTGTTAAACCAAGACTTAGGCCTTATCCAATCGTTTGGCCGTTTGCTATTCTTGCAAGTATATTAATTCTTTGGGAATTGGCGTGCTGGATTACAAAATCGAGGAAGCTTATATGATTAGTAAAATCACACCTAAGTCGTTCCTAAGATTTTCTATTATTGCAATATCTACTATTGTTATAGCTTTATGCATGGCGTCAATTTATTTTATTGCCACTAATCTTAAAGCAGAATCAACATATAATGCTGCTACAAAAAGTCTTATAAACAACATAAAAGCATCGAAAAAAGTTGATGCAGATAAAGAAATGTTGGCTGTATCTCAAAAACAGGTTGACGACCAGTTTAACGAAGCAAAATCACCTTATACAATTTTAATGCCGCACTTAAAAAAGAGCATTAATCATAACGCATTAATATCTAAAAAACTTACAAATAGTTTGCAAAAGCAACTTGACCAAGATAAAAAAGATACGGACGCAAACGCAAAAACAAACCAGAATAATAGCGAAAATAGGATTAATAAATCGCAAGAAAAATCCAATAAATCCAGCTTAAGTAATTCGCAAAAAAGCAAAGTTCAAGATTTACTAAGGCAGAATAATCAAAGCGATTCTAGCCAAAATTCGCAGAATCAATCGTCGCAAACCGAAGATGATTCTACATCTAAAGATTCAAACAAGAATGGAAAAACTAAGTCTTCTAAAAAAGAAGACTCAAGCAATAAACCTTGGTAAATATGCTAAAGTGCTTTTTTAAAAAAACCGCCTCAAGCACAAAAACCCTTATACTTCAAGGATTATAGCCTTTAACCACATTGCAAGAATTTTCGTGACTATTTAAAAAACGTTGTGTGTAATATTTGTATGCACATATTTAACGATTACCAATGGCTGTTAGAAAGAACAGAACAATGCTCTAACAGCGTGCTTAGCGAAGCACACTCCAACACTCTTAAAGACTGGCATGGCAAAGCCGCAAACGCGTTTAACGAACAGATGGCTAAAACCGCTAGAAAAGCATGCCAAATCAGCTCTGTTAATGCTGGCTTTACTGATGCTGATTTTATTAACGCTAATCCCACTTTTAACGAAATGCTAAATTACGGAGGTAAATAATGCCTTGGAGAGTAAAATCAACTATAACTGGCGGAGAACCTCTTAGCGTTGCTGATTCCAACTCGTATAAAGCAAAAGCTGCAATACTTAGCGAACTATCAAACGATTTCCATTCACTAAGCGCATGTTGGATGCAAACCGCATTGCAAATCGAAAGCCAAAAAGCCGCTCTTGTACAAAGTCAAAACAACTGTTTTAACAAAGATTTTTGCCAACCTGCTTTACAAAACTTGCCAGATTCTAGCGAATGCAGAATAAAGTCAAGCCAATGCGAATCAATGTCCAATAATCTTAGCGAATTGTCTACTTTAATAATCAGGGCAAATAACCTATATTCTGCAGCGGAATACAAAAATAGAGAAGCCTTCGATAACCTTGTGGCTATTGGAACCACAATCTTCCCTATTACTGCAGTACCATTCTTTGCAAGCGCAGGATTTAGTGCGATTTTAGACATGACTCAAAAAAGTGGCATGAAGAATTTTTCTAAGTGGAGCCATGCAACAGCACCAATACAACAGGGATTTATACGAGGCTTTTCTAAACATTTTCTAATAAATCCAGTAACAGGAATCCCTATTCGTCTTTTTTCCAGCATTCAAGAAAGGGACGATGTAAAACATTCAAAAGCTCCAGTTGCCACATTTGCAAGCGCATTAAGCTTGTTTAGTGCAAAAATCAATGATGCAAAACAAGGAAACAATCTTAAAGTAACAAAACTAGTTTTACCTAAAAATGCACAATCTAAAATACTGCAATATAAGGGAAATAATATTGGTCAAGCTCTTGCAAATCTTAATAATCTTGCAAACGGAAATCTTTCTGTGCATCCGCCAAAAACAAATCCAGATGCTGCAACAATCGCAATTCAACGTTTTAAGCAAAAGAACGGCAGAACATCTTGGCTTGTTACAATACCCGGAACAGACGGAAAGCCTAAATCGCCGTTTGGATGGCCTCAAAATGCGGAGGTTATGAGCAGCTCTAAAAGCGTAAGAATGAACGCAGACAGCACAAGAATGGTTGTGGAAGCAATGAAGAAAAGCGGCATTAAACCAAACGATAATGTTGTACTTGTTGGGCATTCACAAGGCGGAATAGTTGCTGCAGAAATTGCAAGCGACTATTCAAAACAATACAACATAAAACACGTTGTAACAGCAGGGTCGCCTATAGCAAACCATGCAATTCCAGAAAAAACTTGGGTAACAAGCATAGAAATGGAAGACGAACTTGTTCCAACATTAGACGGAGCGAGTAATCCAAGCAGAAACAATTGGGTTACGATTCACGCAGTGGCTAGTAAAAGTGATAATAGAAGCAACAGAAAAGAAGACAACAAGCAAAATGATTCTAAGCAAAATCGCAAGTCAAATCGCAGAGAGAATCGCAGGCCAAAAAATCTTTTTGAAAAAGACGGAATACTAGTAAAAAATGTGCCAGAAGAAGGAACGCTCACGCATGATTTAAATTATCATCAAGCAGCTTACCAAGACGCCAGTCAGCTATCTTCTAAACAAATAAGATCTCAAGAATCGCATTTTAGCAATGTGTTAAAAGGGACTTTAGAAGAAACAACATTGTGGCAAGGAGTTATGCAACACTAGTACAACGCTAAAACGGCAAGACTCAAAATAGCAACGCTCAAAACTTAGTAGTTTCATGCCATGCTGTAACCTTTAGAGTATGAAGCTTACTGATATTTGCCCTGCTATTGCTTTAACTCCACTAGACGGAAGATACCACAACCAAACTGCTAGCCTCGTAGAATATTTAAGCGAACCAGCATTAAACCGCGAGCGCATGCGTGTTGAAGTTGAATGGATGATTCTTCTAGCAAACGGTTATAAGGGAAACAGTTTTAAAACGATTGTAGATGGCGTAAAGCCTTTAACAGATGAGGAATGCGATTATTTGCGCGCAATCCCAGAAAACTTTGGAGCCGAAGGTATAAAACGCCATGCTGCTCACGAAGCTGTTACGCATCACGACGTTAAGGCTGTTGAATATTACATTGACGACGAGTTAGACAAAGCAGAGCAAGTATTAGGGCATAAAACCCAGCTTAGCAATCTTAAAACATTGGTTCATTTTGCTTGCACAAGCGAAGATATAAACAATCTTTCTATAGCTCGTTGCGTAAAAAACGCTGTTGAAAACGTGTATAGGCCAAATTTGCAAGCAATTGTTGATTACTTAACTCAAAAAGCGCAAGAGTATAGAGATACTCCAATGCTATCGCTAACTCACGGTCAGCCTGCAACTCCTACAACTTTAGGTAAAGAGCTTGCTGTGTTTGCCTATAGGCTAAATCGCCAGCAAAAACACCTTGATGCCCAAGAATATCTTGGAAAAATAAATGGTGCTACTGGAACTTTTGGCGCTCATCTCGCCGCTTTCCCTAATGTTGATTGGCTTAGCGTTTCTAAAGAGTTTGTAGAAAACAGAATGGGTCTTTGCTTCAATCCTCTTACAACGCAAATCGAAAGCCACGATTGGCAGGCGGAACTTTACAGCACTGTAAGCCACATTAACCACATTCTTCACAATCTTGCAGTAGATGTGTGGATGTATATTTCTCGCGGCGTTTTTGTGCAAGTTCCAGTTAAAGGTGCTACTGGATCTTCCACAATGCCACACAAGGTGAACCCTATTCGATTTGAAAACGCGGAAGCAAATCTTGAGATTTCTTGCGCACTTTTCGATACCCTTTGCGCAACGCTTACCGAAAGCCGCTGGCAGCGCGATTTAACCGATTCCACTACTCAGCGAAACGTTGGATCCGCATTCGGCTATGCACTTCTTGCACTAAATAATCTTCTTGGCGGCTTAAAGTCGATTCATCCAAACACGCAAATGATGAGCGAAGAGCTTAACAGCAATTGGGAGGTTCTTGGCGAGCCAATCCAAACTGCTATGCGCGCACAAGAAATTGCTGGCGTAGAAGGAATGGAAAGGCCATACGAGCAGGTTAAAGAGCTTATGCGTGGTCACAGCATATCTAAAAAAGATGTTGAAGATTTTATATCTTCTAGAAACTTCGATGCACAAACCGCAAGTAGGCTAAAAAACCTTACTCCAGAATCTTATACTGGAATTGCATCACGTTTGGTAGATTTTATTCAATAACTTATTAGAAATTAATAATTTTATTAATAAATAAACGGTGTACTATGCAATCGCAAGTAAAAGACGATTTAGTTATTAACGACACTGAGCCTAAGCTAGTTCGTAATTGGGCAGACTTGATTTACTCAATCGTATCTGCTGGTGTGGCTACAGCTGTGGTGTTATTTGCAACGTGTTTTTCTGGAACAACAGCAGGAGTAGAACACGACGCAAAAAATGCTGGAAAGATTATTCAGTGGATTGTAACAGGCCTACCATCTTCTCTTTTTCAGCAAGCGCTTACAATTGCGATTGTTGCTGGCGTAATAATATCTATGATTGACGCCAGGCGATGGATTGATACAACATTATCAACGCTAACACTGCTTTTAACGTATCCGCTTGTATGGTATATTTCCTACATTCTTACAACGCTAGATAATCCTTCGATATTTGCATCGTTTAATTCCATCTCTAATAGTCACGGCACAGAATTATTGCCAGATATGTACGCGGTTTTAGTTGCTTTTCTAACCGTTAGTGGCCCTAGAAGAGATAACAAAATAGTAAAGTTATCTTGGCAAGCGCTGCTAATTGCCTCTCCAATCTTAATCGTAACTTCTTGGCATTCCCTAACGGGCGCATTAACATCTTGGTGCATTGGGCGCTCTATTGGAACGCTAATCAGGTTTATTAAGGGAACGCAAAGCAAGGGAGCCTGGGGCAAAGACATTGTTGAAGCCTTAGAAAACATTGGCATTACGCATCTTGTTCAGCTTAATCGCCGAACGCTAACAACCGACCATAGAGGCGTTTTAAAATCTAGTCTAGACGACGATTTGATTGCAAATTCAAGGCTATACGATGCAATTGATATTCACGCAACAAGATACGTTATATCGGTATTAGACAATCAAGTGCATTTGCCTGGATATTTAAATCAGCTATGGCAGTGGGTTAAGCTGATTGATATTCCAGTTAGACGAGACCGTTCCGCAAGGCACTCCATACACCACCATCTTTCCATGCTGCTTGCGCTTAGGAATTTGCATCTTGCTACGGCAAACGTGTACGGGGTTACAGACCTAGAAAAATCATCAATAATGGTGTTTCACACTAGCAATGTTCTTGTGCCATGCAATCTAAACACGCTTAATGCTTCCGACGCTCAAAGGCTTATGCAATATCTTGACATTGCAAACTCTAGAGGAATTACGCACAGAAGAATAAGCCCCGAATCTCTTGCACGCTTAGAAGACGGCACTCCCCTAATTGCGGGTTGGCAAAATGGCGATGTTGCTAGCGATTCAACAAATATTGCTTTAGATAAAGTTCAGCTTTTAACGCTTATTGCAGCTTGCATCGATGCAAAAACTGCTGTTCAATCAGCAATGAGCGTTTGGGGTGCAGATAAGGTTGCGCAAATTTTGCCATTTATTCAAAAAGCCGCAATTCCAGCGTCTACAAAGTCACTTCCTTCGTGCAATAAAAAGCTTTTTGAAGATCTTAAAAATGAGTTGAGCAAAACAGTGTGCATGAATAACAGCGAAGATGACTACGACTACGACACCGTTAGATTAGCACGCTTTAATATTCGATTCTTTGTTAGCTTAATCCTTATTGTTGCTGCGATTTCGGCTATTGTTACGCAATGGCATCCGCAAGAATTTATCTCGGCGCTTAAAAGAGCAGATAGCATAATGGTTATGGCATGCTTTGCTTGTAGCATGCTAGCGTGGGTTGGATCTTCTATTACGCTTGGCGCTTTTATGGATGATTCAAAGCCAAATGCTGGCGTTTTGTTTACATCACAAGCGGCTTCTGGATTTACCGCCGTGTCTATGCCAGCTGGAGTTGGCCCTGCGTTTGTAAACATGCAGCTTATAAAGAAAAGCGGAAATTCAACATCTCAAGCAACAGCTATTACAAGCGCAGTCTGGCTTTTGCAATCGCTAGTAACCGCTCTTGTAATATTTAGCGTTGGAATTTTTACTGGTAAAAACCTGCTTTCTGGAATGATTCCTACACACATGCTAATCACAGTAATAGGAATTGTTACTATAATCCTCTGTGCGTTTATGGCCATTACTCCAATACGCAAATTTATACAAAAAAGATATCTGCCTATTCTTTCTGACTACGGAAAGCAGATAAAAGAGCTTGTAACTAAGCCAAAACAGCTTTTTAATGGCACATTAGGCGGCTTAATTCTTGTTTTTGCTACAGGATTAGGCTATTGGGTTGCTCTTCTAGCTTTTGGATACTACGCAAATCCTTGGGAAACAGTTCTGCTGTTCTTAGTGGCAAACACTGCTGGATCAGCTGTTCCAACTCCTGGTGGATTAGGTGCTGTTGAAGCATCCCTCACTTTTGCGTTCACTTCGGTTGGCGTTCCTCCAACAATTGCGTTGTCTGCCACTCTTCTTTACCGTCTTATGTTCTATTGGCTAAGAATACCGATTGGCGCTTTTGCAATGAAGAGTCTTAGTAATAAGGGATTAATTTAATAGAAAAATTTCTTTAAAATTTTATAAGTCAAAAAAAGAATATATTTAGTTAAAAACCGCATAAATAAGCCTATATACGGAATTTTTGCGATTTTTATGCACTTTATTAACCAAAAAAACTAAAAAATCGTAAAAAAATCTTAATAAAACGCTGAAAAACCGCGCATTTGTAGGGAAAATGTATTAATATCTATGAGTGAAAGTGGTCTTTGGAAGAGAAGGCCCCTAACACAAAGGATGCTTGTATGGCATACAACAAGTCTGATCTCGTTTCGAAGATCGCTCAGAAGTCCAACCTTACCAAGGCACAGGCCGAGGCCGCTGTCAACGCATTCCAGGATGTGTTCGTTGAGGCTTTGCAGTCTGGCGAAGGCTTGAAGCTCACTGGTCTGTTCTCCGCTGAGCGCGTAAAGCGCGCTGAGCGCACTGGCCGCAACCCACGCACTGGCGAAACCATTAAGATTCCTGCATCTTACGGTGTTAGAATCTCTGCTGGTTCTTTGCTTAAGAAGGCTGTTGCCGAGTAGGTTGAACCGCTAAGCGTAGACTTACAGAAACGAGGAACACTCCCAAAGTTGGATTTGTTCCTCGTTTTTTATGTCTTTAATTTATGAATTTATGTGCTTTAATTTTTGCCTCTATTGCAACTCTTTATTGCTCTCTTTATTGCACTCTTCGCAC
This sequence comes from Bifidobacterium sp. UMB1197, assembly GCF_030217745.1. Taxonomy (NCBI): domain Bacteria; kingdom Bacillati; phylum Actinomycetota; class Actinomycetes; order Bifidobacteriales; family Bifidobacteriaceae; genus Bifidobacterium; species Bifidobacterium sp. UMB1197. Next base: position 53,170 of record NZ_JASOOL010000002.1, on the reverse strand, counting down.
AATCCAAACACTTCCAAAGTGTGGTCTATAACCGTGTATCCATGAGATTCAGCAATCTTATGAATCCAACCTTCGTCGTCTGGCGGCTCTATATCTACAGTCTTTCCGCATTTTTCGCACACCAAATGATGATGATGCGTATTCTCGTCGCAAATCCTAAAAAGCTGCTGACCGTTAAAGCGCACGGTATCAACATCTCCACTTTGCGAAAGCATATTAAGCTGGCGATAAACAGTGGCCAAACCAATGATTTCACCATCTTCTACAAGCGCGCGATGCAAATTTTGTGCAGAAACAAAATTACGCGAAGCTCTTAAATGCTCAAGAACTGTTTCTTTTTGCTTAGTGTTCCTGCGTATTGGCTCACCAACCATTATTCAACCTTTCGCCGCAAAAAACTTTTAATCAAGCTCGTCATCCCAACAACCTGTAGAGTCTAACACATTGGCTTCCTCAACAGGATTATTGCAAAGAACAGTAATATGACCCATTTTGCGATTCTTACGAATCTCCGCCTTGCCGTAATCGTGAACATGCCATTCTGGATGCTCCGCAATAAGCGCACGAGTAGGCACAACATGTTGGCCTAAAACATTAACCATTACGGCAGCAGAAAGAAGCGTAGGCTCTTTTAGAGGCCATCCAACAATACCGCGAACATGCGCCTCAAATTGATCCATATCGCAAGCTTCAATCGTATAGTGTCCCGAATTATGCGGGCGCGGCGCGAGCTCATTTACCACTACGCGATTGTCTTTAGTAATAAACAGTTCTATTCCAAGCGTTCCAGCAAGTTTAAAGCCTTGAGCCAATTTAAGCGCTAAGCTATGCGCAGCTTCTTGAATCTTAGTATCAACATTTGCTGGAGCCAAAGTCATGTGCAAAATGCTGTTGTGATGCACATTTTTTACAAGAGGATAAGTCACAAATTCGTTGCCATTTCCCGAAACAAGGATTGATGCTTCAAAAGCAAAGTCAACAAAACCTTCGAGAATAGAAGGCAGCATCTCTTGGCCATTTTCTACGCGCTTACGAATATTATCAACGTCTTCTTGAGTGCGCAAAACGTCTTGACCGTGGCCGTCGTAACCACCTCTGCGTGTTTTAAGAATTGCAGGCAGCCCGATTTCTTCGATTGCTTTATCTAAATCGTCTAGATTATTGACTTCACGCCATTTAGCAGTTTCAATACCGTGATTGTTAATAAAACTCTTTTCAAAAACACGATCTTGAGTAACTCGCAATAAGTCGGTTCCTTGAGGAACTGCAACCAAATCGCGCACACTATCTAAAGCATCTGCGTTTACGTTTTCAAATTCGTACGTAAGCACATCGCAACTTTTAGCAAGCTTTTGTAAGGCTTCTAAATCGTCATATTCTGCTTCAACTTGAAAATCCGCAACCTGAAACACCGGGCAATTATGCGCTGGGTCTAAAACGCCGATTTTAAAGCCCATTCTTCTAGCGGCAATCGCCATCATGCGACCAAGCTGACCGCCACCTATAATTCCAATAGTGGCCCCTGGCATTAAGCACTTTGCAGCGCCATTAGTTGCTTCACATAAGCTCGGCATTAGATTCCTCAACCTTCTTTTTTAATTCTTTGCGGTATTCTTCAAGTTCTTCTTCTAGGCGACTATCTGTTGTGCTAAGCATGCTTACTGCAAGCAAGCCCGCATTAGTAGCGCCAGAATTGCCAACAGCGGTTGTTGCAACTGGAATTCCGCCAGGCATCTGCACTATAGAAAGCAAAGAATCCCAGCCCGAAAGAGCATGGGATTTTACAGGAACACCAACAACTGGAAGCGTTGTTTGAGCAGCAATCATACCTGGCAAGTGTGCAGCTCCACCAGCGCCAGCAATAATCACGCGAAAACCGTTTTTTCTAGCGCCATGCGCAAAATCTGCCATAAGTTCTGGAGTGCGATGTGCAGAAATAACTTGCTTTATATACGGCACTCTAAATCTTTCTAAGATTTCGCATGCGTGGCGCATTGTTTCCCAATCGCTAGAAGAGCCCATAACAACTGCCACAACAGGTTTTGAATCTAAAATATCTGCCACAACAACCTCCCGTATATGCGCAAATACGCAACTTCTGCGCAAAGTTTATACGCAACTTTTACTTTACGCAGAAGCACGGAAAAATGGCTAATAATTAGTGTTTTATTAGTGTTTTACTGCTTTTTTATTAGCTGCTTATTTTTAAGAACATATTTTACGTCTGCGCTAGCCGCCACATCACTCGAATGTGTTACAACAATCACGCATTTTCCGCGCTTATGAGCGGCATCTTTTAAGATTGCTATAACTTCTTTGGTAGTGTTTGGATCCAAGCTACCCGTTGGCTCGTCGGCAAGAATAACTGGAGCAGAAGATACAAGCGCTCGTGCAATAGCCACTCGCTGCTGCTGGCCTCCCGAAAGCTTTGTTATATTTCTAGTGGACTCGTCTTCGCTAAGCCCCAGCTCTTTAAGAATCGTAGAATCCGCCTTTGGGCTAACAAGCTGCAAATTTTCTACAGGATTCAAATAGTCAATTAGATTAAAACTCTGGAAAACTAAAGAAACATTGTTCTTGCGATGATTAGCATAACCGCCATTCTTAGAAATATCTTGACCGTTAAACAATACTGTTCCACTCGTTGGAGAGTCTAAACCAGCTAGAAGAGATAACATGGTGGATTTTCCAGCACCCGATGGCCCCGTTATGCTGTAGATTTTCCCAGCTTCAAAATCTGCATTAACATTTTTAAGAACCGTAATATTAGTTACTCCATAAGAGTAATCAACGTTGTCTAGTTTTAATAAAGTTGTCATAATAAACTCCAATATTTTCTAAATTTAATATTTGATACTTGTAAATTTTTAATTTTCTAAGAAAATCACTTTAGCTCATTGAATTCAATACAGAACGCGGCTTTTTAAACATTATTGGCGCAAGAGCAATGCATAGAGATACAAACGCTATAGCAAATCCTATAAGAATAGCAAACGCTGTTTGGCCAGTTAGCAAAGGCTGATTTGATGAGTACGTAATTGCACCATTTGCAACATTTGCTAATAGCATTGATCCAACACTAGACGATATTGCAGCACTAATCGCAGTAGACAGCACTGAGCAAAATGCAGATATTATAAAAACTTCCACAATCATCTGTAAAGCTATTGCACACTTACTAACGCCTAACGCCATAAGAACGCCAACTTCGTGGATCCTTCCTCGAACCCAAAAAACAAGAACTAAGCCAAGAATTATTACTGCAACAATCGCAAGGCAAAATAGAATCATAAACACTAATTGCTTAACTGTTTTTACAGATTGAAGAACAGAGGCAAATCTTTGCGCATTATTTTCTACAGAAAGCATGCCATTGCCATAGTTTTTAGCGATTTTATTGGCTTCTTCTAAAGCTTTAGTTAGACTATTTGGATTTTGCATAACGCACTTTATAGAACTGCGATTTTTACTTCCAAACAAGTAAAAAGCGGATTCTAAATCAGTTATTACGCGATTTTCGGAAGAGTCGGAAGGAAGCGCACCCTTTGTTTGCATCTTGCCAGAAAAAATGCCAACAACCTTAAGATCAATGCTTTTGCTGCCTTGTTTTAAGGTTAAAACAGACCCGAGTTTAAGATTATTTTGTTTAGCAAAACTCTTGTGAATTATTGCAGATTTTGCGAGCTTAAAGCTACCAGCTGCCGAAGAATCAATATGACTGCCTTCATCCAGCTTATATAATCCTTCTTGGAATCCCTGCGCTAACTGTGATTTAGTTGTTCCCGTTATGGAAACAAGCGAAAACATTTCATCATTGTCTAAACGCGGACCATTTATTGGCGCTACAATTTTAGCGTTAACAGGATTTGCTAAAACATCCTTTTCTTCTGCAATGGTTTTTATTCCACTAATCTTTTTGAATTTTGCAATAAGATTTTCGGGAATTCCTTCGTTTTTTTGCAAATCTTGAGGAATGTCTTGCTGCGATTGTTTAGCGGAGTCACCAGTAGAATCAGCAGAATCGCCAGCAGAATCGGACTCTGGCAAAGTCTGCCCTTGCGTTTTTGCGTAAACGCTAAAGCCTAAACCAATACTGGAAGTTATTTGATTCTCTAGATTTTTTACGCAAGCAATAACACTCGCTTGGCAAATAAGCGCGCTAAGAACAACCGTAATAATCAAGGCTAAAATAGCACTGCGTCTTGGTTTTCTAACTATAGCGAGCCAAGATCTTTTTATAATTTGAGTCATTTTACCACCTACTTTTGCACGTCAACTACTTTTGCAGCCAACTACTTTTGCATGCCAAGCAAATCTCTAGGAGACTTTCGCAAAATAGGAAGATAAGACAACGCAACCGCAACAATAATAATCATTAGAACCATTAATGAAGATTGAATTAAGCAATCGGAGCTAACTTGAACAGCAATCTTATCTAAAGTTCTAGTAGCCATGCTTGATTCCAAGTTTCCTCCAGCTTGACCCATTGAGCTAAGCTGCTGCGCGGCGGAATTTTTTACTGAGCCTAATGCGCAGTCGCTAAACCATGGAGATATTGCGCTGGCAAAACCATAGCCTATTGCAATGGCTGGAATCGCAAGTAGCACAAGCTCAAAAAGCTGCTGCAACACAAGGGAAGCTTTTCCAACGCCAATGGAAGTTAAAACTCCAATTTCTTTTCTACGCTCATTAATCCAAAGAATAAGAACCAATCCAAGAGCCACCACAGCAAACGCGCTTACTGCAATAACCGTTATGTTCATCATGGATTTTACGCCTTTTGCCGCGCCAATCATTCCCTGTACAAACTGGTCATCTCGAGTAATCTGATAGTTTTGCAAATCAATTGGCAGCTTAGACGCTTCTTCAATCACAGAATCTGCGTCCGCTCCTTTTTTAACCTTAAAACTTGCGTCCTGGTATATCTCTTTTCCAGGCTTATATTTGTAAAGCTCTCTGGTTGTTTTTAAATCTGTATACACAGTGTTTGCAGTTAATTCTGCACGCGTTGCAACTGGGCGATTATTAGCTCCGCCGTAAATTCCAACTATGCGCGTTTTTACTTGCTCCGTGGAATGGTTAAGGTTATCGGCATCGAAAGGATTGGCTTTAAGCGTTAACGAATCGCCTAATTTTAGGCCGTTGAGTTTTGCTAAGTCTTCGTGGATTAAGGATGCATGCTCATCTGATTCGCGCAAAGCCCTTCCTTTAACCATGTGAATTGACTTTGTTTTAAACGCATTTAATCCTTTAGAAGAGTTTGTTCCCTCTAGGTTTACAGCGTTGCCGAATTGCTTTTCTCTGCGAGCATCGTAGTCTTGAACACCTTTGATTCTAGCTGCTTTTGCGTCAACTAAATCGGCTGTAACATTTTGACGCAAAACATACGAATCAACGTTTTTTAGCGACGCGATTTTTTTAACATCACTTGGCTTAACAGTTCCCGCTCCCCTAGGAGTTCCAGGATTTACTTGCGGATTATTTGCTAAAACAAAACTAGATTCTGCTTGTTCTTCTACCTTTTTGCCCTCTTTTTCTGCAGCAATCGCAACTGCAGAAGATGCCAGCAAAAGCGTTGAAATCAATGCCAGTATTACAAACACGATTGCTGTTTTTACTCTTTTTCTCAAAACGTAGCGTATTGCGCGAGAAATAAATGTCATTGACTACCATCCTCATCGAACACTTGTAGTTAAATCGTATGTTATTCAATCATTAATATCAGTACTAAGTACAAGCCGCACGAATAATACAAAATCGTATAAGCCACGCGAATAATACAAAATCGTATAAGCCGAACAAAATTGTATAAGCCGAACAGCAAGTACAATCACGTAGCCTATATTATTTACCCTTATAAAATACTGTGAAAAAACTGTTTATTCTCTTTAAATATCTTAGAAAATTTTATGAAAATTACTGATTTTCAATAAAAAATATATGTTAAATTGTCATAATCAATTTAAATAATTTATGTTACACAGTGATTATAAAACAAAATTTTTTAGATTATTAGTAAGTTTTACAACTTGAGACCTTACAGTCAAAAAAATTTATTTTGCATGATTTGACGAGGATTTGCGTGATTATTTTGTAGGATTTGCGTGGATAAAGGCGTGTAAAACAACAAGACACAGAAAACAACTAAGGCGAGCACGTGATTGTTACGAGTGCCCGCCTTAATTTATATGCGCTGCGATTAGCCGAGGCTGATTTCGCCTTAGTTTACGCCTTAGTTTTCATCCTCGTCTTTGCGCTTCTTCCTCTTCTTACCAAACAGAACAAAGAAGAAGAATCCACCAACAATCGCAGCAATAGCGGCAAGAGCGCCAACAATAGACGCAATCAAACCAACATTGGAAGAGCTTGATGCATGCTTTGCTGAATTACTAGCAGAAGACTTTGCAGAATCCTTAGAATCCTTTGAATCCTTAATGGAGTCTTTATAATCTTTAGCAGAATCAGAGGAATCAGAATGATTCTTTGAGGAATCCTTAGCAGAATCAGAGGAATTCGACTTAGCGGAATTGCTTGAATTAGAGCCACTTCCACCCGCAGAGCCACCATTGCGATTAGTGTTCGAACCATTACCTGGCGTATTATTCGGATTATCACCTGGCGTATTTCCAGAACCGTTGTTTGGATTATTGTTTGGATTATTATCCGTGTTATTGTCTGGATTATTTCCAGGCTTATCACCCGAACCGCCTCCGTCAGGATTCAATCCACCACCTGGAGTATCGCCGCCAGGCTGCGGAGTTGGATTTGGTGTCGGATCTGGCGTTGGAGATGGTTCTGGCAGCGGCGACGGATTTGGATCTGGAGTTGGATCTGGATCTGGATTCTTAATTTTCGTCTTATCTACGTCAAGCTTATAAGTCTGAAAAACATCATTTGCATTCGATATTGCCCTCGAAGCAGAATACTTTCCAGTAAGCTCTGGATAAGTTTCCTGCAACTCCTTTATCTTACTTTCAATAGTCTTATTAACAACAGAGCTCACAGCTTCGATATCATTCTTACTTTGTTGATCATCATCATACCAAGCTGCGGAGCTAATATAAACTGCAGGAAAATCATTAATCTCAATACTTTGATTCGTAGAACCATTAAAAGTCAAAGTCACTTTCTTCTTGGTCTTCAATTTAAGAAGAGCAGAACTAGCATCTATTTTTACATCATAGTTTTTATGGATAATAATTATTGAATCATACGGATTTCCAAATATTTCATTAATTTGATTTTCGTTTAATTTATCTAATCCAAAACCGTCTAATTCAAGCTCTCCCCGAAAACCTTTTAACTTTTCTCCTATAAGACTTTTTAAAAAGTCTACGTAATTCTCATCACTAATACGATTTCCTGTAACTAAATACCCTAAATCAATATAAGGTAAATCTTTATTAAATTTCCAACTCTTAAGAGCACTAATGTCGGTTAATGTTGCACTTCCTGCAAACATTCCGCCCATTTTCGATACATTGCTAACATTCCAGTTTTTAACAGCAACAAGATTTGACACACTGCTTACGAATGAATGATTAAGAAGGCAGTTACCTTTCGAATTATCGCAAACATTTACACTTTGCAAACAGTTAGCAAACATTCGTTCCATGTTAGTAACGTTGCCTGTGTTCCAGCTTGCTACACCATTAATATTTAGTAAACGCTTGCAATCCTCAAACATGTAAGACATGTCAGTCACATTACCAGTTTTCCAGTTCTTTAATCCATCCAAATTCTTGATATTTGTGCAATTAGAAAACATATAACGCATATTTTTTACGTTTGACGTATTCCAATTTTTCAAAGCATCAATATTTTTTAAATTAGTTCCCCAATAAAACATTGAATCCATATTAGTAACTTTACTTACATCCCAATTAGCAATAGGGTCTAAAAAAGATGAACTGCTTTGTTCGCTAATAAAGTCATCAGAAAAACTCTTATAAAACATTGAATTCATATTAGTAACGTTACTTGTGTTCCATCTGCCTAAGCCATCTAAACTCTTAAGATCACGGTACCTGCCAAATACGTAAGACATATCTGTAACATTACTTACATCAAAGCTGCCAATATTACCAAGAGAGTCAATTCTAATTTCACTAAACAAACCAGCAATACTGCCGTAGCCATATACTCTGCTCTCAAATTTTAAAGTGGCACCATACATATTATTACTTTTAAGCTTATCGCGAATAGCTTCAAATTCTTCTGGCTTAAGGTCGGCGCTAATAATGCCCTCTTCAGCACCATCTTTTGGCTTAATTACAAGGTAAGTAGCGTCACCAACATTTTCAATTACAGCCTCACAGCCATGCATGCTGTTGGCTTCATTTTTATCAATAATATGAGCTGGAACAGTCGGAACAGCACCAGCCTCAGAACTCTGTACACCCCCCCCCGTAACAGAATTAGCAGCTTTAGCGACGTTAGCAGCAGACGATTTAACAATGCTAGAAGAAGAAGCAACACTAGAAGAAGAAGCAACACTAGAAGAATCGCCAGCAACACTAGAAACAGCAGAAGCATTGGCCACAACTCCCCCAGTTATAGCCAACGCAGTTGCGCAAAAACCAGCACTAAGCGGCACAAAAACACTACGATTGCGAACACTATGATTACTAGCACTACGGATATGCTTATTACTCTTCTTCATAATAAACCTTCTCAACGCATCAAACGCTCACAAATGAGTACACAAAAATGCATACAAGCAAATGCAAACACAAGACTCTATGCATAAAACACTAGTATTCTACACCCAAACACATAAACACAACATACTATCCGCGCAAAAAGCAATGAAATATAACAAAAACCGCCACAAGCTAACCTTTTATCAATAAAAAGCTGCAGATTTAAAAATGTTAATTTAACAATGCGATATTTTATTTCTTAAACAATTCTGAATGCGTGCCAAGCCTATATAACATCAAAACAAGAACTTCATTCTTAATTTCATAAATCAAGAGCCGCCTTAAGATCTTCCATATTTCGATAACCCTTTACACTAGGATCAGACGCAATTCGTCTACCCTCTTCAATAGCAGCAATCGTTGTATCATTTGGAACCTCTAATTTAAGAGAAAAAGGAATTCCGTTCTCACGAATAGTTGTTCGCAAAAACATGTTAATCGCTGTCGTCATATTGAATCCGAGTTCTGAAAAAATCCTATCAGCTTGTTCTTTAATTACCTTATCTGTTCTGATATTTAAATTCGTAGTAGTCATATACAATACCTCCATCTTCTTTTACTATACGCAAATATTCGTTTATGTTCAACATATTGTCATTACAATGTATATAATTCAGACCAACTAAAGTAATACAACTGAATAGGAATTGCAAACGCAAACAACAAAGCGCAAGAAACAATAAGGCAATCTAAAACAATAAGGCGAGCACATTGTATTACCAAAGTACCAGCCTTAATTTATTTATGAGATTTATGCGTTGCGATTAGCACAAACGCTTAGTCAAACAACTAGCGGCAGCGGTAGACCAACTACTTCGCAACCTGCTTATTTTGCACAAACTCAATCCTACAAGTCGCATTCAAAGCATTTGCAATACGGTTCAAAAGAGCAATAGTCGGATTTCTTGAACCATTTTCCAACCTGCTAATATCAGACTGACTAATTCCTGTTTTCGCCGAAAGCTCCGCCTGAGTCAAACCAGCCTTTTTCCTAGCCATAACAAGAGACATAGTTAAATCCCTTTCAAACTGAAGAGCATCATACTCTTTCTTGAATTCAGGATCTTTAATAAGCTCGTTTGTAAGTTCATGTAAATCATTCATTCGTCTTCCTTGCCCTACTTGATTTCCCTGCAACTCTTGCTTTTCCATCACAAACCCATCTTTCGATTAAAATATTCAGAATGACTTTTATGCTATATATACCATAAAAACTTGTATATGTCTTGCAAATCATATAAAAATCGCATAAGACATTTGCCTTGAAAACAGTATGAATATGGCTAAAATGCAACCAATAACAATTAAGGCGAGCACGTTGCATTACCCAAGTGCCAGATTATAGTCCAATCAGCGTTACCAGCTCAGTTCATTAGCTGAGTCAGTAACGGTATTTCGAATTTGGCACATGACTCTAGATATCGCAGGAGCCGGCGCCCAAGATACTCAGGCAATTCCGGCTCCAACTTCCATATCCTCCGAAGAGATAGGCAATAAATTCATTGTATCAGTATGCGACAATATTGTCACATGCTTTGTTAAGTATGCTAGATATTTTTTACGTGAACATTTTTGAATTTTTGGATGAGATTTACCGATATAGGATCTTCACATTTATTTAATTGTTCACCATAAAATCCAAGAATTTGATCTGGTATCCATAATCTTGCGTCATCTTTTCCGTTCTTAAATTCAATTTGTAATTTCTGTATTGTTTTATTTTTTATCAAATATTTTTGCAATACAAGATCTTTCGCATTTTGGTGTTTTTCTCTTGACTCAAGAATTAGTAAATTTACTTTATACTGAGATTCCAATGTTTGCAGTAAAGTTTCCATGCATTTTCTTCTTGCTCTTTCAGGTTTCAAATTTAGGTAATTTCGTGGCATAGAAACGATAATATATTGTAAATCTAGATCTTCTATAATTCGTATAGATTTTTCTTTTTCACGCATTGTCATATCGCGCCAATGCAATTTATTAACATGTTTCTTTGTTGCATTTAACAGCTTATTCCGCACAACAAGCTCTGGTAAATTGCAAATGCATGCGCATATGTGGTATGCCTGTATCCCAGATTTGCTAGATTTTGTACTTTCATCTCCCCAAGCTATTGTTTCACCCATTTTGCCACCGCCAAAAAATGTATCAACAGTCTTCTTACTCTTAATGAAGTATTTTATTATAAATATTCAATTTTCACATAATTATCCCAAAACTAGCAATAATGCTATAGAAGATTTCGAGCGGAGGCAATCTGGTGGTAAGCTGCAAAAGTAAACAACTAAGGCGAGCACGTTTCATTATCAAAGTACTCGCCTTAATTTATTTATGGGATTTATGTGCTGCGATTAACTTACGATTAATCACAACAAACTTCTCAATCATTCTCTTTCAGCACAAGTTCTATAAGTTTATCCGTGTAATCAGCCTTTGCTAGACTTTGTACTTTCATCTCCCCAAGCTATTGTTTCATCCATTTTGCCCCCCAATACATTTGAATAGAATATAAATCACTGCAAGGCATACAACACAAGGCATCAACACAAGGCATACAACAATAAACAACTTATAAACTATTGCATAAATAAACGCTGAGGTGATAAACTATTCATTCGTATTACAAGTTGGGTCATCTGTATGGAGAGAAATCAGTTAATGAAACACGGGCATACTATTTTCTTTTTGAAACGAAAATTTCTAACCTCTTTCCTAATTTTTGCCTTGGGGGGGGGTCGTTCGTCTCGTCATTAACTGCATTTTCCAAAGTATCGCTTGCAAACACCAATAGCAATATTCAAAACGCTCAAGACACTCAAGACATTCCTGGGCCATTCTACGGTGGATTAAACGTAAATAGCCCACTGTTAGAAGTTGGAAAATATGCATCGCTGCAAATCAGCGCAACCAATGCGTCGGGAAAAGCTGTAAACGCAAATAGCAACGATGCTACTAATTATTCAGGCACTCTTACGCTAAATATTCCATTCAATGAGGTTCTTAAAGCAACTAAGCAACAAATGGAATCTTGTAAAGACAAAAAAGCTAAGCTTGATTTTAGCTACTCGCTATCTTTGCCTGAACCTATTGAATGGAAAGAAAACTTCAACATTGAAAATCAATCTTCACTAGTTGCATCAGCGAGCGCAAAAATTTCTACTCGTCATAAAAATACAATCAAGCTTATTGCTAATTTAGCGGAAAACACGTGGGAAAATTTATATAATTCTAGTGATTCCGGAACCTTAAAGCTAACTGCTCATTTTTCGTTTACAAAAAGCTCACTTAAACAAGTTCAAAATAGAAACATTACTGGTACAGGTATTTTAGATTTGTACGAAAAAGATAAAGACAGCGGAAGCTGGGTGCCTGGATTCGGGTTCACTTATATTACTCACGAGCTGAACATTTCACTTCTTGACGGTAAATCTACAATAAGCAATCCTCTTGATATGAATGAGCAAGATTATAATCAGCTTATTTACAGCAATGATTTAACAAACGGCAATAAAAACATAGAAATTACATCGACTGGCAAATTCGTTTTATTGGGAACTGCTCAAAAAGTTACGTACGAAGATTACAGCTCTCCTCTTATAACTAGAGATGGTCTTGAAATAAACTCTAAAATTAGCAGCAAACCATTCAAATCCTCTTTAGAAAATGTTGAAAAATGGCTAAAAACAAAGATTAATGACGTTTCAAGAGTGTACGTATCGAACTTAAACGTATCAATCAAACTCACGTTTAAGTTGCCTAAAGAAATATCGCTATCGCCTAGTAGAAAACTTCCTGATATCCCATCAGAACACTACCCAAAGAAATATGGTGGAGTGAGAACCGACCCAACATCGCTTTTAGGTGATTTTGGCGATTTTGCGCTCAAAGATGTAAAAGAAGATGGTAATACTAATACTATTACAGCAACCGCGTGCCTAAAAGACTGGTACAAAGGCAATCAGCTGATGAGGCCCTACGCCTACTCGTATGATGAGATTAAACATAGGATTAACAATTTAGTTGATGAGATAAATATTAGGTTTATTCCAGTATGGTTTAATACCGATGCGCAAGCTGGAAAAACCTACCAAATCGAAGGATCAGCGCAGGGTGAGCTATCCGGAAAAATCAATTACGTATATAGAAAACTTGGAGCATACGACTCGGACAAGCTTATGCCTTTTAATGTTAAATTTAACGAAGAACCCGTAGAACTTCCTGTAGAAGTTCCGTACAAGATTGATTTTAAGTTTGAAAGTGGAACCCCTGGCCAAACGCTTCCTGAGTATATTGGTAAGGATTATGCGTTAAAGCCGATTAATGTTTATAAAGGAAAGTCAATTACTATCGATACCTCTACGTTGCACAAAACAACTGATGAGATGTTTGAACCTGAGCCAGAAGTAGTTGGCGATGGCAATAAGAAGACTGGCACGTGGGTTTTTGACGAGATGGCTGGTTGGAAGATTGATGGAAAAGGCGAGCCTGTTACGACTATTAAAAATGTAAATAAAAACATTACTTTAGTTGGAACGTGGAAGTTTATTCCTGTAGGAGATTCTGCGCATAGAAAAGTAACATTCAAAGACGGAGAAAAAATTATTGCGACTGTTGAAGTAGAAGCTGGAAAGACTATTGAAGGCGATTCTTTAGAGAGTCAGTCTATGCCAGCAAATCCTACTAAAGCGGGTTACACGTTTAAGGAGTGGAATACAAAAGCAGACGGAACAGGCACTAAATTCTTAGGCACAACAAATGTGATATACGATATTACAGTGCATGCAGTTTACACTAAGGATTACAATCCGCAGGATCCGCAGGATCCGCAAGATCCACATGATCCAGATAATCCCAAAAATCCAGAGGATTCAGAAAATCCGCAGGATCCAGATAACAACTCTGAAAGCGGTTCAATTCTCGAATTAGATAATGGCTCAGAAAATGGAAGTAATCATAAAAGCACTGGCAATCAATTGAACAATGCTAATGCTCAAAATGGGCGTAACAATAAATCAAAATCGCTGGAATCATCGAATTCAGATCAAAGTGGCACTGAAAAACTGAAATCTGCTAGAAAAAATACGCTACCAAGAACGGGTGCAGATAATTCACTGGCTATTACAATAACGATTGCAATTGCAATAGCAGCGCTAACAATCCTATTGTTGTCTTTATTACAAAAAGCAAAAAATAGTCTATAAGCATAGCGCGCAAAATACAACACATAAAAATTGAGGCGAGCACGTAATTGTTACGAGTGCCCGCCTTAATTTATTTATAACTTAGAGAATAACGCTGTTCTAGCGCAAATGCTTAGCACGCTTGCGATTTACCGCAGCGCCCGAAGCCACAAACAAGCCAAGCACCATAGCGCCGAAGGATGCAAATGTTGTGCCAGACGCGTTTGAACCCGTGTTTGGCAGTGCGTCGGCAGAGCGCGTGCCCTCAGCTTGCAATGCATCGAAGCTGCTTGTGGAATCACTACCGTTGGCAGAAGCGTTCATAGAACCATTGCTATTTGTGGAACTATTATCATCATTGCCGCTGCCAATATTCAATTCAGGATTATAAGTCCAATCAGGATCAATACTTCCGCCGCCATTGTTGTCATCTGGATCAGTCGGATCTGGACTTGGATTCGGATTTGGATCAGGATTTGGATCAGGATTTGGATCAGGATTTGGATCTGGATTTGGATCTGGATTTGGATCTGGCGGTGTTGGAAGCTCTTCCTTTGTCCCTACTAAAACCACCTCATCAACAGCATCAATATGTTTACCTCGTACCGATTCGACAGTACCAGTTAAACCAGTTGCAGAATTAACAACATACGTTGTAATAACAACATCACTACCATTCTTACCTCGTGTTTGAACTCTTCTCTCGCCCTTATTTAAGGAAGAATCATTTTTTTCAATCGTTTTACACTTAATCTCAGTTGTTTTAGTATCAACGTTGCCGACTTTGATGACTTTGTTCTGAACAGCTGTTGTTGTTTTACTTTCGCTTGACTGAACAGTATCTGTCAATCCTTTATCAGCATCAACTTTATAAATAGTAGTCGTGGTTTTCGTACCTTTGGTGCCTTCTGTCGTCTGTTCCTTTTTGTAATCAAGATTGCTATCGGCCTCATAAGTCGTACCAGGAGCAATATCCTCGGTCTTTACTTCCTTATTGCCAACACGTATTACATGATCTGTTGGATCAACCTTTTCTTCCTTAGTGCTTTCGGCATCTGTTGTAAGACCCTTATCTTTATCCACCTTATACGTGGTTGTAACCGTCTTAGAACCCTTCTTACCAGCAGTCTCCTTCTTCTCTTGATATGCAAGCGTATCGTCTGCAACATATGTAGTCTTAAAAGGAATATCGCTTATCGTCTTCTTAACATTACCAACCTTAACAACCTTATTGGTTGCCTTTGTTTCCTTAGTTGTAGAAGTAGGATTACTCAACACACCAGTAGAAGCATCAACCACATAAGTCTTAGTAGTGGTTGACTCACCATCCCTACCCTCAGTCTCAGTCACCTGAGTATTGTAAGTAGTATTCGCATCCGCCTTATATTCAGTCTTAAACTTAATAGGCGTAGTTATTTTCTCAACATTACCAACCTTCACAACCTTATTAATAGCATTTATAGTTATTTCACTGTTTGAACCGCCTAAGGATCCAATAGCACCAGTAGTACTATCTACGCCATAGAATTTTTCTATTTTACGCGTTCCCCTGGTACCCTCGGTCTCTTTTGTGGTGTTATACGCAAGCGAACTATCAGCTTCATAGGTTATACCAGGCGTAATGTCTTCGTATGTTATCTCTTTATTGCCAACTTCTGTGACGCCATCTTGGGCTGGAGTGTCTAGAGTCACTTTCCCATTAACATCGGTTATCCTCTTCCCATCTACAGGTGCTTTCTTTACCGTAGTACTTCTAAAGTCAAGATCTGAACTTGACGTATACGTCATCTTTGCAACAAGAACTTCCACTTTTACATGATGTTCATCTTTAGAAAATACTGCATAAACAGTTTTGTCTGCAGTAATAGCTGTGGTGGCCGAAAAATTTGCGTCAGCAGCGTTTGGCTCGGTACCCCATCCTACAAATTTATATCCACTTTTAGTGGGATGTGCTGGCATGTTAGCATCAGTAACCGTGCCATTATTTGCCACTTGAACAGTTTTAATCAAGGCACCATCGTTTTCAAACACAACATCATGGCCTGATTCGTATGACTTGGCCTTAAACACGGCATACAGGGTTTTGTCTGCGGTAACATTCGCATCAGCCGAAAAATTCGCGGTAGTAGCGTTTTTGTCGGTACTCCAGCCTACAAAATCATAGCCAGTTTTAGTAGGGTTAGCTGGGAATCTGTTACTGTCTAACTTTTTACCCTTTTCAACATAATGAGTGCTCAGCCATGCATCATCATTCTTAAAGGTAACGTCATACATTACAACTGGAATTTTCTCAAATACGGCATACACCGTCTTATCCTCATAAACTGGTGTACTCGATTTAAAATCAACGTCATCTTTATCAGACGTGTTATTCTTAGTGCTCCACCCTAAGAATGTATACCCATCTTGCTGAGGATTTTTTGGCATATCTGTGATTTCTACTGTTTTACCACGTTCTACATTGACAGTAGATATTACAGTATCTCCATTCTTAAATGTAACAGAATATTTTTGCGTTGAATCACCACCAGGATTTATATCTGGATCTAGATCTGGATCTGGATCATTAGGATTAGGTGGCAAAATAGGAGGATTATCTGGAATTGGAGTTGGAGTTGGTTCTGGAATACCAGGCTTTTTCTTGAAAATAGCATAAACTATTATGTCTTCTGTAATTCTCTTATTTGAATCAAATGCAGAACCTGTACCATTTGGGCTTGTACTCCATCGAACAAAATTATAGCCAACTGGAGCAGCCACGCTTGGAGTTGAAGTTACTTTTTGCCCTCTTTCAACTTGGATAACACTGTTATCCCTACCACTCTTAAAAGTAACCGTTAGCATAACAACATCGCGCTTGAATACAGCATAAACATTTGTATCAGAAGAAACAGCTGTGGTATCCGTAAAATCTACCTTAGACTGCTCAGTTGCGCCTTTAGTTGTACTCCACCCAAGGAAAGTATAGCCAGTTTTAGAAGGCGCAGATGGCATGCTATTGCCGATTGTTTTACCATTTTCAACACTTGCAGTATCAAAGCATGCATCGTCAATTTTGAAAGTTACAGTATGCTTTTTTGCAGGCTCATTATCATCTTTTGCAAATACTGCGTAAACAGTTGTATTCGCATTTACAGCTGTATCAGACTTAAAATCTACCTGGGTCAGAGAAGTCGCGCCTTTAGTTGTACTCCACCCAATGAAAGTATAGCCAGTATCCTTTAAATCTGAAGGTGTATCTTCACCAGTGGTTTTACCCTTTTTAACTTGAACAGTGGCAATAGTGGAATCGCCATTCATAAATGTAACAGTAGGATATTTATCTGCTTCTTCTTGAGAGCTGTTTGATTCTTTCTTATTCCCATGCACTTCATTAAGATTCGCCGCACTCGCTGCACTCGCTTCATTAGCTTCATTAGCGTACGCAACATTTGCTGAAAGTCCGCCTGCTACAGCCAACACTGTTGCACAAAAACCAATACTTAAAGGTAAAAGAATACTAAGTTTTCCAGCGTTTTTCATAACAATTTCTCCCAATACAAAGATGCAAATGAGAACAAATTAAAAATCCCAATTCCTCTGCAATTCATTGCACAAAACGCTATATACCATACCCCCCCCCCAATACATTTATATAGTTACAAACACATTGCAAATGCACTCATTAAGAACATTTTTAGAGTAGACTTAAGAAAAGTTTTTGACGTGGAATTCAAAAAGTTGCCAAAATACAAAAGTTTTTGACGCAGAATTCAAAAACTTATAAAAATACAAAAGTTTTTAACGTAGAATTCAAAAACTTTGAATTTTTGCAAATTTTGACACTATAAATCTTACGACGGGATTAAGGCGATTAATCTTACGGACTGGCTGCTTAAATAAGCGCACACATTGCAAGAAAGCGTATCTTGTAACAAGAGCAGCAAGCAGTAAACATAATGCAATAGTAACACAATGTAAAACGTTTATAGCATATTGTAAAACAAAGTAATACATTGTAGAATGTAATAAAAGTTGATAGCTGAATATCAAAAACTAGAAAAACTAGAAAAATAAACAAAATTAACAAGTCAAAAAACTAACGACTTATAGAAGCAAAAATTATAAGTATAAAATCAAGGAGAATATTATGGCAATCAGCGCAACAGCAACGAAATCAAACAATACAGCGAAAACCGCAAGCATCAACGTGCGCGTCACAAAAGATGTTAAAGCGCAAGCAGAAGAACTATTCGCCAGCTTCGGCATAACTCTTAGCGATGCAATCAACATGTTCTTACACAAATCGCTTATGGTAGAAGGACTCCCATTCGACTTAAAGCAGCCAAAATACAATAAAGAAACAATCGCTGCGTTTAAGGAATATGACTACATGAAAGCGCATCCAGAAGAGTACAAGCGCTACGACAATGTTACCGAAGCATTGGAGGACGCACTAAAATGAGCCTAAAAGTTGTATTATTAAATTCATTCAAAAGAGATCTTAAAAGAATCAAAAAACGAGGATACGATATAAGACTCTTAGATAGTGTAGTGCGAATGATTGCACAACAAGAAAAGCTTGCTGAAAGATACTGCGACCACGCACTCACGGGCAACTATTTAGGATTCCGCGAATGTCATGTAAAACCCGACTGGCTGCTTATATATCGCATAGATAACGATGACGTAGTGCTTGTACTTTCTCGCACGGGAACACACTCCGACGTATTCAACGAGTAAATTTTAAGAAGCAACAAAGCGAAATACAAACAAGGCGAGCACGTGATTGTTACGAGTACTCGCCTTAATTATTAAAAACAGTTTTATTTATTTATAGACACACCTAAATCGGCCAAAATCCAATTAAAGCGCTGTGCCGTGCTCGTCTAGGCGCGGATTCTGCTTAGAGTTACTAAAGCTAAAGAACAGACCGAACACACCCAAAGCAAACAACACAGCAATCGTTACAACAAGCACCAACGGCTGACTTGGCAACCACATAACAACCAAGAACGCGAATGCAGAAAGCAAAAGCACAGCCCAAGAGCACACACCAATAACCTTACGAACAGTATTCCACGTATCATCTCCAGCCTGCGCGCGCTTAATATTGCGCTCCATCTTGTTTTGGCTTTGCGTAACGCTAGAAGATGGCTTCCATCCGTCAACACCGTTTTCTTGGAGTCTTCTGGAATGTTCTTGCAGATTATATTCATCAATCATTCCGCCACGGCCGCGCCCGTTCGTTTGATCGTATTGAGACGGGATTCCCCTACGATTCTGCCTGGCTTTTGCTCTACGCTCCTTGCGGTTTGCCATGATTGATTCCTTTCTGCATTGAATTTTCACACAATATGAATCATTTTCACACAATACGCATCATTTTAGCGCATCCAGACCATTTTGACACGCATCAACAATTCTTTCGATTAATAAATCGTTGAGCAGCCTACCTTTGCGCGTTGCAATAATACGATTCTCGCGCAACACTGCCAAATCTTCTTTACACACTTCGATTAGCACTTTTTGCAAATAAGAATCGTCAAATCCGCAGCTATTTTTGCGCATCTTTGCGCACAACTCATCAACACTAAGCCCTTCCCTAATGCGCAACCCAAGCATTACCTCTTCTATTAACGCATCCTCGCTATTTATGCACTCGTAATTTTGCCAAGGCACGTTTCCTGCATTAATCGCATGCGCCCAGCGTTTTGGATGCAAAATATCCCAAGATCTAAGATTGTAAAACTTGCTTGAATCCGCCAAAACAGCACAATCATCCATACTTTGCTTGCTAATGCCGCTCGCCGCATTGTAGTGCGAGTGCGCTCCAGGGCCAATTCCTGCCCAATCAATGTTCTTCCAATATCCAAGATTGTGACGAGACTCAAAACCAGGGCGCGCCCAATTAGAAATCTCATACCACTCTAGGCCAGCAGAACTAAAAAGACTATCTGCCAACTCGTATTTTGCGGCTTCATCATCGTCATCTGGCGCTTGAATTGTGCCAGCAGCAATTTGGCGACCCATTTTTGTGCGCGGCTCTACTGTTAGCGCATACGCAGAAACGTGGTTAACGCCCAGGCTCAAAGCCATTTCTACCGACTTTCGCCAATCATCCAAGCTCTCCCCTGGCGCGCCATAGATTAAATCAACACTCGAGCGCAAGTCACAAGCGTTCGCCGCTTTAACTCCGCGCTCTACATTTTCTGGCGTATGCGTGCGGTCAAGCGTTTTTAGCACATGCGGCACAGCCGATTGCATTCCAAAAGATATTCGCGTAAATCCGCCTTCTGCAAGCTCCTGAATATAAGACTCGTCTGCAGTATCTGGGTTTGCTTCCGTAGTGACTTCCGCACCAGGCACAATGCCCCATAATTCGCTGATTTCACGCAAAATTCGCACTAAGTCGTGCGCTTTAAGAACGGTTGGAGTGCCGCCACCAAAGAAAACAGATTGCGCTTTAGGCTCAAAAATCCCGTGAAATTCCTGCCATTTTTTTACAAGACGCATCTCTAGAATCGCAACATCTGCATACCCACTTCGACTTGCGCCTTCGCCTAAATCTCTAGCTGTATAGGTGTTAAAATCGCAGTAACCGCAGCGTCGCAAGCAAAATGGCACATGCACGTACACTTCAAAAGGCATACTTTTAGTTTGCATAGCTGATTTATTTAATTCAGCATCCAACTCTAAACTCATCCTTCGGATTTTTGAGCTGCGCGAATTTTATCTTTAGTGTCTCTGTCGTTTGCGCTATCGTCTGTAGCCAAAGCCGCAACAAACGCTTCTTGCGGAACCTCAACGTGCCCAAGCATCTTCATGCGCTTCTTACCAGCCTTCTGCTTTTCCAAAAGCTTGCGCTTACGCGTAATATCGCCGCCGTAGCACTTAGCGAGTACGTCTTTTCTAAGGGCGCTAATCGTTTCGCGCGCAATAATACGCGAGCCAATCGCAGCCTGAATTGGAATCTCAAACTGCTGGCGAGGAATAAGCCCGCGAAGCTTCTTTGTCATCATAACGCCGTAAGAATATGCCTTATCTCGGTGAACAATCGCGCTAAAAGCGTCGACCTTATCTCCCTGAATAAGAATATCTACCTTAACAAGATCTGCAGCTTGCTCGCCATCTTCGTGGTAATCCAGCGAAGCGTAGCCTTTTGTGCGGCTTTTAAGCTGATCGAAGAAGTCAAAAACAATTTCCGCAAGAGGAATTCTGTAGTGCATTTCCACGCGGTCGGCACTAATGTATTCCATTGTGCCCATTTCTCCGCGATGATCTTGGCACAAATCCATAATCGCGCCAATAAAATCTTTTGGAGCAATAATGTCGGCAGCAACCATTGGCTCAATAATGCGCTTGATTTTGCCTTCTGGGAACTCGCTAGGATTAGTCACATGATGCTCACTGCCGTCTTCGCTTGTAACATCATAAGTTACGTTTGGAGCAGTTGATATAAGATCCAAGCCAAACTCGCGACTTAAACGCTCAGAAACAATCTCCATGTGCAACAAACCTAAGAATCCGCAGCGGAAGCCAAAGCCCAACGCCACGGACGTTTCTGGCTCGTAAATAAGAGCAGCATCGTTAAGTTTTAGCTTATCCAGCGCATCTCGAAGCTCTGGGAATTGCGCGTTATCGATTGGGAATAAGCCCGCATAAACCATAGGCTTAGGGTCTCTATACCCCTCCAACGGCTCAGATGCAGGATGCGCAGCACTAGTAATTGTGTCGCCAACTTTAGACTGGCTAACGTCTTTTGCGCCTGTAATTACGTAGCCAACTTCCCCAGCTCCAAGCGCCTTTGTTGGAGTCATATCTGGGCTAATAACGCCGATTTCAATAGGATCATGCGTCATGCCAATGCCCATCATGTGAAGCTTTTCACGCGATTTAAGCTCGCCATCAACCATACGAATATAGGTGACGATTCCGCGATAAGAGTCGTAGACGGAGTCAAAAATAAGCGCACGAGCAGCGGCATTAGGATTTCCACTAGGAGCTGGCACTTCCAGCACGATTTGGTCGAGAAGATCTTTTACACCTTCGCCAGTTTTGCCAGAAACGCGCAAAACATCGCTAGGCTTGCATCCAATTAAGCCAGCAATCTCTTCTGCATGCTTGTCTGGCTCCGCACTAGGCAAATCTATTTTGTTTAACACAGGAATAATCGTTAAATCGTGTTCGATTGCCATATAAAGGTTGGAAAGCGTCTGCGCTTCAATTCCCTGCGTTGCATCCACAAGCAAAACCGCACCCTCGCAAGCTGCCAGCGCGCGCGAAACTTCGTAAGTAAAATCAACGTGACCTGGAGTATCAATCATTCCAAGCGAGTACTCTTTGCCGTCAAAAACCCAAGGAACTCGAACAGCCTGCGATTTAATAGTAATTCCGCGCTCTTGCTCAATATCCATGCGGTCCAAAAATCGGTCTCGCATCTCGCGCTCTGGCACAATTCCCGAAAGCTGCAAAATGCGATCCGCTACAGTAGACTTGCCGTGATCTATATGCGCAATAATGCAGAAGTTGCGTATCAGCGATTGATCCGTAAATCCTGGCTGGTTATGCGGTGTAATCAAAGCAAATATCTCCTTTAAATAAAATCGACTAGGCATTAAACCTGCAATTAATCAATGGTAGCAACTCGACTACCCAGAGGACTTATCCATAAACCATGCTATGCTTGCTCACTGTATGTCCTTAGTATAGCAAACGTCGTTTGGAGTAATAGTGGCAAACATTAAGTCGCAGAAAAAGCGCGTGCTCACCAATGAAAAGGCACACAAGCGTAACGTGGCAGTAAAGTCTGCTTTGAAGACTGCTATCCGCGCTACTCGCGAAGCCATTTCCGCTGGTGACAAGGCTGCTGCACAGGCTGCTTTTGCAGTGGCCTCTCAGAAGCTCGATAAGGCTGCAGGCCGTGGCGTGATTCACAAGAATCAGGCTGCAAACCGCAAGTCTGGTCTTGCTGTAGCAATCAACGCTCTTTAATATCGCATAATTGCGAATTGATTAGAGTTTAAAAAATCCCCGCTACCATTTGATTTCATTTGGCAACGGGGATTTTTGTATCCTCAATTAAACAGCACACACAAAACAGCACAAAGTCTTACAACACCTTACTCGCTAACGTGCATCTTAAACTGAATATCTCCATAATTAGGCGTATATATGCCAACGCCAAAGGCGATTATAGAGCCAAAAGAATCTTTAACAATCGACTCAACAGTAAGCGCTGGCGTACTTGGCTTGACATGCAAAAATTCAGACATATCGTCGCATAACTGTTCAACACGAATTAATAAATCATTTTCGTAAAGCTTTACAGCATAATCGCTTTCCAAGAAATTCACTATTGATTGCTTAGAAAAATCGATATCCAAAACCTTAGGGAACCTAGATGCCGAAAGATAAACAACAATATAACTTGATAAAACGTTATCAACGTATTTTAATTTTTTTATGCAAATCAAATCTTCTGATTCGTCTAGTCCAAGTTTTTGCGCAGCCGACTCGTCTTTAACAATGCTGTTTTGAATAACCTTGATTCGCACGTTTGCATTGTTTTCGGAATAATTTTGATAGAACCCTTGAATCTGATCCGATATAACTTCGCGATTAGCACTATGAACAATATTCTTTGCTCTAAAAGTTCCTTTTCCTTGGATTCTAACGAGCAAGCCTTCTAGAATCAAACTATCTACTGCATGCCTAAGCGTTATTCGACTAACATTGTATTGCTTGCACAATTCCAATTCTGTAGGGAGCTGCTCCTGCGGCTGCATTAAGTCAATGCGCTTTCTAAGGTTATCGCGCACTGCTATATATTTAGGTACACCTTCGGTCAAAATTCACTCTCCAAACAGAATGATTAAAAAAGCGTTGTAAGAATTGCCTAAAAATCATGATTTAAAGACAATAACCCCAAAACAATAATCCCAAGACAATGACTATAAGACAATGACTCTAAGACAATTCTTACAAAACTGCTTTTTGACTATATATCAAATCTATATTATCAGCCTATTAGGTCAATATAAATTCGACGCGCCAGAAGCAAATTGATTACTACTGGCGATTCAACTTTTTGTTTTCTAAACGAGTCAACATTATTGACGACGCATAGAAAAGAACGTAGAAAATGGCAATTGCAACAATAATCAAAATTCTTCCGCCCGCAACGTTTGAATAGCCAAGTATTACGCCTGCCGCACCGAAGTCGGCGTCGGAATAGGTTGAATTTGCAGAGCCAATATGCCCCAAAACAGGCAAAAGAAGCAAAGGCAAGAATGTAATAACAAGGCCATTAACAAAACCGCCTATAATGCATCCTCTTCTACCTGCCTGACCATTGCTAAATACGCCAGTAACACCACCAGCCATAAAGTGCGCAACAATTCCAGGAATAACAACCGTTGTGCCAGCTAAAGCCATAATAACCATTCCAACGATTCCGCCAGCAAAGCTTGCTAAGAATCCAATAAGAACGGCGTTTGGAGCAAAACCAAAGGTCATAGGAGCATCCAGTGCTGGTTTAGCATTTTTAACCAATTTTTCAGATATTCCCTTAAATGCTGGAACAATCTCATCTAAAACAACCTGAACGCCTGCAAGGATAACAAAAACACCTGCAGAGAACATTGCTGCTTTAAGAATAACGAACACAATAAAGTTCTGGCCGCCAGAAAGCTTTGACTCAATAAACTCAGGGCCTGCAAAAAGAGCAACCACAACGTAAATAATGGCCATTGAAAGCGCAATCAAAACCGTAGTGTCTTTTAAGAATCCAAAGGCAGACGGGAACTTAATATCTTCGGTAGACTTAGACGGATGCTTTTTAGAACGAGTAAGCTTTGCAACTAAAGTTCCAATAAGAACACCACTGCTAGCTGGGTGACCAAGTGCTACGTCATCTTCGCCAGAAGCTTTACGCATAAACGACTGCACCAACGCTGGAGAAATCGTAATAAATAAGCCCTGTGCAAGAGAGCCGAAAATAATAACGGCTAAAGTGTTAAAACCTGCAACATTGAAGATTACTGCAATCATGCTAGCCATGTAGAAAGCAACATGACCAGTTAGATAAATGAATTTAAAACGAGATGTTAGGGAAAGTATAATGTTTACAATCATTCCAAAGAAGAAGATGAGAGCAGATTCCGAGCCGTACTTTAAAAGAACGGTTCCAATAATCGCCTCATTATTTGGAACTACACCTTGAACGTGGAAAGCATATTGGAACATGCTTCCAAACGGATCAAGCGCTTGAGTTACAACGCCAGAGCCTGCAGCCAAAACCAAAAATCCAACCATTGTACGAATAGAACCTTGCACAATGTTAGAAAAACTTTTGCCTTGAACTGCAAGTCCAATCAAAGAAATCATTGCAACTATTACAGCTGGTTGACGGAAAACATCGAGCAGTATAGACAAAATACCGTTCACAGTTCTCTCCTTATTTTGTATGTTAATATTTTTAGACGCATTTTGGCATGAAACGAAAATTACAAGAGAGATAGTGTAATTAACTAAGTCAAACCAGAATGCCCGAATTTATTTGATTCAAAAGTCATAATAATAGATAAGCCAAGACATAAATTTGTTATAATGTTATATTGAATTTTTGCTGATTTTCAGGCCAATCACAAATAAAATGAAAATTATTACGTATAATCGCGATTTAACAGAAAATAATATAACAAAATCGCATATAAAGTGAAAATTTCTGGTTTTTCATTGAGCAATAACATAAAAATATGTGAAAATAATCACAATAATTGTGCTAAAAGACACGCCAGAACACACGCCAGAAACTACTCAATAATCCAGGCCAAACCAATCAAAACAGCTAAGAAAAGAAGATTCACAATTGTGTACATAAGCAAGTAGCGACCCTTATTATTAGGATACTTATGCGTAATGCTCTTGTACGAAATCAAAGACGCCATAGACGCAATAAGCGTTCCCATGCCGCCAAGATTAGTGCCAATAATAAGCATCTTCCATTGGTCGCAGAATCCAGAAAGCAAAATAGTTGTTGGAACGTTACTAATCATTTGACTAGAAACAACCGAAACTTCCATAGGGTGAGAACCAACCCACATTTGCGCAATCTCGGTAAATCCAGGAACCCTGCGCATGTTTCCAATAAAAATGAAGAACATTATAAACGTAAGAGGCAAAGCCCAATCCAAAGCACGGAACACATGCGAATCGCAAACAATAAAGGCAATAACAACTGCCAAAACCATAATCCAGTCTGGAATCCAGCCAGCTACTCCACACAAGCACAAAATAAACAAAAGACTGTAAACAACAACTCGCCATTGAGTAAAGCCAACACCATAGCCCATAACGCGAATCTCGTCTGGCTTAGGCGATTGAGCGTGCGGAGCCAAAACGCCCTGCTCAATGTCGTCTCCATGCAATCCTTCAAACTGATCGACTTTTCTAGAACTAAAGAACACAAACGCAAACGCAACCATAAGAATCGCAGCAGTAAGCGTGTACGGAGCCATAATAGAAAGAAAATCGTACGTAGACATTCCAGTAAGCGCTTTAAGATACAAATTGTGCGCATTGCCAATAGGAGTTAGCATACTGCCTACGTTTGCACCAATAGTCATTAAGGTAACAACAAGAATCGCATGCTTTTCGGCATTTGCCATCATTAAAACAGAAAGCGCAAAAGGAACAAAGGTTACAAGTGCAACATCGTTAGTAATAAGCATTGCCGAGAAAAACGTTAGAGACATAAGAACCAGAACTAATCCGCGCTCAGTTCTAACTCTTCTAAGAAGATTTGCGCCAATACTTCTAAAAACGCCTATTCGCTGGAATCCGCAAACAACCATCATTAAGCAAACAAGCTGAGAAATAGTGTTTACGTGAATGTAGCTAAAATATTGTGCATCGGGCGGAACAAAAAAGCAAGAAACAACAGCTAAAACGGCGGCCACAATAAGGATGGTCTCACATTTGACCAGATTCAGAAGCCAACGCCTCATCGTTCCTCCGTAACAAAAATACACAACTTATAAAATTGTATAAGAGACCCAATCCAAAGGGGCAAAAATTTCCGACAAAATCGTTGAAATAACAAGGCATATAAGCTCAAAAGTGCTTTAGTTTTGCCATAAAGCGAATAGGTAAAAATCCGCCCATTTTTGTGACACGCGCAAAATGCACATGTCTTGCATGTCTATATTATAAATGGAAAAGAAGTCGCAAGGCTAACAATCATATTAAGCACGAAGCGAGAAACGCAATTATGACAAATCAAGAATCGCAAGCTCAAAAAACAGCAAGCCATAAAAGAAACACAGCAGACTTAATCGTAGAATGCCTTGTAAACGAAGGTGTTGAGGTTGTTTTTGGAATTCCAGGCGAAGAAAACATTCCGCTTTTAGAGGCAATTGAGCGAAATGGAAACATACGCTTTGTGCTCACTCGCCACGAGCAAGGCGCTGGTTTTATGGCCGCAACTTATGCGCATATTACTGGAAAGCCAGGCGTATGCTTGGCAACACTGGGGCCTGGAGCGCTAAATCTTACGCTTCCTGTAGCTCAAGCCAATGCAAGCACAACTCCGCTTGTTGCAATATGCGCTCAAGGAAACGTTTCTAGACTTTACAAGGAATCTCACCAAATCATTGATTTAGTAGCATTATTCCAGCCAATTACTCAATGGTCTTCTATGATGCTTGCTCCAAGCACAGCTCCAGAAATGGTTCGCAAAGCTTTCTCAATCGCTCAAAGAAAGCGCCCAGGAGCAACCTGCCTTGTTATTCCAGAAGATATTAGCGAAATGAGTGTGCCAGAAGACGCAAAGCCACTTCCACTTCCAAAGCCGTTACACATTCTTCCAGCTCCAGACACAATTTACGAAGCTGCTAAAATAATTAGCCAAGCAAAAAGGCCGATTATTCTTGCAGGAAACGGCGTTGCAAGAAGCCACGCTCAAGAACAGCTTCTAGATTTTGCAGAACAGCTTAATGTTCCAGTTGCAACAACGTTTGAAGGCAAAGGTGTGTTCCCAGATAATCACCCGAATGCTCTTGGCGTAGTTGGGTTTATGCATAGAGATTATGAGAACTTTGCTTTCGATACAGCAGATTTGATTATTGCTGTAGGATTCTCAATTCAGCAATTTGACCCTAAGAAGATTAATCCAAATATTGACAAGACGATTATTCACATAAACACATTTGTTGAAGACACAGACGCTCACTACCCTACTGCGCTAAACATTATGGCAGATATTGGCCAAACGCTTAAAGCGCTTACGAGCGTGCTTAAAGATAGAAACGTTACTTTTGACGTAACTCACCCAAAGATTCGTCAAATGATTACAGACGAGTTGCGTTCGTTTGAAAACGATAATAGCATTCCTATGAAGCCTCAGCGCGTTGTTTACGATACTCGTCGTGCTGTTGCAGAAGGAACTAAGGTTCTTGTAGATACTGGCGCACTAAAAATGTGGATGGCAAGGCTTTACCCAACAATGCATCCAAATACGTGCATTATAGACAACAGTCTTTCTACAATGGCTTGGACTTTGCCTGGAGCTGTTGGAGCATCGTTTATTAAAGATAATAGTGGAAAAATCAACACAAAGCCTGTTCTTGCTGTTATGGGCGACGGCAGCTTTATGATGAACGTTCAAGAGATTGAAACCGCTGTTCGCGTTGGTTCTAGAATGGTGGTTTTGGTTTGGGAAGACAACGCGTACGGTTTGATTAAGTGGAAGATGGACTTGCACGCTGGAGAACACGAATACGTTGATTTTACTAATCCAGATGTTCCAAAGTTGGCGGAAAGCTTTGGCGCAAGAGGCCACGTTGTACAAAAGCCAGAAGACTTATACAACATGCTTAAAGAGGCTTTGGCTCAAGAAAGCGGTGTTGACGTTATATCTTGCCCAGTGGATTATAGCGAAAACATGAAGCTTATTGAAAAGCTTGGAGACATTGACTTTGGCAACTAAAGCATGTTGTAGATTGGTAAAAACAATTTTTGCTAATCTACAACATGCAAAGTACGATAAATGTAATTTTTATATTTTTCGGGATTAAGCCTACTACATATTTCAACATTCGGAGTTTTACCAGAGAAGAAATTAGCATCAACAAGAACTGAGCCATAACTTGGTCCAGGAGTTGCATCAACTTGGCAATAATATTTTGTGCACTCGCTTATACATTCAGGATATAACGCAGCGGCAACGGCAGATGGATCAGCCATATCTAGATAAGCATCACCAAAACGGCTAACATTCATTTCCATTAATTCCCTATTACAATCAATAACAAACTTACCGAGTTCTCCACTTTTGCGAATATTAGCAATTTCTTGTGGATTCAGCATACATTCTCCCAAGCATGCGTCCCATCCAACAAACATAATATTTTTAAGACCAGAATCAACTAATATCTTTGCAGCTTCTGCATCTTGCCAAATATTGAATTCTGCTACAGGAGAAACATTTCCACGGCCTAAACCAGCAGATCCCATAACGACTATGCGACCAACTTTTTTCATCGCTTCATAATCAACCTTAATAGCTAGAGCAATGTTAGTTAATGGCCCTAATGCAATAATGTCTATTTCACCATCTTCACTGTTTCTTAAAGTTTCAATCATTTTCAAAACAGCATTACCATTACTTTCTTTCAAGCGATGAGGCACTAGACCAATATCACCCATTCCATCTCTACCATGAGTTTCATGAGCATAAGCCAAATCGCGTAACAGCATGCTTCTACTTCCTTTATATACAGGTGGCTCATATGAACCAGCATGCTCGATAGTAGTAAGCGTATTAATAGTCGCTTGTTCCATGCACACGTTTCCTGATACAGTGCAAAACATTAATATCTCATATCTAGGATCATTCAAAGCCATGGCAATTGCCATAGCATCATCCGAACCACAATCTGTATCTATTATTATTTTCTTTTTAGAATCAATTTCTTTATTTTCCATAAACTCTCAACATCCTATCAATTAATAGAAACTGTAGTTTCAGATGCAACGTGAATACGCAATGAGCATAGCTGAAAAGGACGTAATTCTATATTTAACGCGTCATTATTCTTGCGCAAAGCTGCAGGCATACCGTGCAACACGGGCATTTCCATAAGATCCACCTCTTCAATCGAAGCCGCACGCAAGATTTTATTGAGTTTTATTTGCCCACTTGCGCAGCCACCAGCTGGCTCGTAAATACGCAAGATTATATCTCCAGAACAATCGTCAGCTAGCTTAACCCAATCTAATGCAATTAAACCTGAGTTTCTATGAATCGTAAACAGCGGATCTACATCTGGAAGCTTATCAATAATTGGCGAATTCAAAAGATCAGCTGTACTTAAAACTGAATCCATATTTGCATCAGCAATAAATGACCAAGTAAATTCGTGCTTACCTTGATCCGTATTTGGATCTGGGTAAAGAGGTGCAGAAAGCAAAGATAATCTAAGCATAGTTCCACAAGATGAAGAATAATCGCCAATCAGCTCAGCATCAGCGCCATAAGTAGACGAATTTACAACAGCTACAGCATACGAGGAATCTTCTATGCGAACAAACCTATGCGTGCATGATTCAAACTTTGCATCATCACTACGAGTATTTTTTACTATTGGCCTTTCAACTAAACCATATTGACACTCATATTGCGCATTATTTGAACATATAGATGTTGGCATATCTACTTTCAAAAATTGCTCTTTAGCTTTCCAATCAACTTGCGCATGAAAATCAAGTCGTTTAACACACGGCTCTAAAACTATATTTGTTTTAATCTTTATATCTTTTTTACATGCCAAGATTTCAACAGACACACCGCCCGATAAAAGTTCTTTAACACAAACAATTGAAGAATCATCAATCTTACGATTCCTCATAAATGCATCTCGCTCAATATCCCACGCATCCCACTGATACGGCTCATCTTTTAGTATCTCGTATTGAGCCATGCGATAACCAGATGGAATTAGCTCGCGATTAAATTTAATATCTTTAACAGAAGATACTGTGCCATCGCGTTCAATAGTCACACTTAAAACACTATTATTAAGAATTATTCCACCATCATTTTTGTGTTTTACAGTTGTTTTACTATTTTTACTGCTTTCATTGCATTGATATAAATTCCAAGCAACCTCATTTTTACCCGTATAAGTCAATAACTTTACATTTTCACGCATATTAATCGCGCTAATGGTGCCAGTCGCGCTGTTAGCTTTTACAATCGCATTAGCAAGATCTGAAATAATTTTACGTAAACAAGAAATATCTCTAACATATTCTTCTCTAGCTTGCCTATGAACCCATGCAATAGCAGAGCCTGGAAGAATATCGTGGAACTGGTTCAACAATAAAGTCTTCCAAATTTTAGTAAGCTCATTGCTATTAAAACGGTATTCTGGCGCATAAACTCGGGCTAAAACAGCAAGATATTCAGCCACACGCAACAATGATTCCTCCATGCGGCAATAGCGCTTCATATCTTGCTGAGTAGTAAGAGTTTTCCTGTGCAACTCTAGATAAAGCTCACCCTTAAACACTGGTGTATCACCATTTGAATCGTCAACAATATCTTTTCGTATTTTTTCAAACAACTCATCAGGAGTGCCAAAATCAACTCTAGGAGCCCCCTCTAAATTGCAATCACGCCTAATACGAGCAGTCATCTCGCGAGTAGGCCCGCCACCGCCATCGCCAAAACCGTATAGCAATATTGCGTGATCAGATAAATCTTTATCCAAAAAGTTGCGTTGAGAATAAACTAACTCATGCATGCTCACAGATGAAGCATAAGTATTAGATGGAGGAAAATGAGCCAAAATCCTAGAACCATCTATTCCTTCCCAAAGGAAGGAATGATGTGGGAATTTAGTGGTATCGTTCCAAGAAATCTTTTGAGTTAAGAACCAATCAAAACCAGCGCGGCGAGCGAGTTGAGGCAATGCGCCAGTGTAACCAAAACTGTCTGGAAGCCAAATGCCATGCGGATCGGCGCCAAGATGCTCCTTAAAATAGCGCTTACCAAAAGTCATTTGGCGAATTAAAGATTCACCGCATGGCATCATTACATCAGACTCAACCCACATACCTCCAACGGGTATAAAACGTCCTTCCTTAATCCTCTTTTTCATACGCTCAAACAAATCGGGATGCTCGTTTTCTAGCCACTCGTATTGTTGAGCAGAACTCATAGCATAAGTAAAATCAGGGTCCTCATCCATAAGAGCTAAAACGTTAGATATTGTGCGCGCAACCTTTCTATGAGTCTCTCGCACAGGCCATTGCCAAGCAGAATCAATATGAGCATGCCCAACAGCCGTATGCTTTATAGAGCTTGCTGCAGCAGGGCAGCTTAATACATCATGCAACTCTTTACGAGCATTTTGAACGGTAGAAAAATCATGCTCATCATATGCATTTAAGGAGCGCTGTAAAGCTTTAGCCAGTTTCCAATAACGCGGATTATCATCGCTTAATTCGCGCATCAAAGAACTTACAGTCTCAAGATCCATGTAATAATCAAAAATATTACGATTAAAAACAGTAACGTCAACATACTTCAACATATATTGACATTCGGTTTTTCCAGTAGCACGCTCTCCTAAATCAGTAGGAGAAAATGGAGTAGATCCTTCAACAAATGGATTGTCTGCAGCTTCTAAATATAAAGTAAAATTACCATTTTCATCAATACTAATCGAACGATTATTATGCTCATCAACCAACGGAACCCAATGATTACAAGGGTTTACAGCTTTTACAACTCTTCCATCAATGTTATACACTAATCCTTCTGCCTGAAAACCAGGAAAAAGATTGCTAATCCAACCTAAATCAACATTTAGCTCAACTTTGCGCCCTTTTACCTTTGAAAAATCAATCGACCCTGTAACTTCAAACCACGTTGTGCCCCAAGTTGTTCCCCAAACACCTGGAACATTAAATGAGCGAAACACAATATCGTTTCTTTTTAGCTTAGAGAAGAATTCGCCAGAAGAAATAGGTTCTCCAGAAATCTCATATGCTCGAATTTTACAGTGCGATAAAACAGTATTTATATACGGATATAGGCGTTGTTGCATAACTCTTGTACAGCGATTCAACTGCTGATCAGGTAATAAAAACATTGTTTCTACACTTCTTTCTTACATAGCTACACATTTATATATAAATCGCGTATCTCGGTATATAAAGACAAAACAAGTAATTGATACATCTTATAGAATTTGCGACTGAAGATTTTTGCGTGCAGATTCTAATCTAGTAATCTGCCCTAAAAGATTGAGCTTTTCACTTCCATTTTCTAGTTTGCTCATTTTAAGCTTAAGAGCGCCAATTTTACGCATAAAACCAACATCTAAAAGCTTAATAAGCAACTCGTTTGCATACTTTTGCTCCTCTTCACTAGGAACTCGCAAAAGGTCGGATGGAGATTCGCTTGTAGAAACACCACTCGAATCGTAAGCAGTCGAAGAGCCAACTGCAGAAGACGCACTCAAGCCTTTATTAGAAGACAATGGAAGAGGCATTACCGAAAGCTGGTTAATAACTCCTTCTAACAATGGGCCTGCAGCCTTAGTAATAGTGTGCAGCCAAAGACCTTGGCTAATATTTGTGCTAGGCAAGCCTCCAGCTGCAACAAATGCTTGGAAAAGCGTTCTAAAAACTGGCGTAATAAAATTATTCAAAGTAAGTTGAGCAAAAAGCTGGCCGCTAAACGCTAGAGGCGACTGCATAAGAACAGCCATAAACTGCTGCTCGCACATAAACACAGAATCATCAACCTTGTAATAGCTTTGATTCTTGTACGCGCTTCTAAGCATGGCATTTCTGTTTGCAGCAGCGTTCATATTGGTGTTTGCGTTGGCGCTAGCGATGGAATTTCTAAGCATTGCTGATTGCGCAAAGTCGCTTGAGTAAGACCTGGAATAAGCGTCTTCGTCTACAACGTGCAATCGTCTTCTAGCAGACTCCACCTCCTTACGCATAACGTCTAAATCAACACCAATATTTCTAACGGCTTTTCTAGTGTACAAATCAAGTAAAGACCTATCTCGAATTTGTGCAACAAGAGGAGCAACAGCCTTAACAGCGCCCATCTTTCCAGCTATAAACGACGTGTCAAAACGACGAATAACAGTGTCGATTACAAAATCGTAAAGCGGGTTGGCGCGTGCAATTAAAGAGCGAACAGCCTCGTCGCCGCGCTGAATACGCAAGTCGCAAGGGTCTAAGTTGTTATCTGCAACAGCAACAAAAGTCTGTGTTAAAAACGCTGAATCTAAGCCAAAAGCGTGCAGAGCAGCTTTTTGACCAGCAGCATCTCCATCAAAAGTAAAAACAATACGCGAACTAACTTGCTGACCTTCTACTTTTACAGGCCCCACAAGCTGAATCGCTCCCAAAGAATCGTCTGCAATAAGACGACGAATAATCTTTGCGTGCTCCGCACCAAAAGCAGTTCCGCAAGTTGCAACAGCTGTATCTACACCAGCTAAATGGCAAGCCATAACGTCTGTGTAGCCTTCCACAATCACAACTTGACGCTTTTTAACAATATTCGATTTAGCAATGTCAATTCCGTAAAGAACCTGCGTTTTTCGGTACAACACGGTATCTGGAGTGTTAATGTACTTTGCGCTAATGGAATCGTCGTCGTAAAGCTTTCTAGCGCCAAAGCCCAAAGTACGGCCTGTAGAATCTCGAATAGGCCACGTTAATCGGCCGCGGAAGTAATCGTAAATCCCGCGCTGACCTTGGCGAGCTAGGCCAGCATCCAACAATTCTTGACGAGTAAAACCCTTATTAGACAAGTAGCGAACAAGATTATCCCAGCCGTTAGGCGCGTATCCGCAACCAAAACGCTCACACTGAGCTTGAGTAAAATTGCGTCCTGCAAGCAAACTACGCGCTGGAGCTGCTTCTTTAGAGTTGATTTGAGACGCAAAGAAAAGCTGAGCTTCTTCGTTTGCTTCTATAAGACGAGCACGCTTGGAACCTTTGTGAGAATTATCTTTGCCTTCTTGCGATTGGTCATAATGAACTTCAATGTGGTATCGGTCTGCCAGCAGCTCTACTGCCTCGCGAAAATCAATGTTTTCTTTTTGCTCAACATATTTAAAAACGTCTCCGCCAGCACCGCAGCCAAAGCAATGCCAAACACCTAAACCTGGACGAACGCTAAAGCTAGGCGTTTTTTCATCGTGAAACGGGCAAAGCCCCACAAAAGTACCCGTTCCAGAAGGCTTAAGCGTAACAGTTGCAGATACAATATCGTACAAGTCTGCAGCCGCGCGTACGCGTTCAACGTCTTCCTTTACAATCATTCCAGCCATAATCTCTAGCTTATCGCAAACCAGCGGCTATAAAACACTCGCGCAAATAGACGCAGATTTAGCACAAAGCGGCATGAAGAGCTGTAGCCGATCCATCTGTAAGACTTGCCACCTGATCAATAGCAACCCTTAAACGCTCATCTTCGCTAGAGCAAGCATTCCAATCGCTTATAAACACAGATTCCATAGCATCGTGCGCTCGTGGAGATTTGCTCATAAAAACCTCCACCAAATCCGTTAGGATTTTTTGCTCACGCCTATAAAACTCGCGCTCCCTAGGCTGGATTATAAAATGCACAGCCAAACTTTTTAGAACGATTATCTCGTAAGATGTTTCTGGCGGAATAACAATGTTTGCACGATAGCGTATTAAGGCGCCGTTGCCGTATTTTTCTCGAGTTGCGCGCTCAACAGAGCTTGCAAACCTGCCGATTAAAGCGCTAGTAATGTTCTTTAAGTGTGCAAGCGATCTTCTAGAACCATCAAACGAATCTGGGAACATATTGCGAGCGCGTAAACGCTTAAAAGCAGCTAAAAGATTATCCGCATCCCACTGAGTTCCGTACCAATTATGAGCTTCTTGAATAACCTGATCTGCAACATTTGAATCCGAAACAAGCTCTGGATTAAAAGCTCCCGTAACAATTGCATCTTCAATATCGTGAACACTGTATGCAATGTCGTCAGAAAGATCCATAATCTGGCACTCAATAGGCTTCGATTCACGCGGAGAGCCAGTTTTTAGCCAATTAAAAACTTCCCTGTCGTCTGGGTAAACGCAGAATTTTAAATCGCGCTCGCCTTTATCGTGCGCTTTTGCTTCATCAAGACCCCAAGGGTATTTAACGGCTGCGTCTAATGCCGCACGCGTAAGATTCACGCCTGCACTAGCGCCATTTTCCCTAAAAACTTTAGGCTCTAAACGTGTTAAAAGCCTAAGAGTTTGTGCGTTTCCTTCGAATCCGCCAATGTTGCTGGCGATTTTTGCAAGCGCGCGCTCGCCATTATGCCCAAAAGGCGGGTGACCCAAGTCGTGAGACAAACATGCACAATCTACAACGTCTGGGTCTGCTCCAAGCATTGAAGCGATTTGTCTACCAATTTGCGCAACTTCTAATGTGTGCGTTAATCGCGTGCGAGCAAAATCGTCGGAGCCTGCTACAAGTACCTGACTTTTTGCGCCAAGTCTTCTAAGCGCCGAAGAGTGGATTATTCTGGCTCTATCTCGCTCAAATGGCGTGCGAGCGCGAGTGTGATGAGGCTCACTTGCCCAACGCTCTGTATCGTGCAAATCGTATTCTCCAACAACTTCGTTATCGGAATCAATAACATCATCGCACATTAAAAACCTCCTCCACTAATCGCTAAATCGCTAAATCAAGCTCTTTTGGTCTAACATTTTTATGTCTTCTTTAGGCAGAACTTCGTAAGCATTTTTATACAATCGAGGAACTCTAGGGCCAATCCCCGTCATAATCTCGTAGCTTATTGTTCCTGCGGCTGCTGCCCAATCGTCTGCCGTTGGCTCCGCATATTCTAAGCCTCTTCCTGGGCCAAAAAGCCTGACTGTGTCTCCTTCTTTAACTCCAAGATCTTTAGCACTGCCATTTAAGTCAACAATAAACTGATCCATGCAAACGCGCCCCGAAACATGCAAAAGCAAAGGGCCATTTTTAGTTTCAAATCGAACTGGACCTCCAGGCTTATTAACATGCCTTGATCCTTGCATATCGAATCCGCTAGAAGCGCGCAAAATGCCATCCGCATACCCGAGTGGAACTATTGCTGTGCTTGTATTGTCTGGCGTTAAATATGTGCGGCCGTACGAAATTCCATGCCCCGCTTCTACAGATTTAACTGTTCCTAGCTGCGCTTGCAAAGTCATAGCTGGACGCAAATCGTAAGTTTGAGGCACTCCCATAACGGGGTCTGGCTCATATCCGTACAATCCAATTCCTGGGCGAACAAGCTCAAATCGTATTTCTGGCCTGTTAAGGGTTGCAGCCGTATTAGCTAAATGGCGGATTTTAGGCTCCAAACCAGCCTCGCGCATTCTTTGAGTAAAATCGTGGAATTGCTCAATTTGCCTATCTGTAGACGCCACAAACTCTGGAACATCTGGGCAATCAGCAACAGCCAAATGACTCCACTGGCCAATAACCTCAATTAATCCTTGACTAGAATATTCACTAAGTTTTTTTAAAGCATCACTAAAGCCAGCAGGCGTAAAACCGTTTCTGCCAAATCCTGTATCTACCTTAACGTGCACGCGAGCGGTAGCGCCAAGCGATTTAGCGGCGAGCGCAACAGCGTCAATTGAATCCAGCGAGCCAACAGAAATATCAATATCTGCGTTTATTAAATCTGCAAAAAGAGACGTTGGAGCACTGGTAAGCCACGTAAGAATACGGCATCTGCTTGAGTCAATTCCACATTTACGAAGACGCAAAGCCTCGTAAGGCTGAGCTGTACCAAGCCAAGTCGCTCCCCCTGCAAGAGCTGCAAGGGCGCTAGGAATAAGCCCGTGACCATAAGCGTCTGCTTTAACAACTCCCATAACTGCTGGCGATTTTTGCCCAGGCTTCAAATCTTTAGAAACACGCTCAACAAGAGTTCGCATATTATCTCTTAGCGCTTTTAAATCTACGATTACCTGCCCCGGGTATGTGCTTAAGGCGCGAGCATAGTTTTCTTGCAAAATCGCTTGTATACTCGAATTTTTACACATATCTTGCGCCTTTACTTTTAGTTTTAGTTTTACGTTTACTTTTATATCTACTATATATGCAAGTATTTTTGACTTACATTTCAATACTGCTAATACTTCTAATACCGTATTACATGATTATGCGAGCGCAACCATTGATACGCGATTCTAGTTGCACTATGCGCGCGATTTGGAATTACAACAAGACCACACTTGCTAAAGCCTTCTCGCAAAATAACTTTTTGCATAATCAAGTTGTCGGGATGAGTGTCGATTCTAACATTAGAGTAGTTGCTCTTGGCCCATTTTAAACACTCTCTTGCCATTTTTGGCTTGACTCCCGAAGATGCAAGTCTATGGATTGTAACGTATGGCAAAACGTCATCTAGCCACGCTCCGTCAATCTTTGCGTAGACTTCATCAGTCCCTTCGCACAGTGCAAATTGTGCCAAAATGCGCTCTTCTCCAAAGTCTGGGTCCGTGTCTACAAGAAGATTAAAACGGTTCAAACGAATATCTTCTATAACACTAGATGTTAGAGGAAAACGATCTCCCCATTGATGAGGATTGCCATTATTTGCCATAAACACTCTTGCTCTCTTATAAATATTTTCAATATCTTTTAGATCGCTAAGAGTTGCTTTCCTCAATCTTATTTCAGACATACACCCCCCTATGCTTAGAATATGGCGATTTTACAGTATTACACAAGCAACGCAGCAAATCACACAATCTTGCGCTCAAAAGGATCGGAGCTAATGCCCTTATCTAAAATATCTTTGCACCATTGACGCGCTCCAAACAAGCTGTGGTCGCGGTAGTTTCCGCAAGACTCAATTGTTGTAGCTGGAACATCTTCCCATGTTGCCTTAAACGCAATAAACTCAAGCGATTCCTTTAGTGCGCGCGCAACATCTTCCGTGCTATGCGTACCCCAAGTTAAAAGGTGGAATCCTGTACGGCAGCCAAACGGAGAGCAATCAATGTAGCCTTCAATGCGCTGGCGCAAAAGAACAGCAATCGTGTGCTCAATCGTATGCAAAGCTCCCGTAGGAATAGCCTCTTGGTTAGGCTGAGTTAGGCGAATATCGTAGTTGGAAATAACATCTCCATTAGGGCCTTTTTGCGTATCAATATAGCGAACATAAGGAGCCTTAACCTTAGTGTGATCAAGCTCAAAGCTTTCTGGGCGAGGTGTTGGCTGGTTGTTTTGATTTTCGCTCATTTTATCCATCCTAACTTGTATTCCATGCGCAAAATATATGCGCAAAATCCATGCGTAAATAACGATTACTAAATAATATTAAACGCTATTGTTACCAAACACACATAAAATACATAAAATACGCAAAATACGTAAAATACATAAAATACGTAAAATACATAAAAGCGAATTTAAAATGTTTTTTTATTTGCCACAAATGATTACAAAGTAGCAGCATCAATAAGCTCGCGAGTGTAACTGTGTTTTGGATTAGTCAAGATTTGGCTTACAGGACCCGACTCAACAACAGCGCCATCTTTTAGAACAACAACGCTAGACGCTAAGTGCTGAATCATACCAAGATCGTGGCTAACAAAAATGCAAGCCATACTAGGGCGTTCTACGCGAATCTTAGCAAAAGCATCTAGGATTCTAGTGCGCTCTGCAACATCGATTGCACTCATTGGCTCGTCTGCAATTAAAACTCTAGGATTATTGATTAACGCACGCGCAATTGCAACGCATTGAGCTTGACCACCAGAAAGCTGGCAAGGGTACCTTAAAGCAAAAATGCTAGGGTCTAATCCAACCAGATTCAAAGCATCAAAAACCCTGGAATTAACGGCTTCTTCGCTAATGTGCTCGCTTTTACGCCATATTTCAAGCGGCTCAGCAACGCTTTTTTTAACTTGCCAACGAGGGTCTAAAGCGGCAAAAGGATGCTGAAACACAAGCGAACATTGTTTTCGCATATTTACATAAGCAGAGTCTTTTAAGCTTGATTTTCTAGCATTTTCAACGGTTTCAACCGATTTTCCGCAGTATTCTATACTCCCCTGGCGTATTTCTTGCAATCCAAGCAAAGACCTAATCAAAGTTGTTTTACCACTTCCAGATCCGCCAATTAATGCTAAAGACTCGCCAACTCTAAGATTAAAGTCAACGCCTTTTAATGCTTCGACGCGAGTCTTTGCGCTTCCTAAAACAACATGAACGTTTTTAGCTTTAAAAATGCAATCATCTTTAGAAGAATCATTCTTATTTAAATCATTCTTATTTAAATCGCTTTTACTATCAAGGCTTAAATCGTTTTTACTAAGACTTAAGGCGCGAGCTGCAAAAACAAGCTTTCGAGTTGAATCAATCTTAGGATTCTCTAGCAAATCGCCAACACGCGCACTATCAACTAATCGCCCAGAATCCAAAACGTAACAACGCGTAGCAGCGCTAGAAAGCACAGAAAAATCGTGAGTAACAAAAAGCATTGAAGCGCCCATATTGTCAACTAAAGATGTGAGCATTTTTACAACATCTTTTTGCGTAACAGAATCAAGAGCAGTGGTTGGCTCGTCTGCAAGAATCAACTTAGGGCATGTTATAAGAGCTGTAGCAATGCCAACTCGCTGCATTTGCCCGCCCGAAAGCTCAAAAGTACGCTTATTTAAAACATTGGCACCTAAACCAACTTTTTCAAGCATGACTTTAACGCGATTTTGAATATCGTCTTCGTCTAAATTGTAATGAAGCCTAAGAGGTAACGCGATTTGCTCGCTAACACTCATAACGGGGTTAAGAGCGCGATCCGCTTGCTGAAAAACAACGCCAACATACTTGCCGCGAATACGCGCAAGCGCAGAATCGTTAGCGCCAACAGTTTGAGCATTGCCAACATGGCAAGAGCCAGTAATCTTGCAATTAGACGGCACTAGGCCAATCGCAGCTCTTAAAAGCATTGATTTACCAGAGCCAGAAGATCCAACTAATCCAACGCGCTCGCCATCTTTAACGTTAAGCGAAACATTACTTAAAATGCGCGAAGATCCAATGCTAAGTGATAATCCTTTTATATCAAGACTCATTCTTAGACTCCCTATTTGCTGGGTTCATAGCACTTCTTAAAACGTCGCCAAAAAGATTAAGAGACAAAACTGTTAATGTAACAATAAGACCAGGCCAGAGAGCTGCAAGAGGATAAACGTGAATCAAAGTAACCGAAGTAGAAAGCACACGACCCCAGCTCGGCACTCCCGAAGGAACGCCAACACCAAGATAAGTCAATCCGCTTTCCGCCAAAATAACAGTTCCTGCAGAAAGCGAAAGCTGAACGGAAGCGATTGGCAAAATATTAGGAAAAACATGCTTTAAAAGAACGTAGCTTCTGCTAGCGCCATTAGAAACAGCACAATCAACGTAGTTGGATTTAAGAACAAGAACAGCACTTGGATGCAAAATACGCGCAAGATTTAAGCCGTAGCCAAATCCACATGCAAGCATGATTACAAGAACGGATGCCCCAAGAGGCACAGCAAGCATAAGAGCAATCAAAACCGTTGGAATGGAGATTAAGGCATCCACAGCCATAATGCTTACGGAACGAATTTTTTGAACGCGGCAAATCGTAAAGCTTAAAATCACAAACCCAACAACGCAAGCAAGCGCAACCGTTGAAATAACAAGCAAAATCTCTACTCTAGAACCAGCCATAAGCCAACTAAGCATATCGGCACCAGTGCCGTCTGTGCCAAGCCAATGCTTTAGAGAAGGCTTTTGCCATACCTGGTAGCCGTTTGTTTCTAGAAGAGAGTAGGGCGTCCACACAAAAGAAAGTGCGGCTACAAAAATCCACAAGCCCAAAACAATGCACACGAATTTTCCAATAACTCCGCTCCAAATGCGGCTTAAAAACTTAATCATTGCTTGAATTGCCCCCACTTAAATCACTCCCCACTTGAATCTTGGCTAAGCCTTGAATCTAGCAAACGATGCAAAACGTCAATCGCAAAACCAACAAGCAAGAACAATGCAGAAAGCATAAAAAGATTGCCCTGAACAGATATAAGATCACGCAAACCAACATCGCGCACAAGACCCATGCCCATTCCAGGAAGAGAAAACAGATTTTCAATAACCATTACGCCCATAATCATGTGCGCAAAAGTCAAGCCGATTACAGACACAAGCTGCGGCAAGGCTAATCGCAAGCCAACGCGCCAAATCATCTGCTTTTTAGTCATTCCGCAAGCCAAAGATTGCAAAGCAATATCACTATTAGAAATCTGCTCTAACGAGGCCGCCGTGTATCGCATAAAACCAGATCCAACAATAATTCCCACTGTTAATGCTGGAAGAATCAAAGACGAAAATGCGCTAGCAAAATCACACCAGCCATCTGTTGGAAAACCTTGAGTAGGGAAAATGCCAACCAATCCAATGCCTTTGCCAAAAATCATGATTAAAAGCATTCCGCCCCAAAGAGCAGGAATGGATCCGCCTGCAATTGCGCAAAAGCGCAAAAATCCTTGCAAAGACTTGCCAGAATACAAAACTTGCAAACATCCCAGCGGAATGCCTATTGCGAGCGCAATCAAAAGTCCAAGAAAAATAAGAGGGAATGTTATGCTAGCGCGCATAGCAATCGTAGACGCAACAGAACGACCCGTAAGCATTGAAACACCAAAGTCGCCTTTAAAAACGCCAAAAATCCACTCTAAATATTGCATTAAAAGGGGCTTGTTTAAGCCTAAATCGTGCCTTAACTGCTCAACTTTTCCAGCTGGCGCATTTAAGCCTGCCATAACTTGAGCAACGTCTCCAGGTAAAACCCTAAGAGCAAGAAATACGATTGCAGAAATAAACAACAAAGCAGCAAAAAACAGCGCAATGCGTCTAAGAATCATGCGCTTCATACAAACCCCTTACTTAATTTAATATTCCCGAGAATTTCCGCACTAACTCCGCTTTTTGTAGCTCTACACACCATTTTGAGCTACAAAAAGCGTCAAATCGTTCGCGCGTTACAGCGCGCTCACGTCTTCGCCGCGCAGAAGCAGTGCTTCTGCCTCGAGCGGCTCAGCGCTCCGAATTACCTTCGCGCGCTACGCTTTAAGCGCGAAGGCAGGTCGTCGCGCCTGCTTTTGTTCCCAAAATCGCCAAATACGTAAACAAACGTGGGGAAAAAGAAACAAACTCGGGAAATTTAGACCAAATCACTTAAGTCGCAAGTCGTATAGCGGCAAA
The DNA here is from genome assembly GCF_030217745.1 of Bifidobacterium sp. UMB1197. Lineage (NCBI taxonomy): Bacteria > Bacillati > Actinomycetota > Actinomycetes > Bifidobacteriales > Bifidobacteriaceae > Bifidobacterium > Bifidobacterium sp. UMB1197. Next base: position 10,013 of record NZ_JASOOL010000002.1, on the reverse strand, counting down.
AGAACCTGATTAATGTCAAAAGGCATTCCATCAAGATTCTTTACCTTCGCCGTCACAACTTTGTAGTTAAGCAACCAATCGGCTGGAGCATCCTGGCTAATTATTCGCGCAGCTTTAGCAAGAAGTTTGTTAGACTCCTTAGGATTTGCACAAAGCATAGCCTTAGCATACAAATCTTGAACCTGCTTATTGTTGTAACCGTAGTAATACTTAGAATCTGCCCACTGGCCAAAATCGTGACTTTCATTGTGATCTACCATAGACAAATCGTAGTTTTTATTGGTATAAACATCGTGCAGCCAAGTTGTAAACTCAACAACATTAACCTTTAAATCAATGCCAATCTGCTTTAGCTGAGACCTAAGCTGTTCGCCAAGTTGTGTTCCATAGATATTTGGATAAGTAAGCGAAAGATGCAAAGGATTTTCCTCACTAAAACCAGCTTCCTTCATTAACGACTTAGCGCGCTTAACGTTATGCGGGTAAAGATTAGTTAAATCTTCATAGCCTGGGTCCAAAGAAGGAATAGGGCCGCCAAGCAAAGCATCTGTGCCTCCTCGCGAAGCAATGATTTGCTTATGATCAATGGCATACCTAATCGCTTGGCGAACACGCTTATCTTTAGTGCGCTCCCCATTCATGTTCATAGCAAGCACAAACTTATCTGTGGTGTTCCCCGCTTTAACAACATATTTCTTTGAATTCGCCTTAAAAGGCTTAGCAAGCTGACCACTAATAGGTGCCAAAGCCTGAACTGCGCCCGAAGAAAGCGCGTCCACAGCCGCAACATCGTCTACAAAATAGCGAACAACAACTTTTGACGTTTTTGCCTTATTAGCGCCCTTATAGCGGGGATTTGACTTTAACACAACGCGGTCATTTGGCACGAACTTCTCTACCAGATATGGGCCAGAGCCGACGGCCTGAGTTTTAGCATTATAATCTGCAAGCTTATCGAAGACTAAGCCAGCCCTAGAGCTCAACGCCCACAAGAGCTTTGCATTTGCTTCTTTAAGTTTGATTTCAAACGTATAATCGCCCTTTGCCTTAGCAGATTCAACATTTCCAACCATGTTTGAACCGCGATACTTCTTTGCAATAAGCTCATTAAAAGACCACTCAGCATCTTTAGCGGTAAGCTTGTGGCCATTAGAGAACACAAGGCCTTTATGCATGTTAAAAGTGTACTTTAATCCGTCTTTGCTTATTTCCCAACTCTTTGCAAGGGAAGGAACAACCTGATTCTTAGCGTTTCTAGCTACAAGGCCTTCGTACACGTTTCCAATCAGCAGCTGCTCTAAAGCAGAGCCAGACTGGTTACGAATATCAAGATTTGTAGGAGCAAGCTTTAAGCCGATTGACACGGTTTTATTTGACACTTGCGCAGAAGATGTTTGACTTGCAGAATTTTTTTGCGGACCTGTAAACGTTGCAATAATCGCGCTAACTACTGCGATTACTACGACTGCTACAGAAACAAGCCAGAATTTTCCTAAACCGCGCTTATTAGTGTTGTGCACACTTTTAGACGCAGCGTTAAGAGAAGCATCTGTGCTAGAGCCAAACTGCAATTCTTCTGCATTTTCTTGCCCAGAGAATTCTTTGGTCACATCTTTAGAGTATGCGCCATTCTTGGGTTCTTTGTTATCCATTCATCAAACCTTTCTGGATTGAATTAGATACATACCTGTTCAATTTTTAAGCTCGTTGCTTAGAAAAGCTGCACTTTTGCAGCACAAGTCAACGGCGTATACAATCGTAGCTTGCTCACAAGTCAATTAAAGCTAGGGCGAGTCTAAAAAAAACTTATTTATAAGTGATTGACATTTATGCGTTTTTGCAAAAAATTTATCGTCATTTTAATCAACATATCCTATGAATGTGGTTAAATTCCATCAGACGTAAACTTGCAAACGTGCGCATAAAAATGTTACGCACAACATACACGTGTTACACAACATGCACGCAAAATGCGCCAATCAAACGCCAATAAAAAGCGAGGAATAATGGCAGAGAACTTGAACACTACAGTAACAGTAAACGAATCTTCGGATCCGCAAAATAACGGCGGCCAAGACCGCACTGCTCTAAATCGCCAGCTTGCACAAATGCTTAAAGGTGGCGTAATTATGGATGTTACTACTCCAGAGCAAGCAAAAATTGCTGAAGATTCTGGAGCTTGCGCCGTTATGGCGTTGGAGCGTATTCCTGCCGATATTCGTGCAGCGGGCGGCGTTTCTAGAATGAGCGACCCAGCTATGATTCACGGAATCCAAGAGGCTGTGTCTATTCCTGTTATGGCAAAATGCCGCATTGGTCATTTTGTAGAAGCGCAAGTGCTTGAAGCCATTGAGATTGATTACATTGACGAAAGCGAAGTGCTTAGCCCAGCCGACGACGTGTACCACATTAACAAGCGCGATTTTGCAGTTCCATTTGTTTGCGGCGCCAAGGATTTGGGCGAGGCTTTACGCCGAATTAACGAAGGCGCTTCCATGATTCGCACAAAGGGCGAGCCAGGAACTGGAGACGTAATTCAGGCAGTGCGCCACATGCGCATGATGAATTCCGCAATCCGCAGGCTTACAAGCATGCGCGAAGATGAGCTTTTTGAAGAAGCTAAGACCTTGCGCGTGCCTTTTGATCTTGTAAAGTACGTTGCACAGAACGGCAAGCTTCCTGTTGTAAACTTTGCCGCTGGCGGCGTTGCTACCCCTGCAGACGCTGCTTTGATGATGCAGCTTGGCGCTGAAGGCGTTTTTGTTGGCTCTGGCATCTTTAAGTCTGGCGACCCAGCAAAGCGTGCTGCTGCAATCGTTAAGGCTGTTACTAATTACAAAGACGCTAAGATGATTGCTAAGCTTTCCGAGAATTTGGGCGAGGCAATGGTTGGAATTAACGAGCAAGAAATCAAGCTCTTAATGGCCAATCGCGGTGAGTGATTGAGGCGAATTATTTTGACAAACTCACCTATCAATACAAATAATTGCGCGCATACTGTAGCCGTTCTAGCTGTTCAAGGAGCTTTTCTTGAGCATCGCTTAATGCTGGAAAAGCTGGGCGCGCACGTTATTGAGCTTCGTCAAGCGCGAGATTTGGAGCAATCTTTTGACCGCCTTGTTTTGCCTGGCGGCGAAAGCACTGTGCAATCAAAGCTTCTTAAAGAGCAAAACATGCTTGAGCCTTTGCGCGAGAAAATTGCAAGCGGAATGCCTGTTCTTGGCACTTGCGCAGGGCTGATTTTGCTTGCAAAGAACGTGGAAGGAAACGAAGTTAGCGGATTTGGCACTCTAGACGTTACTGTTAAGCGAAACGCTTACGGACGCCAGCTTGGAAGCTTCCACTACGAATCTAATTTTGGCAGTCTTAGCAAAGTTCCAATGACATTTATTCGCGCGCCTTATATTGCGCAAGTTGGACCAAATGCCGAGGCTCTTGCAACTGTAGACGGCAACGTGGTGGCTGCTCGCCAAGGAAACCAGATTGGCACAGCTTTCCACCCAGAGCTTGACGAAGACACAAGAATCCACCAACTTTTCTTGGATTTGTAGTTGGATTTGTAGATATCTTAAGATTGTAAATTCTTGTAAATTAAAGTGGCACTTAAATCACTTGATTAAGTGCCACTTTTATTATTAAAACGCCATTAAACACTATTAAATCGCCAGCAAATCGCTATTTTACTTCAAAAATCGCGTATCCAAAGGCTCCAATAGAGTGATTTTGAGCATCATAATTGTAACTAATAATCGGCTCACAATCTGGCAAAGCACTAAACGAATCATTAGACTCATTGAACGCATTTAAAGCCACTACAACACGCTTAGAATCAGTTGTACGCGCAAACACAAACTTTCCGCGCTCGTCATAGTCAAGAACCCTAAAATTGCCATGAACAAAGCAATCGTTGCTTCTACGCAATTTTATAAGTTCGCGGAACAAGTCACGATTATCCTTTACAGGATTTGCCCAAGGCATAGGCGCGCGATAATCACACTCTTCAAAACCAACTACCCCAAGCTCATCACCGTAGAACACGCTTGGAGTTCCAACAGATGTAAGAAGGCAAAGTTCAGCCAAGCGGAATCGCTTATCTTGCTCGCAAGAATCGCCAGAATCCGCGGAATTTTGCGCGCACAAGCTCCTAAAGCGACTAACGTCGTGGCTATCAAGCAAATTCAACTGACCCTGAACAATCGGGAATGGGTACCTTAAAAGCATATCCACAAATCGACTATTAAACTCGCGCGCGTTAATCTTGCCAAAAGCAAAGAAATCGCGGCAAACTTTGCGGAACTCGTAGTTCATAGTGGAGTCAAACATGTCTCCCTGCAGCCAGCGCTCAGAATTCTCCCAAATCTCCGCAATCAAAACGCTATCTTTTTTGGTCTTTTTAGCAACAGTGCGGAAAGCGCGCCAAAAGTCTTTATCAACCTCATTCGCAACATCCAAACGCCAACCGTCAACATCAAAATCTTCAAGCCAATAGCGGCAAACGTCCATAAAATAGTTTCGAACTTTTGGATTAGAAGTATTGAGCTTTGGCATTTTACGCTCATACGCAAAACACGTGTAGCTTGGGCGCTCGCCATCTTCGGGGCGCTTAACAGGGAACTTTAGCCCGTAGAACCAGTCCTTGTATTGCGAATTTTCGCCATTTTTAACAACATCGTCGAAAGCAAAGAAGTACCAACTAGAATGATTAAAAACGCCGTCAATAATTATGTGCATGCCGCGATTATGAACCTCGCTAACAAGCTCCCTAAAATCGTCGTCCGTTCCTAAATTAGGGCAAACATGGTAGTAATCAAGAAGATCGTAACGATGGTATTCTGCAGCTGTAAAAATAGGATTTAAATACAGGCAATTAAAGCCCAAATCCTCAATATAATCAAGATTGTCGATTATGCCTCTAATTGTTCCACCCAAACGAGTGTGCAAAGTTTGGCCAGTTTTCTCATCAAAATAATCTTTTGCCGCGCAACTTATTCCACGCTTAGAATCTGCAAAACTATCTGGGAAAATGTTGTAAACAACAGCCTCTTTAAGCCAATGTGGAACGTCGCTAATCTCCTCGCGGCGAATAAATGGGAACTGGTAGACTTCTGTACGATCTTCTGGAAAATCAGTCGCAATAGTATCGGCGTACAAATACAAGTGCTCATCCGCATCTTGCATCTCAAAGTAATAACAAACTCTATCTAAATCGCCGCTTATATTCGCTTCATAGTAGTCAAAGTAATCGTCACTTGCAATCTTTTCCATTTTAAGCGTGCAGAACTTGTCTAACGGAGTTAAATCAACGCGATTTCCGTAATGCAAAACGCATGAGCTAAGATTATTCTTTGCCGCACGCAAGCGAATTGTTAAGCAATATTCTGCCGTAGAATACGCATACTGGGAAAGTGGCCTATGCAATATTGCTTGACGATTTATCATTTACATTTCCTTTCTAGCCTCGCTGCCATTGTTTTCGACTTTATCACCTACTCTTCTACACCGACACACTTTGATGGTGATTTCCTAAAACGCAACTCCAAACAAGGAAAGCTTGTAATTGCCCGCAACAGACTTAGCATTAATGTAGTATTGCTCTAAAGATACGCATACTTAAGTTTGGCAACACACAAACACACTGGAGGCGGTTATGCTTTTAGCAGTCGATATTGGCAACACGAATATTGTGCTTGGATTCTTAGATAACGGCAAGATTGTGGGCACTTATAGAATGACTACAAAAGCAAATCACACTTCCGACGAATACGGCATTATGATTACGCAATTCCTTAATTTAAGCGGTTTTAGCGTAAACGATGTTGAAGATGTTATTGTTGCTTCGGTTGTTCCAAAAGTTATGCACTCCTTCCGCGCAAGCATTGTTAAGTTTTTGCAAATCGACCCTATGATTGTAGGCCCTGGCGTAAAAACTGGCGTAAATATTAGGATTGACGAGCCACGATCCTTAGGCGCAGACTGCTTAGCGGATTGTGTTGGAGCGTTTAAAGAATACGGCGGCCCGGTATTGGTAATTGACTTTGGCACTGCTACAACCTATAACTACGTTGATGAAAACGCAGCCATTACATGCGGACTTATTTGCACGGGAATTAGTTCGGCTGCGGCAGCACTATGGGATAATGCGGCTCAGCTTCCAGAAGTTGAGATTTCGCGCCCTAAATCCGTTTTGGCAAAATCCACTCGTCCCGCTATGCAGGCTGGACTCTACTACAGCTTCTTAGGTGGCATTGAGCGCACGATTGAGCAATTTAAAATAGAGATAGACGAGCCTTTTAAGGTTGTTGCAACAGGCGGATTGGGTCGTCTTTTTGAAAAAGATGTTAAAGCAATCGATTACTACGATCCAAACTTGATTTTTAAAGGAATGTACGAGATTTATAGAAGAACAACGGGCTGCTAGACGACTTTTCTAGTGCGCTAGCGCACAAGCACACTAACACACTAGCGCACAACAAAGCCCTGATTATACCCGTATTCTTTTAAGTCTTTTTTCCAAAGCGCAATTCCATCTTTAAGCCGAATCTTAGGACCAGGATCGTCTGGAAGAACAAAATCCTTGCCATCATCTTGCTTAATTCCAGCGTCAATCATGGCTTTAATGTTTAAACGCGCTTTTGACTTTCGATTCCAATCGTAAGCCAATCCAACTGTGGAACGAAAATCGCTACGCGAATAAACTTCAAATGGCAAATACTTGTACCCCGTATACACATGTTGCGCTGCATCAGCAAAGACTCGATTAAAGCGTTGACCGCCAAAATACGGCACTTTAATCCCCCGAGAATCCAAAACAGTAGTCTTATTTAAAAATGCGCTATCTCTAAGAGTTACAACGTCTGCTGGAAACGCTCCCGCACTAACGCGTTCTTTAATGCCTTCTTGAGTGTGGCAAACAAAATCAACAAAACGCATTGCAGCTTCTGGCTTTCTACTAGACTGCAAAACGCTTAGCGCAGACCCACCCATTTGCGCATTATGATTTTTGCCATCCATTGTTGGAACTCTTGCAACACGCCACAACCCTGCTCCCCCCGGAATATCGCGCATTAAAAGCGATGTCATCCAAGCTCCAGCAAAAACGGAAGCAACATTGCCAGACCCAACAGCGTTCTTCCAAGCTGGAGTCCAGGTTGTAAGTCTTGTATCAACTAAGTCTTCGTCAATCATAGACTGCCAGAATTTAGTAAAATCCTTTGTTCCCTTGTCTTTACTTAAGCGAACTGTAACGGTTTTTCCGTCGTGCGAAGTAATAAACGGGTGGCCGCCCGAAAGCCAAATCATAGCGTTGTAAAAGCTTGCATCACCAGAATCGGCAGCAATGTAAACGCCTATGCTTTTTAGCTTTCTTGCAGCGTGAATATAGTCTTTCCAAGTGTGAATTTGCGTAGCGTCCACGCCTGCCTGGTTAAACACGTCTTGATTATAAAACCACGCCAAAGACCCCGAATCCATTGGCAAACCGTATATACGCCCACCTAATTGCACAGAAGACCAAGATCCTGGAGTATAAAAAGTTTGAGTTCCCTGCACCCTATCTGTAATGTCTAAAAGCTGCCCGCTAACTGCGTATTGTGGCAAAGCATAGTACTCCAATTGCGCAACATCTGGCATGCCATAGCCATCTTGAATAGCACTGTTAAGATTGCCATACCCGCTTGTGTCTTTGATTGCAACTTTAATATCGGGATTTTGCTTCTCAAAATCCGCTGCAATCCGCTTCATGCTTGGCTCCCAAGACCACACTGTGATTTTTGTTCTAGAATCAACAGATCCGCATGATGCACAAAAAACAACAGCAAAAACGCATAAAACAGCAGTTATTATGCGCCTAACAAAACAGTCAACAATCTGCTTGCGATTTTTGCGCGGGCTTCTTTTATACATAACTCTCACTGCTATTCCACAGTTACGGATTTTGCTAGATTTCTAGGCTTATCAACGTCGTAGCCTTTAAGCTTTGCCATGTTCATTGCAAAAATCTGCAAAGCTACAACATCTACAAGCGGGCTTAGCAAAGTTGGGCATTTAGGACGCCAAAATACAATATCCGCGTAGCGTTCTGCATCTGGATCTCCATCTTCTGCAACAGCAATCGTAAACGCTCCACGCGCCTTAACTTCTTCGATTCCAGAGATTACCTTAGCGTGCAAAACGTCTCTTCCTCTAGAAGATGGCACAATCACAACAACAGGCTCGCCTTTGTCTACAAGGGCTATTGGCCCGTGCTTTAACTCTCCAGCAGCAAAGCCTTCTGTAAACGTGTACGCAATCTCTTTTAGCTTTAACGCACCTTCTAGCGCCACTGGGTATCCAACATGCCTTCCAAGGAACAAGAACGATTTTGCGTCGATTGTTTGCTTTGCAGCCTGCATAATCGAATCAGCTTGCGTATCTAAAACGTTTTGGATTTTATCTGGCATTTCTTTAAGCTGAGACACAATTTGCTGAATCTCATCTCTGTACATTGTTCCTTTGACTTGAGCCAAATAAAGCCCAAGCATGTATGCAGCTACGATTTGCGCAACAAAGGCTTTTGTGGAAGCCACTGCGATTTCCGGTCCCGCATGCGTGTAAAGTACAGCATCCGATTCTCGCGGAATACTAGAGCCTTGAGTGTTGCAAATAGCAAGCACGCGGCTACCCTGCTCTCGCGCATGCCTTAATGCCATTAGCGTGTCCATTGTTTCGCCAGACTGCGAGATTGCAACAACAAGCGTTCTATGCGTTAAAATTGGATCTCTGTACCTAAACTCGTGAGCCAGCTCCACCTCCACTGGCACGCGCACCCAATGTTCAATCGCATATTTTGCAACTAATCCAGCGTAGCTTGCTGTTCCACAAGCCACCACTATTATCTTATCGATTGAACGCAAAATATCTTGACTAATCCTAACTTCGTCTAGAATAATGTTCCCTTTTGCGTCAAATCGCCCGCGCAAAGTATCAGCTACAGCATGCGGATCTTCGTGGATTTCTTTATCCATAAAGGAATCCCATCCGCCTTTTTCTACAGCCGAAGCATCCCAGTCTACAGTAAAGTAACTAGGGTTTTCAATCTCATTGCCGTCAAAATCTGTAAGACGAAGCTGTGCTTTTCCGTTCCCCTCTATATCTCCGATTAAAACGGCCTGATCTTGACCAACTTCAAGAACCTTATCTGTGTATTCTACAAAAGCCGCAACATCGGAACCTAGAAAATACTCGTTATTTGAAACACCTACTACAAGTGGCGAATCGTGGCGAACGGCAGCAACAATATTAGGCTGTCTAACGTCAACCGCAAGTAGAGTAAAAGCTCCTTTAAGAATTTTTGCAACTTGTCTTATTGCTTTAAAAAGATCTGGTTTACCAGTTTCTTCAATTATTTGGTTTGCGATTTTTCCAAGCGCTTTGGCTGCCACTTCTGTATCTGTTTGAGATGAAAACTCTATGCCTTCTTTTTGCATTTGTTCTTTAAGACTAATAGCGTTTTCAATAATACCGTTGTGAATAAGGGCGATTTTTCCGTCTGCACTAATGTGTGGATGCGCATTTAAATCGCATGGAGCACCATTTGTAGCCCAACGTGTGTGGCCTATTGCAACGCTCGCCTCTGGCATTGGATTTTCGGCTATATCTTTTCTTAAAACAGCTAAGCGACCAGCTTTTTTGCGCACGCATATAGAATCCATTCCTGGAGCAGCAAGAGCTACACCAGAAGAATCATAGCCTCTGTACTCTAAGCGTTCTAATCCGTTTAAGCAAACTTCTAAAGGCTTTGAGCAAACTGTGCCAAAACCTGCGTATCCAACAATTCCACACATAATTTTCTATTCTACGTTATAAAACGTGTGTGTTTCTACTCGTTTTGCAATTATGTTTTGTAATTAATCTACATGTTTTGCAATTAATGCTATCTGTTGCTATGAATGCTATCTGCTTTTGCTTCGAATCCTTTGCCAAAATGCTTTTCCAACATAACCTGCAAAACCATCAAAACAGACGTAATCACCAAA
>NZ_JASOOL010000028.1:0-359 GCF_030217745.1 Bifidobacterium sp. UMB1197 | reverse complement strand
CATAACGTTGAACTGGTGGCGATCGGCAACGGTACAGCATCTCGCGAAACCGAACGTTTCTATCTCGACGTGCAGAAGCAGTTCCCGAAAGTGACCGCGCAGAAAGTGATCGTCAGCGAAGCAGGCGCGTCGGTTTACTCGGCTTCCGAGCTGGCAGCGCAGGAGTTCCCGGATCTCGACGTTTCGCTGCGTGGCGCTGTATCTATCGCCCGTCGTTTGCAAGATCCGCTGGCGGAGCTGGTGAAAATCGATCCGAAATCTATCGGCGTAGGTCAGTATCAGCATGACGTCAGCCAGACGCAGCTGGCACGCAAACTGGATGCAGTAGTTGAAGACTGCGTAAACGCCGTTGGCGTCGA
>NZ_JASOOL010000027.1:0-370 GCF_030217745.1 Bifidobacterium sp. UMB1197 | reverse complement strand
ATTAGCTCAAGAGAATTAGCAGTTGCTGAACGGGAGAAAGCTGTTACCGAAAAGGAGCAACGGAGTTCAGAGCTTGATAAGGAGATCAGACGTAAAGAATTTGTCCTTAAAGATTGGGACAAAAAAGAACAAAATGCGCGCGATAGTTGGAAAGCGTGGGGCAGGACTGTAGAAAAAATGGCAAGAGCAAAAAATCTTGGTTCTCCTGATGATTACCTAGTTGTTGGAACTTTTGGCGCAGTTGATAAAGATGCGACAAAAGATAGAATTGCTAAACTGCTTGAACTGGCTGGACATGGTAAAAGTATCAAAGAAGTTGAAGCAGAAAATCGTAAACTTCGAAATCAAGGAATAGAGCAGTATAGGAGCT
>NZ_JASOOL010000026.1:0-377 GCF_030217745.1 Bifidobacterium sp. UMB1197 | reverse complement strand
ACTAAGTATGAGGCTGCTGTAGCTGAAGCTAAGCAGGCACAGGATAAGTATGATGCAGGTCTTGCTGCTGCAAAGGCGGCTGGAATCGTCAAGTCAGATGGTCAGCTTGATGCTGCCGAGGTAGCTGAGCCTGCTAAAGCTACTGCTAAGCAGGCTGCTATTGATGCTGGTGTTCTTAATGCGGATGCTTCTGCAGTGAATACTCGTCCTGCTGATGCTCCTAATGCTGACTTGCTTGCTGCTCGTTTGGATCTTGATGCTAAGGATACCCTTTTGGATGCTGCTAAGAAGCATTATAAAGAGGTTATGGGTTCTTCCGATACTCCAACTCCTGATCCAAAGCAGCCTGAAGAGGTGACTCCAACTACTAAGGCTGG
>NZ_JASOOL010000025.1:0-390 GCF_030217745.1 Bifidobacterium sp. UMB1197 | reverse complement strand
CTTTTGCTTCGAATCCTTTGCCAAAATGCTTTTCCAACATAACCTGCAAAACCATCAAAACAGACGTAATCACCAAATACCAAATACTAGCAACAATAAGAAGCGGAATCGGCTTATAAATACGATTAGCAACAGCATTAGTAGCAAACTGAAGCTCCAAAGTAAAAGGCACAGCCAAAACCAAAGACGTAGTCTTAAGCATACCAATAGTCTCATTACCCAAAGGCGGAACAATAATACGCATAGCCTGAGGCAAAACAACCCTACGCATAGTCAAAGACCTACCCATACCCAAAGCCTGAGCAGCCTCAACCTGACCAGCATCCACAGCCTCCAAGCCAGCACGAACAATCTCCGACAAATACGCAGCCTCATTAAGAGACAAGCCAA
>NZ_JASOOL010000024.1:0-424 GCF_030217745.1 Bifidobacterium sp. UMB1197 | reverse complement strand
TCACCACCTTCATCTACCACGACCGCTGAGGTTGTCCCATTGACCACCAGGCCGCCCTCTTGATCGAGAATGATTTTTTCCGCGCGATGGCCTTCCAGTACACGCAGGTTACCGCCGTTTTCCAGCAACAAACCGCAGGCATAACCTTTATCAACGCTGAATTCACCTTCGGGATGGCGGCCATTAACCGTAGCGAGAGTAGAGAGACTAATTGCGCCTCCCTCGGACTGAACAATATCTGGGGCAATGGCACCGTCGCTGACCGATAGCGTGCCATTGTTACCGTACTGTGCGCATTTGGCTATCCCACCGGTTGCCACTTTCAACCAGCCAGCCCCCGTGACCACGGTATTTTCGGCTCTTCCGCCAGCTTCAACAATCAACTCGCCTTCAGTAAGTTGCGTCGCGCCAATAACCTCGCCGG
>NZ_JASOOL010000023.1:0-633 GCF_030217745.1 Bifidobacterium sp. UMB1197 | reverse complement strand
GAGGTTATGGGTTCTTCCGATACTCCAACTCCTGATCCAAAGCAGCCTGAAGAGGTGACTCCAACTACTAAGGCTGGTTTTATTGGTCTTGTTTCTTCCGATAAGGTTGCTCTTGATGAAGCTACTGCTAATAAGGCTGATAAGATGAAGACTTACAGCGAGAAGTATGCTGCTTTGTCTGCTGCTGATGCTGCTTTGTCTGCTGCTACGGCTAACTTCAAGGCTGCTCATCAGCGTGTTGTTGATGCAAAGGCTGCTGGCGAGGATGTTTCTAACCCAACTGCTTACAACGATTTGGTTGATGCTGAGAAGCGTGCTCAGGCTGAGTTGGATGCTGCTCAGGCTGATTTCAATAAGGCTAATGCTGAGTTTAACAAGGCTAAGCGCGAGGCTGAGAAGGCTTCTGCTGTTTACAATGCTGCTTTGAAGAAGTATAAGAAGGATTATAACGCTGCTATTGCTGCTGGCGTGAAGCTTCCTGCTGATCTTCCACAGATTACTGATCCATTGGCTCCAACTACTCTTCCTGGTGTTCCAGGTGTTCCAGTTCCTGGTCAGCCAGGTCAGCCAGGTAAGCCAGGCAAGCCTGAAGTTGAGAAGAAGAAGAATGATGGCAAGAAGTTGCCTAAGACT
>NZ_JASOOL010000022.1:0-1060 GCF_030217745.1 Bifidobacterium sp. UMB1197 | reverse complement strand
CGACAGGTAAACAAAAAACACACTAAAAAAACAACAAGTTACAAATCGGCGTAAAAGATCTATTCTAGGCAAGGGTGTTGCGCGCAACGCAACGCCCTTTTGGGGTGTCGGGGCGAAGCCCTGACACAGTCACGTAGCGATAGCGGAGTGTATACTGGCTTACTCCTCTGCAAGCCTCGCCAGCCGTGATTTTTGCCAGATTTCGTGGTTTTCACGTTCAACAGCTCCATCGTGTTTTTGCCGTCCGTTCACCGTTAAAACGCCTCAGAAATCGGGACAGGATGTGTAATCGTATGACCGCGCACGCACGCCGATACGATTACCACCTGGTCAGGGCTTCACCCCGACACCCCGCATCAGTGCGTAAGTGCTCAATGTGGCTTCCGGTTCTCTTCCGCTTCCTCGTCGATTCGCTCGCTACGCTCGGTCATCGACTTGCGGCGAGCGGGATCACCTCTCGCATGTTGTCGGTGATCCCGTTGTTGTTCTTTCGGGGATGAGTCGCCAGATAGCTCTTCAAACGCTCTCAGAAGCTCTCAGGCGCACGAAACGGGTTTTAAATGCCCGTCAGGGCATGGAAGGCGCGAAAAACGCTTACAGAGGCTCTCAGGAGGTCAGGCGCGCCGATACCCCTAACCAAGGGCTTTCAGGTCGCCAGGAACCGCGTCAGCCCGCTGCAAAGCCCATTTGCACGGAACAGGCAGCCACGCGGTTGGCAGGTGGTCGTAGACCGTCGGTGTTACAGCGATGGGGGTCTGGGGTTCTCCCCAGACGGTTTCCGGTTGCGCTCAAGGCGCTGCCGGAACCGTGGCGGCTCGGTCGTTCTGGAGATCGGGGAGCAAAAACACGCAAGGGATTTTGAGGCGGCAAAAGAGCAATGCAGGATAGACAATCATGGTCAAAACGTTAACACGTAGCCCCTGATTGTCCGCCTGCCGCTGGCTCTTTAAATCCGGCCGCCCTGAATGACACTAAAGCCGTTTTTGAGTGCCTTTTTGTGGTTGGTTACGGTGCCTTTCCAACCAAATTGTTCATTCAGCCGGTATGTTTTTGATCTGCC
>NZ_JASOOL010000021.1:0-1514 GCF_030217745.1 Bifidobacterium sp. UMB1197 | reverse complement strand
TGATATGTACCCCTTTTTCTGGACACATATCCCTTTTACTTAATCACACTATCCACGCTGCGTGGATACTTCCCTGTATTTAGCAGGAGGCATCCATGCGGTCTTCTTCTGGATTCTCTCGTTGTTATAGTAATAAATATACTCTTTCACTGCTTGAGAAAACTCAGCGAACGAAGCAAACTCATGCTCGTGACCGTAATACATCTCGTTTTTCATCCTACCAAAAAACGATTCCATAATCCCGTTATCATAACAGTTAGCCTTACGGCTCATAGACTGAATAATCCCGTGTTCTTTCAAAGAACTTATAAAATAATCATGCCTATACTGCCAACCCTGATCAGAATGAAATATAAGCCCTTTAAACGTTGAAAAACGCTTAAAAGCCTTACTTAACATGCGTTTTACCTGCTTTAAATCAGGGTGCAAGGATAAATCATAAGAAATAATCTCATTCGTATGCATATCAAGTATTGGTGAAAGATAACACTTACCCCACTGGAAAGTAAACTGTGAAACATCAGTAGTCCACTTCTGTAAAGGAGCAGTAGTAGTAAAATCACGGTTAATAATATTATCCGCGACTCTACCAACCTTGCCCAAGTATGAATGATATTTTTCCTTCGGACGCTTACCAGCCAGCTGCATAATGCGCATTAAACGTTGAACACGCTTATGATTAACCATAATCCCACGGTTTAATAGCTCACCATGCACTCTTCTAACACCATACCTGCCTTTATGGTGAGCAAATATTTCTTGAATAAGCTCCATTAAATCCTTGTTTCTCATATAAACAACATGTGATTTACTTATCTCGAAATAGTAAGTAGACCTTGGCATTCCTATAGCGTAAAGAAGATGTTTCAGCTTATATCCCTGTTTAACAAGTTGTTTAACTGCTGCTGCTTTTTCGCCTTGAGACGAGACTCCCACTTTTCCCGCCTCAAGGCATCGAGTTTTTTTATTATTGCAATCTCCGCTTTAATACGCTCGTTTTCTTCACGAAGAAACTTAAGTTCTTCACGCTCACTCATTGTTAAAGGATCAACATTTTTCCTGTTTTTACTGTTCATACGAGGCTCTTTTACTGGTTTTTTACGAGTATGTTTTACTGGTTTTTTATGAGTATGTTTTACTAAACCAATATAGCCTTCAGTTTCGTATATTTGCATGCATCTTTTTACTTGGCTTTTCGTTAACCCGTTCTCGATTGCAACCTGGCTCATGTTTTTCCCAGAAAGAACTTGATTAACAAGGAAAAGCTCTTCCTTCGGATCCCAAAACTTATATTTAACACTTGGTTTAAGCACCTCAACCCCGTTAGCATCTACTAGACGCGACCAGTATGAGACAGTACCACGAAAATTATTTCTAGTAGTAGTATCAGGTGTTGGTAATTCTTGGTTTTGACGATATAAGTCAACACACATGATTTTGAACTCGTAACTATATCTACCAGTTGACATGAAATAACCCTTTCACTAACTGTCCAGAAAAAGGGGTACATATCA
>NZ_JASOOL010000020.1:0-2638 GCF_030217745.1 Bifidobacterium sp. UMB1197 | reverse complement strand
TTTGGTGATTACGTCTGTTTTGATGGTTTTGCAGGTTATGTTGGAAAAGCATTTTGGCAAAGGATTCGAAGCAAAAGACATTGTAAACAATACGCAAATCAACTCGAATGCTGCAAAGCGCGGAGACAAGGCCATTAAAGCCGCTAGCAATGCGGTAAATGGTCGCAATAATGCAACAATGCTTGGTTTTAATGCGTAAGTTGCGTTAATCGGAGTGCTTATAGGTGTTTATAAGCGCATTACATATAAGTGCATTATCAATGATAAAATTCCATTAGTTTTGATTAGATTTGAGGAAAAATGGCAAGTAATACAACAGCTGCAGAGCAAGACGTGCAAAATCAGAATCATATTAATAATGATGTTCCAGCAGTGGTTATAAGTGATTTACATAAGAGCTTTGGCAATTTGCAAGTTCTTAAGGGCGTTAATATGACTGTTAAGCCAGGAAGCGTAACAGTCATACTTGGGCCTTCGGGAAGTGGAAAGTCAACTTTGCTGCGATTGGTGAATCAGCTAGAAACAATCACATCTGGAAAAATCACCATTTACGGCGAGCGCATTGGTGTAAAAACCGTTATGCGTAAGGGCAAAGAGGTTTTGCAGGCATTAAACGATAACGAGATTGCGGCTCAGCGCGCAAAGCTTGGAATGGTGTTCCAGCGTTTTAACTTGTTCCCACATATGACGGCTATTGAAAACGTTATGGAAGCGCCAGTGCACGTTTTGCACATGGATAAAATTGCAGCTCACGATTTAGCGGTTAAAGAGCTTGAGCGCGTTGGAATGGCAGACCGCGTAGATCATTATCCTTCTCAGCTTTCGGGCGGGCAGCAGCAGCGAGTTGCGATTGCTCGCGCGCTTGCAATGAAGCCAGAAATCATGCTTTTTGATGAGCCTACATCTGCGCTAGATCCAGAGCTAGTTGGAGAAGTGCTTAATGTTATGCGAGACTTGGCAAACGATGGCATGACAATGATTGTTGTAACGCACGAGATTGGTTTTGCTCGAGAAGTTGCAGATCAGGTTGTGTTTATGGACGGTGGAAAAGTTGTTGAATGTGGAACGTCTGGAGTTATAGATAATCCGCAAACCGAAAGGTTTAAAGATTTTCTGCACAGCGTTTTGTAAGCTTAACATATAAATATAAATACGTAAAAATTAAGGCATTTTGCGTAAAATCATGAATAATTTATGGCTGTGGTGTTTACTGCAGCCTTTTTATTTTGATTAGCACTATTATTCAAACAATTTTACGAAAAGAATATTTTGCACAATGTTTGGCATGTTTGCCTAATAACAAACATAGTGTAAAGTTGTTCATTGTTTGAATATTCCATCCAATTTATTCGGAGATTAGTATGAGTGATGCATGTTCTTCATGCGAATCAAACTCGCATAGTAAGAACGGCGTTCGTGTATCTCGTTGGCTAAGATTTGTTGCTGCGTTTACGTCGCTATCTTTACTAGGATTTTCTAGCGCTTGTGGAACAAGCGATGCGGTTGGGCCAGATCCTCTTTTAGCGCGTAGCTACGACGTTAATCGTATTAAAAAAGATAAAAATATTGCTGCAATGCTGCCAAAAAAGCTTGTTGAAAGTGGCGAGCTTGTAATGGGTACTAATGTTGGATATGCACCAGCAGGATTTTATGCTCGAGATGGAAAAACGGTTGTAGGCTACGAAATAGACTTAAACAAAGCGTTAGCAAAATTAATGGGGTTAAAGCTTCGCATTGTTCACGCGCCATTTGATGCGATTTTGCCATCTGTTGGAAGCAAATTCGACATTGGTGTTTCGGGATTTACGGTTAGCAAAGAGCGAGAAAAGTCGGTTGACTTTGTAACGTACGCGGATGCTGGTTTGCTTTTTGTTGTTAGAAAAGGCAATCCAACAAATGTGAATCTTAACGACTTATGCGGTAAAAAAGTGTCTGTACAAGTTGGCACAACAAGCGAAACTCAAATGTATGGTGCTAGAGATGTTTGCAAGGCAAGTCGTAAAGCTCCATTAGATGTTCTTGCTTTTAGGGAACAAACGGATGCTACGACTGCAGTAGTGGCGGGTCGTGCAGACGTTATGTATGCAGACGCTCCTGTTTCTAGTTTTGCGATTGATCAAACGGACGGTCAGTTGGAGCCGCTGGGTAAAAGCCGCGATAAAGCTCTTATGGGCATTATTGCTCAAAAAGGAGATACTCAGCTTGTGGAAGCAATAAAAGCTGGTATTGAAAAGCTAATACAAACGGGCGCGTATCAAGAAATAATGAAGGCATGGGGCGTTGAAGACGTTATGATTAAGCACCCAGAAGTAAATCCAAAAGTCTGATTGTTTTTGGTTGTTTAGAGTAGGATTATGAACATGTTTGCTAAAAAGAACAACAACGAGCGCATTTTGCCGGTAAAAAATCCTGGGCCAATTATATCTGGCATTATTGTGGCGATTATAGCGTGTGCTCTTGTGTATTCAATTGCTACAAATCCTAGATTTGAGTGGGCAATCGTTTGGAAGTACATTTTTAACGAGAACGTTCTTGCTGGTATTGGTTGGACTCTTATACTTACATTCTTGTCTATGATTATTGCAATCGTTCTTGCTATAGGATTGGCTATGATGCGCAAGAGTGTTAATCCTGTTTT